>NZ_JBRBDK010000004.1:0-289675 GCF_052805135.1 Agromyces arachidis
AAGGATGCCTCTACCGGGTGAACAGGGAGCGAACACCGGCGCGCGGACGATCCCTATGCGAGAGCCGATGAAGGCGTGCATCGAATCAACGTGTTTAGTCCCGATCCCGGGAGAGCGAGAAGGTATCGCTTGCGAGAGTGAATAGATCGGGGTTGATCTGCTTGAGTGCGGGAGCCGCCTGTGCCGCTGCACGCACCGCCTCTCGATCGATTGACGACCTACCGACCGATCTCGCGAACATCCAGATCTTCCACGAGTCGAACTCAAGTGTGCCATCGAAGGCCCAGTCGACATCGACCTCGCTCCCATCGGTCAGCTCGAACCGGCAACCTCGTCCATGAAGCTGGAAACGGCCGAGTGCGTCCAGCACACCACTACGCACGGTGCCTGCCGCATCTCGCGGCAGTAGCACCATGGGCTGGTCGACAGCCGGCCTCTCGAATGCGCCGTATTCGCGCCGCAGGGCGGTAAGGCATACGACGACCGCGGCAATGAACTGAGCGACGATTTCGTCAGGCGTAGGTGCCGTCGTCGCAACCGGGCGATCCTAGGGTGCTCAACGGCAGTGCACTCCTCCGCGAGAAGTGCGCTCTATCGCACATGTGCGATAGCCGGTCGGCCGGAGGAGCAGCCCGTTGGCGGCCTGCGTCTGTCGTGAGGCAGGCTGTCCAGGTGCCCACTATCAACCAGAGAGCCGCGCTGGCCGCCGGCCCGGACACCGCTGCGTCGATCCTGCGGGAGCTCGCATCCGACGCCTCTCCAAAGGTGCGCGAGGCCGTCGCGAGCAATCCGGCGACCCCTGCCGATGCGCTGGAGACGCTGGTCGCTGATCCAAAACCCATGGTGCGCTGGGCGGTCGCGACGAACCCCAGCCCGCTCGCGCGGCCCATCGCGATAGCCGCGTCAGATGCGCACACGCGCGAACTGGCGGCCACACGCGGTGACCTCGATCCCGAAGACCTCCGCAGGCTGGTCAACGATCCGGTCCGAAGTGTCCGGCTGCAAGTGGCGAATGTGACGACCGACGCCGAGCTCGCACGCCGTCTTGCCCGGGACCCGGATCCACGGATGCGCGCGATGATCATCCATAACCACGCCCTGCCGGACGCCGAGGTAGAACGCCTCGCGCACGATCCGGTGGCCTCGGTGCGATCGTCGGCTGCAGCCTCACGGCGGCTCCGGCCCGAGACGCTGACTACGTTGGCGACCGACAAGTCCGCGGTCGTCCGGTGGCACCTGCTAGTGAATAATCCCGAGCGGATCGATCTCGCACGTGTGATCGCCGAAGACCCCGACGAGATGAATTCCGACCAGGCGAAGGCGCAACTCGAGAGCCCGCGACAGTTCACAGCCTTCCTGGGGCCAATCGACCTCGTCGAGTAGCCGACGGCTCGCAAACGGTCCTCCGGCGACGCACGGACGATCCGTCAATGCGACGCTGCGGCAGGGCTGCGCCGTCCGCGGATAGGGTCTGATCGTGGCTCGAAGGCGGGAACTCGCGGACGTCGCTGACGGGATTACCGGGCACGTCATCTTCGATTCGCCGGCCAACCCGGACTGGCCGCTCGCGGACATCGCCCAGGCGGTTCGCTCAGGCGAGGGGACGGCGTACTCGTTCGACATGATCGCTGGAACGGCGGCACCGGTGTCCGGTGACGTTCGCGCGGTGGCGGAGATGCTTCAGCGGGATCTCGTGCGACACCTTGACGCCCGACGCATTCCTGTCGGTTGGGTGCGAGAAGCTTCACTCACGGTGGATTTCGGCAGCTCGACGCCACGCACAGTTGCTCCCGTTCGGTGCCGGGTCCGCGTCGTCGATGATCGGGGGATCGTTCATACCTCCACACGTAGCGGTCAGACGAGAATCCCGGCGCGTTCGATCCCGACTGCTCTGCGCCGACGGCTCCGCCGATGGTTCGGCGCCTAAAAGCGATCGGCTACCGGACGCCATGCCGTCGAACGAGGGGGAAAGGTATCCGGTGGATACCTTTCCCCCTCGAGCGAGCCCGGGACGTCGTCACCCTGCCGGCCCATCGATGGCGAGAATCCATCGCGGGGCCGGCGTGCCGCGGGTTTCAAGCGCGCGCCGACGCACTCGACCACCGTCGTCGAAGTGATTCAGGCGGTCGGAGGCAGGCTGCGTCGAGGTCGCGCGCCCGCGCGCAACGCTCAGCGCGGACCGATCACGGCCCCGCCGGCTCGTCGTGCCCCTCGGCGTCACCGGCGTGCCGCTGGATCGTGCGATACACCGTCGCTCGCGACACGTTGAAGATGTCGCTGAGCTCGGAACTCGTGTGCGTGCCCTCCCGATGGACCTGCATGAGCAGTTGCTGCTGTGCCGCGGAGAGCTTCGGCGCCCGCCCGCGCAATCGGCCCTTGGCACGAGCGACCTGCATGCCCTCCCTCGTGCGAGCTCGGATGAGATCGGACTCGAACTCGGCGACCATCGCCAGCACGTTGAACAGCAACCGACCGACCGGATCGTTCGGATCGTGGACGGACCCGCCGAGGTTGAGCCGGACGTTCTTCGCCGTCAGCTCATCGACGATGTCACGGGCATCGCGAAGCGACCGTGCCAGCCGGTCGAGCTTGGTCACGACGAAGGTGTCCGCGTCGCGACAGGCCGCCATGGCCTGCCGTAGACCCGGGCGTTCGCGGTTCGTCCCCGTCAAACCCTGATCCGTGTAGATGCGCTCGGCCGTCACCCCGAGTCGTCGAAGTGCCTCGCGCTGCACCGTGAGGTCCTGGTCTTGCGTCGATACGCGGGCGTATCCGATGAGCAACTCGTTCATCCTCGCAGCGTGCGCGCGCCTGCGGGAAGCCGGCAACACCCCGCGTATGCGGCGGTGTTTCGCAATAGACCCGCCCGCGAACGTGCCCGGCCACGGGCCCCTATCCGAGACGGTGCCCGCCCCCGTGTCGCGTCACGCCCAGCGGCGGACCGCCCACCGCTCGAACCGCCCCACGATCGAGTCGGTGGCCTTGCCGAGCACCGCCAGCAGGATGATCGCGAGGAAGATGCGGTCGATGCGGCCCGTGTTGCCGGAGTCGCTGAGCAGGAACCCGAGGCCCATCGACGATGCGATGAGCTCGGCCGCGACGAGGAACAGCCACGCCTGCGCGAGCGCGAGGCGCAGACCCGAGATCACCGACGGCACCACCGCGGGCAGCTGCACGGTCGCGAACAGCGGCACGCCTCGCAGGCCGAACGCGCGGCCTGCCTCGAGCAGGCGCCGGTCGACGTGCCGCAGCGCGGCCGACACGATCGTGTAGACGGGGAAGAACGCGCCGATGGCGATGAGGATGACCTTCGACTCCTCGCCGATCTTGAACCACAGGATCAGCAGCGGCACCCACGCCAGCGACGGCACCGCGCGCAGCGCCCCGAGCGTCGGCGCGAGCAGGATGTCGCCCAGCCGGGAGAGTCCGACGATCGCGCCGACGAACAGGCCCAGGGCCGCGCCGAACGCGAAGCCGAGGAACACGCGCTGCGTCGAGATCGCCACGTACTGGCCGAGCAGCCCGCGCTCGGCGAGGTCGACCGCCGCGAGCCACACCATCTCGGGCGACGGCAGCATCGACACGGGCACGAGCCCGGTCGTCGACACGACCTGCCACGTCAGGAGCAGCGCGATCGGCAGCACTGCGCCGCCGACGACCACGAACCAGCGCCGACCGGTCAGCGGGCGCCGCGCGCCTCGCGGCCGCGACGGCCGGGTGACGGATGCCGCCGTGCCGGCGTCATCGCGCCCGACCTCGGTTCGCCGGTCGACACCGGACGGCCCGTGATGCCCGGCCGCGGCGGCAGGGCGCCCGCCGACGGCGACGGGCGCCGCGAAGCGCGGATCGACCGAGCCGTCGGGCAGTCCCGCGGCATCCGTGGTCGTCGTCTTCGCGGCATCCGTCGCCATCGTCATCTCCCCGGTCCTACTTCGCGAATCGCGCAGGGTCGGCGTCGGTCACGAACTCGTCGTGGATCAGCGTCTCGAGGGCCTCGTCGACCTGCTCCTGCGACGCGACGTCGCCGAGCTCGACGAACACCGGGCCGATCTTCTCGAGCAGCGCCACCTGCGCGTCGCCGGGGACCGGGTCGACATCGAGGTTCGAGCGCTCCAGGATCACCTTCGAGGCGATGGCCTCGTCGAGCCCCGCGACCTCGGCGAGGATCGCCGCCGTCTCCTCGGGGTTCTCCTCGGCCCACTCGCGGGCCCGCTCGTACGCGTCGACGACGAGCTGCGCGAGCTCCGGCTCCTCCTCGATGAACGACTCGGTCGCGTTGAGGAAGCCGTAGCTGTTGAAGTCGACGTTGCGGTAGATCAGGCTCGCGCCCGCCTCCTCGGCACCGGCCATGATCGGGTCCAGGCCCGCCCACGCGTCGACCGAGCCGTTCTGCAGCGCCGCCCATCCGTCGGCGTGCTGGAGGTTCTCGACCGTGATGTCGTCGGGCGAGAGCCCCTCGGCCTCCAGCGTCTGCAGGAGGAAGAAGTACGGGTCGGTGCCCTTGGTCGCGGCGACCGTCTTGCCCTCGAGGTCGGCGACCTCGTCGATGTCGCTGCCGGGGCCGGCGACGATCGCCGACCACTCGGGCTGAGAGTAGATGTCGATGGTCTTGATCGGCGAGCCGTTGGCGCGTGCGAGGAGCGCCGCGGAGCCGGCCGTCGACCCGACGTCGATCGCCCCCGCGCGGAGCGCCTCGTTGGCCTTGTTCGAGCCGGCCGACTGGACCCAGGTGACCTCGACGCCCTCGTCCTCGAGCCAGCCCTGATCCTTGATGATCAGGCTCAGCGGGTTGTAGGTGGCGAAGTCGATGTTCAGCGTGCGGCCCTCGAGGGACTCGCCCTCGGCAGCGGCCGGCTCGGCGGCCTGGCCCTCGCCGGCGACGCAGCCCGAGAGCAGCAGCGCCGAGGCGGCCGCACTCGCGACGAGCGCGGTGCGGAGGAGGTGGGTGCGGGACATGGGTGCTCCTTCGGTGGGGGACGGATCCGCGGCGCCGTGTGCTGTGGTCGGCGCCAGCGGGGTTCAGTACGGGTAGTGGGGGATGGTCGTGGTCGTCGGGATGCCGCGGGCGCTGCCGTGGCGGTCGATGCCCAGGCCGTCGAGCAGGCGGCCGCGCAGCTCGGCGAGTTCGGCCGACCCGCGGTCGCGGGGGCGATGCCCGGGCACGACCACGGTCTGGCGGATGCCGGCGCCCGGTGTCGCGCCGTCGGTGCCGAGCAGCACGATGCGATCGGCGAGCTGCAGGGCCTCGTCGACGTCGTGCGTCACGAGCAGCACGGTGGTCGGCTCGGCGCGGTGCACGTCGAGGAGGAGGTCCTGCATCTTCAGGCGGGTCAGCGCGTCGAGCGCGCCGAACGGCTCGTCGAGCAGCAGCACCTCCGGGTTCCGGGCGAGGGCCCGGGCGAGCGACGCGCGCTGCGCCATCCCGCCGGAGACCTCGTGCGGACGGTGGGCCGCGAACTCGGCGAGGCCGACCAGTTCGAGCAGGCGCGCGACGTGCTCGCGGCCGGCGCGGCGGTCGCCGCCGCGAGGCAGCCCGAGCGCCACGTTCCGCTCGATGCTCCGCCACGGGAGGAGGCGCGGCTCCTGGAAGCCGACGGCGCAGCGCACGTCGAACGGCCCGACCGGCGCGCCGCCGATCGAGACCTCGCCCGCGCTGGGCCGGTCGAGCCCGCCCGCGATGCGCAGCAGCGTCGACTTGCCGCACCCGCTCGGCCCGAGGATCGCGACGATCTCGCCCGCGGCGACCTCGAGGTCGATGCCGCGGAGCACGTCGCGCTCGCCGCCGTCGGGCGAGGCGAACGCGCGGCCCAGCCCCCGGAAGCCCACCGCAGCGGCCGACCCGCGTGCGGGCGCCGGCGGCGCGGCGGGGGCGGCGGTGGTCGACATGGCGGGCTCCGATGCGTGGGACTGGGGTCGGTCGGCACGACGCTACCCAGCCGCCCGGAACGTGTCAGGCGACCTCGAAGCACGACGTAACGTCAGCCGAAACACGGCGTCACACGTCGCGCGCCCGCCGGGTCAGAGGCGCTTCGACATGTGGATCGACGCCGGCAGGAACCCGAGCGCGCGGTACAGCGCGAGCGCGCCCTCGTTGTAGGCGAACACGTTCAGCATGAGCGAGCCCGCCCCGTGGGACCGGGCCACGTCCTCGGCCGCGAGCATCGCGCGCCGCGCCACCCCCTGACGGCGGAACGGCTCATGCACCATGAGGTCCCACACCCACCACGTGTCGCCGTCGTCGTCCCACGGGCCGATCCATAGCCAACCCGCCTCCTCGTCGCCGAGCCGGACCGTGTACAGCAGCTGGCCCTCCTTCAGCCGGCCCCCCGCGAAGAACCGCTCCTCCGAGGCGCGCCGGCCCGCGGCGGCCCCCTCCGCCGTGTCGCCGGCCTCGCGCCGCGCCTGCTCGTAGTGCGCCATCGCGACCGGCAGCCACGCCGCCACCTGCGCGTCGGACATCGGAACGAGGTGCACCCGCGGTTCGCCCATGGCCCCATCGTGCACCCGCCCGCCCTCAGCGCGGAAGCGGTGACGCGCGAGGAGCCCGACGCTTGCGAGAATGATCCGCATGGCGAGAACGGCGCGAGGCGCGAACATCCTGATCACCGGAGCGGCCGCGGGCATGGGGCGCCTCTACGCGCAGCGCGCGGTGGCCGAGGGCGCGGCATCCGTCGTGCTGTGGGACCGAGACGCGGCCGCGCTCGCGCGCACCGCCGACGAGCTCGGCGCCGCCGCGGAGGGGCGGACGCAGGTGCGCTCCTACGCCGTGGACGTGTCGGAGCACGGAGCCATCGCGAAGGCCGCGCACAAGGTCCGGCGCGAGGTGGGCGATCCCGACGTGCTCATCAACAACGCGGGCATCGTGCGCGGCAACCGGTACTTCTGGGAGAGCCACGCCGGCGACGACGTGCGGCCGACGATGCTCGTGAACGCGCTCGCGCCCATGTACGTCGCGCACGAGTTCCTGCCCGGCATGATCCGCTCGGCCCGCCCGGCGCGCATCGTCAACATCGGCAGCGCGGCCGGCACCCTCTCGAACCCGCGCATGGCGGTCTACGCGGCCTCGAAGGCGGCGCTGAACGGCTGGAGCGACTCGCTGCGCCTCGAGCTCCGGCAGGCTGGCCACCGGCACGTCACCGTGACGACCGTCACGCCGTCGTACATCTCGACCGGGATGTTCCACGGCGCCCGCGGGCCCGTGCTCGCCCCGATCCTCGAGCCCGAGTACGTCGTCGACCGGGTGTGGCGGGCCATGCTCGAGGGGCGCGCGCTCGTCGAGCTGCCGCGGAGCGTGCGATTGTCGCGAGCCCTTCGCGGCATGCTGCCGACGGAGGTGTTCGACCGGGTCGTGGGCGAGGGGTTCGGCGTCTACCGCTCCATGGAGGCGTTCCGAGGGCGCTGACCGGACCCGGTCAGTCCTTGCCCTTGCCCTTGTCCTTGCCCTTCCCCTTGCCCTCGTCGCTGTTGCCGGGACCCGAGTCGTCGTCGTCATCGTCCGACTCCGGCGCCGCGGTGGCGGTCGGAGTCGGCTCGGGCTCGGGGATCGCGGCGATGGCGGCCTCGAGGTCGCCGCGCACGAGGGCGATCGCGTCGCGGATGCGCTGCTCGCGCTCGCCGGTGAGCTCGTCCTCCGCGACGGCCTGGTCGACCTGGGCCTCGAGCGCGTCGAGCGACGCGAGGGCGTTGGCGTACTCGCCCCGCGACGAGGTCTCGGCGATCGCGACCACCTGGGCACGGTACGACTCGGCCTGAGCCGGGCTGAGGTCCGGCTCGGGTTCGCCGGCGCAGCCGGCGAGGCCCACGACGAGGGCGACGGATGCCGCGGCCAGCGCCGCGCGGACGTTGCGGGTCATGGCGTGACCGCCTCCTCGAGTTCGCCGAGGTGCACGCCGAGGTCGCCCGGCACGCTCGGCAGCGGGGTGGGCGAGGGGACCGGGTCCGCATCGGACGCGAGTGCGCCGATCATCGTCGGGATGAGGATGACGAGGAGGATGAGCGCGGTCGCGACCACGGCGGCGGGCAGCAGCCAGGCCGGGCGGCGGCGCCACAGCTCGGCGGCGGCTGATCCGCCGGACCGCTCGGGCTCCGACGCGGTGATCGGGGCGGGCGCGGTGAGCACCCGGGTCGCGGCGGTCGCATCGTCGTCGTCCTCGACGGGCGGCTCGGCAGGAGCCGCCCCGCGGGTCCGGCCCGCCGGCAGCACGGTGGTGTCGCCGAACGCGGCGCCGGGCGCATGGGTCAGTGCCGTCGCCGCCGTCGCCGCGGTCGCATCGCGGTGGTGCGCGTCGTCGCCGCCCGGCAGCACGGCGGTCGTCGCCCCGGCCTGGAGCGCCTGCGCGGCGAGCGCCACGTCGAGCGCGGTCGGTCGGCCCGCGGCGTCCCGCGCGGTCATCGCGGTGAGCAGGTCGGTCCATTCCGGGCCGAGGTTCGCCGGCACCTCCGGGTCGCGGACGAGCCGGGCGCTCGCGGACTCCAGCGCCGGTCCGGGGAACGACTGCGCGCCGGTGAGGGCCTCGAGCACCACGAGACCGAGCGAGTACACGTCGGCGGAGCTCCCGAGGGGCTCGCCGCGCACCTGCTCGGGGCTGAGGTACCCGGGCGTGCCGATGATGCGTCCCGTCGCCGTGAGGCGCGACTCGTCGAGCAGGCGGGCGATGCCGAAGTCTGCGAGCTTCGCGTTCCAGCGGCGCGTCGGGAGATGCGCCGGCGCGAGCAGGACGTTCGCCGGCTTCACGTCGCGGTGGACGATGCCGCGCGAGTGGATGACGTGGAGGCCCTCGGCGAGGTCGGCGAGCATGCGCGCCGTGTCGTCGCGGGGGATCGGCCCGGAGCGGAGCATCTCGCGCAGGTCCCTCCCCTCGACGAGCTCCATGACGAGGAACTCGCGGTGGGTGCCCGGATCCTTGGCCGCGTCGTACAGGGTGACGAGCGACGGGTGCGTGAGGCTCGCGAGCAGCGCCGTCTCGGACTTCCGGCGATCGGCGTCGTCGATGCCCTCGGTGGCGGGCGAGAAGACCTTGACCGCGACGCGGCGGCCGAGGGCCAGGTCGTCGGCGCGGTACACGGCCGCCATCCCGCCGCGGCCGATCAGCCCGTCGATCCGGTAGCGGTCGTCGAGGGTCGCTCCGAGCAGCGGGTCTGCCGTGCCCTGCGACGACGGCACCGGCTCGGGGCGGTGTTCGGTGGGGGACTCCATCACACGAAGCGTAACCCCGATGCCTGAACGGTCCGGCGGGGTTGCACTCAGCCGAAGATCATCGGCAGGTCCTCGTCCTCGTGGGCGAGGTCGAGTTCGACGAGCACCGGCACGTGGTCGCTGGGCCCGTCGCCCTTGCGCTCGGCGCGGTGGATCGAGGCGTGCGAGACCGCGTCGGCGAGGGGGCCGGACCCGAGGATGAAGTCGATGCGGAGCCCCTCGTTCCGGGGGAACTTGAGCTGCTTGTAGTCCCAGTAGGTGTACCCGGACGGGACCAGAGGGCGCACGACGTCGGCGACGCCGGCCTCCTCCAGCGCGAAGAACGCCGCTCGCTCCTCGGGCGACACGTGCGTCGTCACCCCCTCGACGACGGCCGGATCGCCGTTGTCCTCGTCGAACGGCGCGATGTTGAAGTCGCCCATCAGCGCGAACGGCCGCTCCGGGTGGGCGGTCGTCTCGGCGCGAGCGTGCTCGGCGAGCGCCGCGAGCCAGTCGAGCTTGTAGCGGTAGTGCGGGTCGCCGAGCGAGCGGCCGTTCGGCACGTACAGGCTCCACACCCGCACCCCGTCGACGGTCGCGCCGATCGCGCGGGCCTCGCGGGGAAGGTCTGGCCCCTCCTGCCCCTTCAGGAAGCCCGGCATCCCGGGGAACTCCGTCGCCACGTCGGCGATCGGCAGGCGGCTCGCGATGGCGACCCCGTTCCACTGGTTCAGCCCGTGGATCGCCAGTTCGTACCCCGCCTCCTCGAACGCCTCGTGGGGGAACTGCGCGGCCGTGCACTTGATCTCCTGCATTGCGAGGACGTCGACGTCCTCGCGCACCATCCAGTCGACGACGCGACCGTATCGGGTGCGGATCGAGTTGACGTTCCAGGTGGCGATGCGCATGGGGTCAAGCCTAGGGTCCGCCCGAGACGCGGACGGGCGCGCCCCCGGGTGGAGGCGCGCCCGTCAGGAGGGGTCGGTCTCAGCAGGTCTTGAAGGGCTGCCAGCCGTTGTAGTAGAGCGGCTGGTACTTGCCCAGCACGAAGAACTCGGCGATGCCGAGGTCGACGACCTCGGCCTGGACCCCGGCGCTCGTGCAGTACTCCGAGGTGATGTACAGCGGCGAGTACAGCCATCCGGCGACCGGCGCGCCCGCGAGCGCGTCGGGGAAGTTCGCGCCGCTGGCGGAGAACCCGTAGACGGCCCACTGGCCGTCCCACACGAAGTCCACGATCGCGAGTGCGGTCGCGTAGCGGTCGGGGCCGGCGAGGCGGATCACCTGCGGGACGGACGGGAGCGCGCCGATGGACGCCTCGATGCCGGAGGAGACCACGGCGGAGCTGCCCGCGATGCCGACGGTCCCCACGCCCAGCGCGTCGAGCGCCTGGGCCGAGGGCTGGTCGAGCGCCGACGCGGTGCCGGGCACGATGAGCACCGGGATGTCGGCGACCGCCGCCGCGCCGCTGGCCGACAGGGCGTCGGGGAAGTTCGCCCCCGTCGCCACCCACGCCGACGGGGCCGTGCCGAACTCGCCCGCCACGATCTTCCGCGACGTGTCGTAGCGGTCGGTCCCGGCGTACCGGGTGACGGGCGCGATGCCCTTCAGCGTCGACTCCACGCCCGACGACACCACGGCGGAGCTGCCCGCGATGACGATGCGCTCGGGCGAGAGACGCTGGAGCTCCGCGTACACGACCGGCGGGATCACGGTGCCGGGGACGAGCAGCAGGGGGCCGCCGCAGTGCGCCGCGGCCGGACCGGCGCTCAGCGCATCCGGGAAGTTCAGGCCGGTGGCGATGAAGACGCACGGCACGCCCTCGCCGAACGCCGTCTGCGAGGCGAGGACCGCGGTCTCGTAGCGGTCGGCGCCGGCGATGCGGTCCTTGATCAGTGGCTCCAGCTGCTCATCGGCACCTGCGAAGGACTCGCCGTCGCCGAGCGTGATGACGGTCGCCCACGAGAGGTACGGGGCGTCCTCCCAGAACTCGGAGATCAGCGGCGTGCCGGGCAGGTCGTCGTAGGCGAGGACCACGTAGTCGCCCGCCGCCAGGCCCGTGAGCGAGTACGCGCCCGCCGCATCCGCCTGGGCGCTCGCGACCGCGGACCATTCGCCGGTGCCGCCGTCCTGCATGATCGCGACCGCGACGCCGCTCGGCAGGGCGCCGCGCGACGCGCCGTCCGCCCAGTAGGTGATCCGACCGCTGATCGAGGCGGTGCCGGTCGACGACTCGGCACCGGCCTCCGCCGAGAACGAGCGCAGGCCGCCCGTCGCCCCGACGGCGCCGTCGCCGCCCGGAAGGTAGAAGGCGGAGGAACCCTCGCGCGGGGCGGCCTTCAGGCCGTCCGCCGCGTCGACGACCGCCTCGGCGGGCGGCGGGAGGAGTTCGGGTGCCGCGTCGTCGGCGGCGTGCGCCGGCGCGATGCCGGAGCCGAGGAGGGCCAGGGAGGCGGCGAGCACGACGGCGCGACGCATCCGGGCCATGGGCGCAGGGGCCATGGGAGTCCGTTCGGGTCATTCGGAACGCGACCCGGGCGGACCGCAGGCTCATGCTAGGGCGCTGCGCGCCCCCGGCGCCACACCGGCGTCAGCGCTGCTTCGGCTCCTTCTTGCCGATCCTCGGCACCACGATCCAGAACACCAGCAAAAGCACGAGTGCGATCGCCCCGGCGAGCCATCCGACCGGGCGGCTCACCGTCACGTCGAAGATGAGCATGGCCACGCCCGCGGCCACGAGCGAGACCACCACCAGCAGGCTGAGCAGCAGCGCGTTCGCGATCCGGACGACGCGTTCCTTCTGCTTCTGCCCGCTGAGCTGGCGATGGAGGATCACCGGGGCGAGCCCGAGCATCGTCGCCGTGGTCGCGAGCACCACGAGCACGAGGTACAGCGTCACCTCGCCGCGCTCGAGCTCGGCGAACTTGGGCTGGAACGCCACCGCGAGCAGGAAGCCCGTGATGAGCTGGGTGCCGGTCATCACCGCCCGCAGCTCCTGCAGGATGTCGTTCCACTTGCGGTCCAGGCGCTCGCCGGAGGTCTCGTGGCGGACCTCCCGCGGGTCGCCCTCCTCGGTGAGCTTCGCGGCTGAGGGGTCGTTCGTCATGCAACGGATGCTAGGGCCGCGCCATCCGCTCGCGACAGGCCTTGCACCGGCCCACTCAGCCCGACATGGGCCGGACGCCCGAGCCGCTGATCGTCGCCCCGATCCAGAACGCCGCGATCATGAGGACGATGCCCGCCAGCGGCACCCAGAACGCGAGCCGCCGCAGCACGAGCAGCACGATCGCGCCGACCAGCGCTGCGACGCCGGCCAGCACGACGCCGCCGATCGCGGCGAACGCGCCGTTGGTCATCACGTCGTAGTCGCACGTCGAGGAGGCCCCGCACGAGTCGCCGCCGAACGCGAGCAGCAGGAAGGCGAAGAGCGCGAGCGCCAGGCCCCCGGCGACCATGACGACGAGCAGCGCGATGGTGAGCACGAGATCCCAGACGATCACCGGCCGCCGTGCCGGCGCTGCGGTCCCGTCCATTCCGGCTCCCTCCGCCGCGGGCTCGTCGAACCCCCGTGCGCAGTCTGACAGCGCTGGTCCCCTCCTGCCAAGATGTCAGGAGGGGACCAGCGGGAGGGGTGCGCGTGCGCTACAGCATCGAGGGTGTCGAGGGCCTGCCCGAGATCGGCGAGCGGGCCGACCTCGCCGCGCTGATCGTCGGCGCCCTGTCGGAGCCGCTCGGCGACGGCGACATCCTCGTCGTCACGTCGAAGATCATCTCCAAGGCCGAGGGCCGGGTCGTCCGGGCCGACGATCGCGAGCAGGCGATCACCGACGAGACCGTGCGCGTCGTCGCGACGCGACGCACCGGCGACTCGGTCACGCGCATCGTCGAGAACCGGCTCGGCGTGATCGGCGCGGCGGCCGGCGTCGACGCCTCGAACGCGCCCGAGGGCACCGTGCTGCTGCTGCCCGTCGACCCCGACGCGTCCGCGCGGGCGCTGGCCACCGGCATCCGCTCGCTCACGGGTGCGCAGGTCGGCGTGCTCGTCTCCGACACCCTCGGCCGGCCGTGGCGCGAGGGCCAGACCGACGTGGCGATCGGCGCGGCCGGCGTGCACGTCTTCGACGACCTGCGGGGGCAGGCGGATGCCGCGGGCAAGCCGCTCGCGGTGACGATGCCGTGCGTGGCCGACGAGCTCGCCGGCGCCGCGGAGCTCGTGAAGGGCAAGTCGGCCGGCGTGCCCGTCGCGGTCGTCCGCGGGCTCGGCCACCTCGTCGGCGACCTCGACCTGCCGGGCGCCCGCACCATCGTGCGCCCCGCGGACCGCGACATGTTCCGGCAGGGCGCCGAGGAGGCGTACGACGAGGGCTATCGCGCCGGATTCGACGAGGCGCAGGCCGAGGGTCCGCTGCGCGGCGCCTGACCGGACGGCCGCCGGCGGGTGACCCGCATCCGTCCTCGGGGCAGGATGGAGGGGTGCCAGTCCGAATCGGCTATGCCGCGATGCTCGAGCAGTTCGCTCCGCGGGACGCGATCGCGTACGCCGAACTGGCCGAACGGCACGGGTTCAGCGGGGTGATGGCCACCGACCACTTCCAGCCGTGGCTGCCGCAGCAGGGCCAGTCCGGCCACGTGTGGAGCGTGCTCGGCGCGATCGGCGCGCGCACGACGGGCGACTTCGGCCCGGGCGTCACGACGCCGACGTTCCGCACGCACCCGGCCGTCGTCGCCCAGGCGAGCGCCACCCTCGCCTCGATGTACCCGGGGCGGCACTGGCTCGGCATCGGCTCAGGCGAGGCGCTCAACGAGCACGTGGTCGGCGAGTACTGGCCGGAGGCGCACGAGCGCATCGCGCGCATGTTCGAGGCGGTCGAGGTGATCCGCAAGCTCTTCACGGCCTCCCTCGCCGGGCGCGAGGTGCGCCACCAGGGCCAGTTCTTCAAGCTCGAGACCACGCGACTGTGGACCATGCCCGAGGTCGCCCCGAAGATCCTCGTCGCGACCGCGGGGCCGGTGACGGCCCGCCGCGCCGGCCGAGTCGCCGACGGCCTGATCACGACGGGCGGGCCCTACGACCGGCTGGCGGCGCTCGTCGCGCGGTTCGCGGAGGGCGCGCGCGAGTCCGGCCGCGACGCCACCGCGATGCCGCGCATGCTGCAGCTGCACCTGTCCTGGGCGCCCACCGACGAGGAGGCCATGCGCAACGCCCTCACCGAGTGGCCCATCGGCGGGATGCGGTTCTCGCGCAGCGACATCCGCTCGCCGTTCGAGTTCGAGCAGCTGGCCCGCACCGTCCGGCCCGAGGACTTCGAGGGCCGCATGCTCGTGTCCGCCGACCCCGACGTGCACCGCGCGCACATCCAGCGTCACCTCGACCTCGGGTTCGACCGCATCCACCTGCACAACGTCGGGCGCAACCAGGCCGAGTTCCTCGAGGTGTTCGGCCGCGACGTGCTCCCGGGGCTGCGCACGTGACCGGCCCGGCGGATGCCGCGGGCTGGACCGTCGTCGTGCCGGTGAAGTCGCTCGCCGGGGCGAAGACGCGGCTCGCGCCCGACCTCTCGCCGGCCGAACGCGCCGCCCTCGCCCGCGCGTTCGCGCTCGACACGATCGACGCGGCCCGAGCCGCTCGCACGGTGCGACGCGTCGTGGTCGTGTCGGACGAGCCCGCGATCGAGCAGGCGCTGCGCGCGACGCCCGGCGTCGAGGTGGTGCCCGAGTTCGGTCCGCGCGGCCTCGCCGCCGCGATCGCGCACGGCATCGCCGTCGCCCGCGCCGCCGCCCCGTCCTCCCTCCCCGTCCCGTCTTCCCCCTCCGCCTCCTCCGCCTCCTCCGCCCGAACTCGTGCAGAAAACGGGCGAATGGATGGCGCGGATCGCCCCGTTGCTGCACGAGATGCCACGGTGGTGGCGGCTGCACGAGATGCGGAGGGGGTGGCGGCTGCACGAGATGCCGCGGGGGCGGCGGATGGCGCCGTGGCGGTGCTGCTCGGCGACCTGCCGGCGCTCCGCAGCGAGCAACTCGACGCGGCGCTCGACGCGGCGGCGCGGCATCCGCTCGCCTTCGTGCCGGATGCCGAGGGCACCGGGACGACCCTCGCCGCGGCGCGTGACGGCATCGCCCTGGCGCCGCACTTCGGCGCCGACTCCGCCGCGCGCCACCGCGACGCGGGCTTCGTCGACCTGGTCGAGGTCGCGCCCTGGGCCGTCGGGCCGGGGCTGCGCCGCGACGTCGACACCGCCGGCGAACTCGGCGAGGCAGCGGCGCTGGGCGTCGGGCCGCGCACCGCGACGGTGGTCGCGGGCCTTGGGGGCCCCGCAGGACCCGCAGGCCCCGCAGGCCCCGCAGGCCCCGCAGGCCTCGCAGTCCCCACGAGCCCCACGAGCCCCACGGGCCCCGCCGGCCCCGCCGGCCGTGCCGCCGAACCGGCTCCCCAGCATCCGCTCGACCCATCGGCCGCGCCCGCGGGCGCAGTGACCGCGCCGCCCGGCGCAGACAGGAAGGCAGCATCGTGACCCTGACCCTCGGATACAAGGCCAGCGCCGAGCAGTTCGACCCGCGCGAGCTCGTCGAGATCGCCGTCGCCGCGGAGGCGCGCGGCATGGAGTCGGTGTGGACGAGCGACCACTTCCAGCCGTGGCGGCACACCGGCGGGCACGCGCCGTTCTCGCTGACCTGGATGGCCGCCGTCGGCGAGCGCACCTCCACCGTGAAGATCGGCACCAGCGTGATGACGCCGACGTTCCGCTACAACCCGGCGGTGCTCGCGCAGGCGTTCGCGTCGCTCGGAGTGCTCTACCCCGATCGCGTCATCGCGGGCTTCGGCACCGGTGAGGCGCTCAACGAGGTCGCCACCGGGTTCCGCGGCGCCGGCGAGCAGGACTGGCCCGAGTTCCGCGAGCGGTTCGCGCGGCTGCGCGAGTCGGTGCGCCTGATGCGCGCGCTGTGGAGCGGGGAGGACCAGGTGAGCTTCGAGGGCGAGTACTACTCGACCCACGACGCGTCGATCTACGACAAGCCCGACGGCGGCGTGCCGGTCTACATCGCCGCGGGCGGGCCGACGGTGGCGAAGTACGCCGGACGCGCCGGCGACGGCTTCATCTGCACGTCGGGCAAGGGGCCGGAGCTCTACGTCGACCAGCTGCTGCCCGCGGTGAAGGAGGGCGCGGCGGCCGGCAACCGCGACGCGTCGGCCATCGACCACATGATCGAGATCAAGCTGTCGTACGAGGAGACCGAGGAGGCCGCGCTCGAGAACACCCGGTTCTGGTCGCCGCTGTCGCTGTCGAAGGAGCAGAAGCACGACATCACCGACCCGGTCGAGATGGAGCGCGCGGCCGACGCGCTGCCCATCGAGCAGATCGCCAAGCGCTGGATCGTCGGGACCGACCCGGACGCGGTCGTGGAGCAGATCGGCCAGTACGTCGACTGGGGCTTCAACCACCTCGTGTTCCACGCTCCAGGGCACGATCAGCGCCGGTTCCTCGAGCTGTTCGAGCGCGACCTCGCGCCCCGCCTGCGCGCTCGCGGCTGACGCGCCGCGGCCGTGCGCGCGCGGACCGGCGGCGCGCGGGCCGGCGCCCGCGACCGGGGCACCTGTCAGTTCGCCCGGATCAGGGCATCCGTCGCGTGGACAGGCGTAGCCTGAAGCCATGAGCCCACGCACCGGCGGGCCGACCCGACTCCGCGCCCGCGTCCTCGTTCCGGCCCTCGGCGTGCCCGTCGCAATCGCGGCCGCCGTCCTGGTGCCGATGCAGGCCGTCGCCGCGGTCGACCTGCCCGACAAGACGGCCGAGGAACTGCTGGCCTTCGCGAAGGCGAGCGAGGTCGACGCGCTGTCGGGCGCGATCCAGCAGCGCTCCGAGCTCGGACTGCCCGACCTGGGCGCGATCACCGGCGGCGGCATGGGTGCAGGGTCCGGTGAGGGCGACGACGCGGATGCCGCGGCATCCGCCACCCTCGAGGACCTGCTCGCGATCGCCACCGGGAGCTTCGACGCGAACGTGTACCTCGACGGCGACCGGGCCCGCCTGCAGGTGCTCGACCGGATGGCCGAGCGCAACCTCTACCTCGCCCCCGACGAGACGTGGTTCGTCGACTCGGAGACGCAGACCGCCACGCGGTTCACCGTGCCGGCTGACGCCGACCTCGACGCGATCGAGGCCGACCTCGAGGCCGAGGCCGAGCGGCTCGCCGACGAGGCTGAGGCGGAGGCCGGCGAGTCGTTGCCGACCCCGCAGCAGGTGCTCGACCGCGCGCTCGACCGGCTCGACGAGACGACCGAGGTGTCGGTCGGCACCGACGGGCGGGTGGCCGGTCGCGACGCCTACGAGCTCGTCCTCGAGCCGCGCACCGACGAGACCCTCGTCGGCGAGGTCCGCATCGCGATCGACGGCGAGAACGGGGCCGCGCTCGCGGCATCCGTCACCGCGCGCGGCGCGAGCGACCCGGCGTTCTCGACGGGATTCACCGAGGTGTCGTTCGCCGCGCCCGACGCCTCGGTGCTCGTGTTCGAGCCCGCGGACGGGTTCGCCGTGACCGAGCAGGAGTGGCCGATCCCGTCCACCGAGGAGTGGGCGCAGTGGAAGGCCGACGCCGAGGCGCGCGCCGAGGGCGACGACGGGGTCGCCCCCGACGCGCACGGCGACGTGCCGCGGCCGATCGTGCACGGCGAGGGCTGGGCGACGGTCGTCGAGGTCGACGCCGAGGCGGCATCCGCCGCCATGGCCGAGCACCGGGCCGAGGCCGGGGACGACGCCGGCGCGGGCGGGACGGGCCCCACCGAGGAGCAGCTCGCCGAGGCGTCCGCCGCGCTCGAGGCCCTGACCACCCCGGTCGAGGGCGGCCGGGCGCTGCAGACCTCGCTGCTGTCGGTGCTCCTCACCGACGACGGCCGCGTGCTCGCCGGGTCGGTGCCCGTCGACGCGCTCGTCGAGTACGCCGCCGCGGACCGCTGACGGACCGCCGGTGAGCGACCTGGGCGGCACGGGCGACCTGGCCATCGAGACGCGCGGGCTCACCAAGCGCTTCCGCGCGCAGACCGCCGTCGACGGCATCGACCTGGCCGTGCCGCGCGGGTCGGTGTTCGGCTTTCTCGGACCCAACGGATCGGGCAAGACCACCACGATCCGGATGCTGCTCGGCCTCGTCGGCGCGACCGCGGGCGAGGCGCAGGTGCTCGGCGAGGACATGCCGAAGCGGCTCGACACGGTGCTGCCGCGCGTCGGCGCCCTCGTCGAGGGGCCTGCGTTCGCGCCGTTCCTGTCGGGCGCGGCGAACCTGCGACGCTTCGACGCCGCCGACCGGCACGCGCCGCCCGCCACGCGTGCCGCCAGGGTCGCCGCCGCGCTCGACCGCGTCGGGCTCACCCACGCGGCCCGCAAGAAGGCCGGCGCGTACTCGCTCGGCATGAAGCAGCGGCTCGGGCTCGCGAACGCGCTGCTGATGCCGCGCGACCTCCTCGTGCTCGACGAGCCGACGAACGGCCTCGACCCGCAGGGCACCCGCGAGGTGCGGTCGCTGATCCGCTCGTTCGCGGCCGACGGCACCACCGTGTTCGTGTCGAGCCACCTGCTCGCCGAGGTCGAGCAGCTGTGCACGCACGTCGGCGTGATGAGCGCCGGCCGGCTCGTCGCGCAGGGCACGCTCGAGGAGTTCCGCCGCGCCGGGCAGGTGCGGGTCGAGGTCGAGACGCCCGACCCGGCGGCCGCCCGCGCGACGCTCGAGCGGTTGCGGCTTCCCGCGGATGACACGGGGGAGGCGCCCGACGGCGCGACGTCCGGCGGCGCCGTCGTCACCGCGCGGCTCGAGGCGGCGCCCGGCGGCTCGTCGGCGCCCCCGCCGGAACCCGAGGCGATCGTGGCCGCGCTCGTCGCCGACGGGGTGCGGGTCCGCGGCTTCCGGGTGCGCCGCACGAGCCTCGAGCAGCGATTCGTCGAGCTCACGGGGGAGGGCTTCGATGTCGTCGCCTGAATCGCGGGTGGAGGCCCGGGGGGACTCGTCCGCCGACGGCCGGGTCGCGTCATCCGCTCGTCGCGGTCGTGCGGGCGGCACGGTGTCGCTGTTCGCCTCCGAGCTGGTCACGCTGTTCCGGCGCTGGCGCACGTGGGCGATGCTCGGGGCGCTCGCGCTCATCCCGATCCTGATCGCCGTCGCGATCCGCATCGCCGGCCCGGCCGGCACGGGACGCGGTCCGGCCTTCCTCGACCAGGTCGCCGGCAACGGCCTGTTCGTCGGCGTCACGGCGCTGGTCGTCGCGACGCCCCTGTTCCTGCCGCTCACGATCGCGGTCGTCTCGGGCGACGCGATCGCGGGCGACGCGAGCCACGGCACGCTCCGGTACCTCGTGATCGCCCCGGCCGGCCGCATCCGCCTGCTCGCCGTGAAGTACCTCGTCGCCGCGGCGTTCTGCCTCGCGGCGGCGCTCACCGTCGTGGTCGTGGGCACCCTCGTCGGATGGGCGCTGTTCCCGATCGGGCCGGTGACGCTCCTGTCGGGCGGGCAGGTGTCGGTCGGCGAGGGGCTGCTGCGGTTCCTCGCGATCGGCGCCTACGTGGCGGTGTCGATGCTGGGGCTGTCGGCGGTCGGGGTGTTCGCGTCGACGCTCACCGTCGTACCGGTGGGGGCGATGGCCGCGACGGCGATCCTGGCGGTGTCGGCGCAGATCGTCGGCGCCATCCCGCAGCTCGAGTGGATCCACCCGATCCTGTTCACCGACCGGTGGTTCGACTTCGCCGACCTGCTGCGCTCCCCGCCGTCGTGGGACTCGTTCGCCGACAACGCCCTGCTGCAGGGCGCCTACGTGGTCGTGTTCGGCGGCCTCGCCGCATGGCGGTTCGCCACGCGCGACATCCTCTCGTAGCGGATGCCACGGGAGGTGCGTTCTTCGGGAATCGACCCGGGATCGGATCGATTCCGGGGATCCGTCCGATGATCCGTCGGTTCTCCGAAGAACGGTACGGGGAGGCTAGCCCGACGCGGCGCGGCGCTCGCCGATGCTCGGCGGCAGCTTGCAGAGGTCGTAGTAGTACCGCCTCGGCGCGGACTCGTCGGTCACGTCCACGTCGACGTTCACGCCCGCGTGCGGGAGTTCGCCGTCGGCGAGGGTCCAGATCGTGAAGTGCCAGATGCCGCGGACCGCGTCGTTCAGCAGGCGTCGGCCGTCGACGACGAGCACCGCGTCGTCGTCCTCGGCGCCCGCCAGCGCACCCGCGCGGAACGGCTCGACCGTGTCGCGGCGGAGCAGGGCCTCGTCGACGTCGCCGACGGAGCGGCGGACGGCCCGCTGCCCGCGCTCGGCGAGGGTCGCTGCGAGGTCGTCGGCGAACCGCGCGGCGGCCGCATCCGAGGCGCCCTCGACCGCGACGAGGCGGCGCCCCCGCCACGAGTGCTGCAGGAACTCGGTGGCCACCGACTCGAGCAGCGCCCGCCGGTTCTCGCTCGGTCCGTCCATCGCCTCAGCGTACGACGCCCGGGCTCCGTTCGGCGGCGTCGCGCGCCGACGCCTCCCCGGCCGGCGCCGCCTCGGCCCGGTCGGCGAACGCGATGAGCGGGCGACCGGTCACCGGGTGCGCGAGCACGTGCGCCTCGACGCCCCAGACGGCGCGGATGAGCTCGGGCGTCAGCACGGCCGACGGCTCGCCCGCCGCCACGACGACCCCGCTCGCGAGCACGACCACGTGGTCGGCGTACGAGGCCGCGAGCGAGAGGTCGTGCAGCGCCGCGAGCACGCTCAGCCCGTCGTCGGCGAGCCGGCGCAGCAGCGCGAGCGTCGCCAGCTGCGCCCGGATGTCGAGGTGGTTCGTGGGCTCGTCGAGGAGGAGCAGCTCGGGCTCCTGCGCGAGCGCCCGCGCGAGGTTCACGCGCTGGCGCTCCCCGCCCGACAGCTCGTCGTAGCGCCGGCCCGCGAACTCGGCGGCGCCGGCCGCGAGCAGGGACCGTGCGACGACCTCGCGGTCGCGCGACGTGTCGCCGCCCCACGCCGACTGGTGGGGGATGCGCCCGAGGCCGACGACGTGGTCGACGCGCAGGCCGTCGGGCGCCTGGGCGTCCTGCTCGACGAGCGCGATCCGGCGCGCGCGCTCGCGACGGCGCAGCGACACGAGGTCGTCGCCGTCGAGGGTGAGCGCCGCGACATCCGGCGCCTCGACCCCGGCGATCAGGTGCAGCAGGGTCGACTTGCCGGCCCCGTTCGGCGCGAGCACCGCACCGACCGCCCCGCGCGGCACCGTGAGGTCGACCCCGTCGACGACGAGCCGTGATCCGCGGGCGAACGAGACGCGCGACGCCTCGAGCCCGGCTCCGGGCCGCAGGGCGTTCACGACGCCCTCCGTGCGCGCAGCAGGAGCGCGGCGAACACCGGACCGCCGACCAGGGCCGTGAGGATGCCGACGGGGAGCTCGCGCGGATCGAAGAGCGTGCGCGCGCCCGTGTCGACCCACACCAGGAACACCGCGCCCGCCAGCGCGGACAGCGGCAGCAGGGCCCGGTGCCGCGACCCGACGACGAGGCGGACGGCGTGCGGCAGGATCAGCCCGACGAAGCCGATCGCGCCGCTGACGGCGACGAGCGCCCCCGTGAGCAGGGCGGTGGCGACGAGCAGCAGCCCCCTCGTGCGCGGCACGTGCACGCCCAGGGCGGATGCCGCGGTGTCGCCGAACGCGAACGCGTCGAGCGTGCGCCCCGAGGCGAGCAGCGGCACGCCGACGACGAGCAGCGCCCCTCCCGCGAGCGCGACCGAGGGCCAGTCGGCGCCCGAGAGCGAGCCGAGCAGCCAGTTGAGGATCTCGCGGTAGCTGTCGTTCGTGGCGCTCCAGAAGATGACGAGGCTCGTGACCGCGCCGAACACCGCCGAGACCGCGAGTCCGGCGAGGACCGTCGTGGTCGGGCTCAGCCCGCCCGCCGCTCGGGCCAGTCCGAGGGTGGCCGCGAGGGCGGCGAGCGCGCCCGCGAACGCCGCCGCCGGCAGCGCGATCGCCATGCCGAGCACGAGCACGACCACCGCGCCGACCGACGCGCCCGACGACAGCCCGAGCAGGTACGGGTCGGCGAGAGGGTTGCGGGTGAGCGCCTGCATGACGACGCCGCACAGCGCGAGCCCTGCGCCGACCGCGGCGGCGGTGAGCACGCGCGGCATGCGCAGCTCCCACACGATGCCGTCGCGCAGCGGCGTCAGCGTCGGCTCGCCGAGCCCGAGGTGCGCGGCGATCGAGGCGAGCACGTCGGCCGGCGCGAGCCCGGCCGGCCCGATGGTGACGGCGAGCACGACGGATGCCGCGAGCAGCACGACGAGCGCGACGCCCGCGCCGACCGCCGTCGCGGCCCTCCGCCCGCCGCCCGGCGGCCGCGCCGGGCCCGGCGGGCGCGCGGGCGCCGACGCGGCGGGGCCCCGCCCCGCGGCATCCGTCGCCCTGCTCGCCTGCGCCGTCATCAGAGCCCCTCGAGCTGCTCCACGATGGAGGCGACCGCGTCGACGTTGCGCACGCCGGCCTCGGTCGCGGGGAAGTCGACGATCACGTAGCGGCCCTGTTGCACGGCGGGCATCGCCGCGGTGGCCGGGTTCGACTCGAGCTTCTCGATCTTCGACTCGGCGGTGTTCCACGCGGCATCCACCAGGACGATCACGTCGGGGTCGGCGTCGACGACGGCCTCCCACGAGAGCGAGGTCCACGAGTCGCGCACGTCGGCGACGACGTTCTCGAGCCCTGCGGCCTCCATGATCATCTGCGGCGCGCCCGTGCCGGCGCCGACGAACGGCTGGTCGTCGCCCGACGAGTACCAGAGCGCGGTGAGGCCGGCGTCGCTCGGGTCGATCGCGTCGAGGGCGTCGCGCTGCTCGGCGACCAGCGCGGCGGCGGCGTCGGGGACGCCGAAGATCGCCCCGGCCTCCTCGAAGCCGGCGAACACGCCGTCGAAGGTCAGCGGGTCGGGCCGGTACCCGTCGCCCTGGCACGCCGCGGGCGCGACGTAGGTGTGCACGCCCAGCTGCTCGAGCGTGCCGCGGTCGCCCGCGCCCTCGGCGGTGAGGTTCGACTCCCAGCCGGCGAACACGAGGTCGGGTTCCGCGGCGAGCGTCGCCTCCTGCGACGGGACCCGGTCGGAGAGGATCTCGATCCCGTCCGCCGCGCCGGCGACCTCGTCGGGCACGGGGCCGTCGGTGAACGCGGCGCCGACGATGCGGTCCTCGAGGCCGAGCGCGAGCAGCAGTTCGAGCGTCGACGACTTGATCGTGACGACGCGCTCGGGCGCCTGCTCGAACGTCACCTCGGTGCCGCAGTTGTCGACGGTCAGGGGGAAGCCGGATGACGCGGCATCCGCGTCGGGGGTGCCGGCGTCGCCGGCCTGGGCGCCGGGGGCGCAGGCGGCGAGCAGGGCGACGGATGCCGCAGCGGCGACGAGTGCGGCGCCGCGCCGCGCGTTCGGGCGGGCGATGGGACGGGGGAGCGAGGGCATGGAACCTCCGGGACGGCGTGCGGGTAGGGGCTCGACAGACGTCGAGCGGCACACGGCCCAATCCCGGGCCGACTCCACCGGTCAAGCCCGACCGGCGATCCCGCCAGTGTACGACCAGTCGGCGGCTCGCGGGAGCCGGCCCGGTACGGTCCGGCGTCCCGTCATCCCGCTGCCGTCGAACGGAGCGCCAGGTCGAGGGCGTCCCCGGCGAGCGCGGCCGACGTGTCGAGGTCGCGCATCCAGAGGGGCACGGATGCCGCCGCGATCCCGTCCGCCTCGAGCGCGGGCACCGCGGCGGCGTCCGCCTCGTCGACGAGCCACCCGTCGAGCAGGCCCGTCGCGGCCGGGTCGACGTCGGCGGCGCGTCGCGCGCCGTAGTGGCGGGCGACGGCCGCGGCATCCGTCTCGACCCCGATCGCCGCGAGGCACGCGTCGGCCATGCCGCGCACCACCCGGCCGCCGATGATCGGGGAGATCCCGACGACGGGGGCGCCGGTCGCGGCGAGCGCTTCGCGGATGCCGGGGATCGAGAGGATCGTGCCGATCGAGACGACCGGGTTCGACGGGGCGAGCAGCACGATGTCGGCGCCGGCGATCGCCGCCTCGACGCCCGGGGCGGGGCGGGCCGCATCGATGCCGTCCTGCACGAAGCCGAGGGAGGGGATCGCGGCGCGGTGCCGGGTCCACCACTCCTGGAAGTGCAGGCGGTCGCGGCCGTCGACCTGGGGGAGCGACGGGTCGACGAGCACGTGCGTGTCGACCTCCGCGTCGGTGGCCGGGAGCAGCCGCACGCCGAGCGGCCAGCGCGCCTGGAGCCGCTCGCCGACCTGCGAGGGCGTGAGGCCCTCGCGCAGCCACGCGGTGCGCGCGAGGTGGGTGCCGAGGTCGAGGTCGCCGAGCGTGAACCACGGCCAGCCGACGCCCCACTCGCGCAGCTCGCCCGCGACGCGCTCGCTCTCGCCCGCCCGGCCCCAGCCGCGCTCGGCGTCGTTCACGCCCGCCAGCGCGTACAGCAGCGAGTCGAAGTCGGGCATGAGGCGCACGCCCGCCAGCCAGAGGTCGTCGCCCGTGTTCACGACGACGGTGATGCGTGCGGATGTCGCCGGCGTGCCGTCCGCGGCCGGTGCCGTGCCGGGCTCGGCGGGCCACCTGCGGGCGCACTCCTCCCGCAGCCCGCGCACGAACCGCGCGCCTCCGACCCCGCCGGCGAGCACCGTGATGTCCACCGGACCACGGTAGCGCCGCCGGGTTCCGCGCGCCGCCCGGCCCCCGGCGTCGACTCGGGCCCGCAGGACCTAGGCGTCGCGCACGAGAACGAGGGATCCGGAGGCGCGCCCCGATCGCAGGTCGCCGGTCGCCTCGTCCGCCCGGGTGAACGGGTACGCGGTCGCGGTCGGCGCGATGCCCAGCTGCAGCGCGAGCCGCAGGAACTCGTCGCCGTCGGCGCGGGTGTTCGCGGTCACGGTGCGCAGGTCGCGCTCGAGGAACAGGTGGTCGGCGTAGGTCATCGCCGGGATGTCGGACATGTGGATGCCGGCCGAGACGACGGTGCCGCCGCGCGCGGTCGCCTCGAGCGCGACCGGGAGCAGGTCGCCGGCGGGCGCGAACACGATCGCCGCGTCGAGCGGGCGGGGCGGGCGATCGCGTTCCCCGCCGACGAAGTCCGCACCCAGTTCGCGGGCGAGCGCCCGGTTCGCCTCGCCCCTCGTCATCGCCGAGATCGTCGCGCCTGCGGCCGATGCCAGCCGGGCGGTCAGGTGCGCACTCGAGCCGAAGCCGTAGATGCCGAGGTGCCCGCCCGGGGGGAGGTTCGCCCGGCGCAGCGCGCGGTAGCCGATGATCCCGGCGCACAGCAGCGGTGCGATCGCGAGCGGGTCGGCGTCGTCGGGGAGGGCGTACGCGAACGCCTCGGGCACGGTGGCGAGGTCGGCGTAGCCGCCGTCGGCGTCCCACCCGGTGAAGGTCGCATCGGGGCAGAGGTTCTCGCGGCCGCTGCGGCACCACCGGCACGTGCCGCACGTGGAGCGGAGCCAGGCGATGCCGACGAGGTCGCCGACCGCGGTGCGGCGAACGTCGGGACCGGTCGCGACGACCCGCCCGACGACCTGGTGGCCGGGCACGACCGGGGAGCGGTGCGGGGACAGTTCGCCGTCGATCACGTGCAGGTCGGTGCGGCACACGCCGCAGGCGTCGACTTCGACCACGAGGTCGTCACCGACCGCCCGAGGGTCGGGCAGCGCGGCGGGCCGCAGCCGACCGTCGCCCGCGGTGATCCACCCGTCCATCGCCCGCCCCCGCCCCGTGCCGTGCCTCGCTTCCAGCCTTCGCCGGGTCCGGCGCCGATCCCGGGACCTCCGACCCTCGCCGCGCGGCATCCGTCGTCGCACGCTGGAGGCGTGTTCCGCGATCGAGTCGATGGAGCGGCGCACCTGCTGGGCCGCCTGGATCGGTATCGCGGCGAGGACGCCGTGGTGCTCGGACTGCCGCGCGGCGGGGTGCCGGTCGCGGCCGTGGTCGCCGAGGGGCTCGGGCTGCCGCTCGACGTGATCGTGGTCCGCAAGCTCGGCCTGCCGTCCCAGCCGGAGGTCGCGATGGGGGCGATCGGCGAGGGCGGCGCCCGCCTCGTCGACGCCGACCTGCTCGAGCGCGCACGCGTCTCGATCCGGCAGCTGTCCGAGGTCGAGCGTCGTGAGCGCGCGACGCTCGAGCGTCGCGTGCGGCTGCTCCGCCGCGGTGCGCCGCCGCAGTCGCTCCAGGGCCTCACCGCGATCGTCGTCGACGACGGCATCGCGACCGGTTCGACGGCCGAGGTCGCCTGCGAGGTCGCCCGCACGCTCGGCGCCCGTCGCGTCGTGCTCGCGGTGCCGGTCGGGCCGACGGATGCCGCGCGGCGGGTGCCGTCGGCCGACGAGGTCGTGTGCGCCACCGTGCCCGAGTGGTTCCACGCGGTCGGCCAGGCGTACGAGGACTTCTCGCCGACCGGCGACGAGGAGGTCGTGCTGCTGCTCGACGCCGCGCGACGTCGGATGCGGGGCGCGACGTGGCGCGCGGCGGCATCCGTCCGCGCCTCGGAGGTCGCCGTGCCGCACGACCGGATCGAGCTCGCGGCCGACCTGCGGGTGCCCGACCGGCCGGTCGGCTTCGTCGTGTTCGCGCACGGCAGCGGCAGCAGCCGGCACAGCCCGCGGAACCGCCTCGTCGCCGGGGCGCTGCAGCATGCCGGCCTCGGCACCCTGCTGCTCGACCTGCTGACGCCGCACGAGGAGCGCGACCGGGCGAACGTCTTCGACATCCCGATGCTCGCGTCGCGCCTGGGATCGGCGGCGGCATGGCTGCGCGCCCGCCCGGAGGCGGCCCACCTCCCGATCGGGTACTTCGGCGCGAGTACGGGCGGCGGCGCGGCGCTCTGGGCGGCCGCCGAGCCGGGCTCGGGCATCGCCGCCGTCGTCTCGCGCGGCGGGCGCCCCGACCTCGCCGGCGAGCGGCTCGCCGCCGTGCGGGCCCCGACGCTGCTCATCGTCGGGGGAGACGACCGCCAGGTGCTGGAGCTGAACCGGTGGGCGCAGCAGCGGCTCACCGCTCCGTCCGAGCTCGCGATCGTCCCCGGCGCGACGCACCTGTTCGAGGAGGAGGGCGCGCTCGCCGAGGTCGCCATCCTCGCTCGCGACTGGTTCGACCGGCACTTCGCGGCGGCGGGCCGGGCGGACCCGCGCGAGGGCGGCGGATCGGGGCGGTGACGGGTCGGCGGCTCAGCGGGTCAGCTGCACGCCGGCGCGCACGAGGGCGGCGACGGAGGCGTCGGGCAGGTAGGCGCGCGTCAGCCCCAGGCCGATCCGCGCCAGGTCGCCGCCGTCGCGGTAGAGCAGGTGCAGCGGTTCGGGGCGCGGGTTGAACTTCTGCTTGAACCGGTGCAGCGACCGGAACCCGTAGGCGGGCTCGAGCATGCCGCCGAGCCGATCGAGGAGCGCGTCGACCGGGCTCAGCTCGTCGGGCGCCGCCGGCGTGGAGCGCGCGAGCGGCGCGCCGGACAGCGAGAGGAAGCGGGCGCCCTCGTCGCGGAACGCGGCGGCCGATGCGGCGATGAGGAACTCCATGACGGGCCCGAACCCGCCGTCGCGCCGGCGCATGAGGTCCAGCGTCCAGCCGTCGACCTCGCCGCCCTCCCGGTACACCGGCAGCCAGCTGAGGAAGCCCTCGACGGTGCCGTCGTGCTCGGCGAACGCCATCCGCACCGCCGGGTCGAGCGCCTCGTCGACGGTGCCGAGCGTGAACCGCATCTCGGGCAGGTCCTTGCCGCCCACCCACCGCGCCGAGATGGCGTCGACCTGCGCCCGGATGCGGAACGGCTCGTCGGCGAGCGTGCCGAACCGGAACGTCACCCCCTCGCGGTCCGCACGGTTCAGCGCCTGCCGGGCGGCGGACCACGGCTTGCCCGTGAACGCGAGCCCTGGCAGGTCGACGATGGTGTCCTCGGCGATCTGCACCGCGCGCCATCCGTCGGGCATGGCCTCCTTCGCCCGGTCGGTGGCCCCGAAGACGCAGGCGACGAAGCCCGCGCGCTCGACCTCGTCGACGAAGTCGGCCAGCGCCCGTCGCATGCCGCCGGGCGGCGCGATCGGGTCGGACAGCGCGATCGCAACGCCCTGGTGGGTCTGGTACGCCACCAGCGCGCCGGGCTCCGACCCGATCAGGATGCGGTTGTCGGGCCAGGTCGCCATCCACGACAGCGGACCGCCGCCGACCTCGCGGATCGTCTGCCGCGCCGAGTCGGCGAGGGCGCCGGGGCGCTGCGCGTCGCGCGCGCCGGGGAGCCGCCGTCTCAGTCGCGCGCGGTACGCGTGCCGCGTCGCGACGAGCCAGGCGACCAGGAGCAGCCACAGCACGGCCGTCGCGGTGGCGAGCGTGAGCGCGTCGGCGATCGCCTCGATCTCGTCCGGGGCGTCGGCCCGGCCGAGCGTGAGCAGCGCGAGGGCCAGGGCGCCGATCGCGAGGTTGAACCCCGCGAGCACCAGCGTGGCGATCCACGCCACGCGGAAGCCACGGCGCAGGCCGTTGGCGAGCAGCAGCACCACGGCCGCGTCGATCGCGACGTCGACGACCTGCACCCCGCCGGGGTCGCTCGCGCCGAACGGCCCCGACGTCGGCACGAGCGCGAGCACCAGCTGGGCCGCGCCGATCGCCAGCAGCGCCGTCCAGGCGATGAACCGCTGCTCGCGGAGCGTGGGACGCGTGAACGATCGCACGTGCAGCGCGAGCACGCCGACGACCGCCACGGCGTGCTCGACGTCGGCCAGCGTCCCGAGGAACAGCACGCTCACCGCGCTGAACGCGACGAGTGCGACGACGACCCGGCCGCGCCAGGGCGCGGCGAGCGAGAACGCCGCGAGCGTCGCGCAGGCCAGCACGCCCCCGGAGGGTCCGGCGTCGAGCTGCTCGGCGAGGCCCCGCGCCCACGGCGAGCCGAGCGCGGCGAGCACCACGACCACGAGCGCCGTGCCCAGCACCGCGCCCGCCTGGCCGACCGCGAACCCGGCCGCCGCGACCCGCGTGCCGCGGCGCGCCTCGAGCCAGCCGACGCCGGCCGGCACGATCGCCGCGAGCAGCAGGTACCCCCACGGCTCGTTCACGACGAAGGTGCCCGTCGCGACGGTCCACCAGCGACCGGCCTCGAACGACGGCACCCCGTAGGCGACGGCGTCGTACCACGCGGCATCCGTGGCCGGCGCGGCGAAGCCGCCCGAGACGACGCCGACCACGACGAGCGCCGCAGCGAGGGCGATCGTGAACGGCACCCGGGCGGCCATGCGCCCGAGTCTTCGCAGGCGCCCCCGGGCCGAGGCGTCGTCGCGATCGGTGGACGGTGTCGTTGCGGCCGTCATGGGGCGAGTCTGCCACCGACGGGCGTAGGTTGGCGGCATGCCCGACTACCGACGCCCCATCGAGTTCGGCACCTTCATCACCCCGTCCGCCCTCGACCACCGCCGCACCGTCGCGCTCGCGGTCGCGAGCGAGGAGGCGGGATTCGAGTACGCGACCTTCCAGGACCACCCGTACCAGCCGCGATTCCTCGACACGTGGACGCTCATGAGCTGGGTCGGCGCCCGCACCAGCCGCATCCGCATCTCCGCGAACGTGCACAACATGCTGCTGCGCCCGCCCGCCGTCCTCGCGCGCGCCGCGGCATCCCTCGACCTGCTCACGGACGGCCGCGTCGTGCTCGCGCTCGGCGCCGGCGGGTTCTCGCAGGCGGCGGAGGCCATGGGGGCGCCCGCGCGCACGCCCGCCGAGGCCGGCGACGCGCTCGCCGAGGCGATCGCCGTGATCCGCGAGCTCCAGGACGCGGATGCCGCCGGCGGGGTGTTCCTCGACCACCGGTTCCATCCGGTGCGCGGCGCCAAGCGCGGCCCGGCGCCCGCGCAGCGCCTGCTGCCGATCTGGCTCGGCGTGCTGAAGCCCAAGGGCCTCCGGCTCGTGGGGCGATCGGCCGACGGCTGGCTCCCCTCGCTCGGGCGCCTCGAGCGCGGCGCCGACTCGCTCGACGCCGGGCACGCCGTGATCGATGCCGCGGCCACGGCGGCGGGGCGGGACCCCCGCGGCATCCGACGCCTGCTGAACGTCGGCCCGCGCGAGGCGCGGCCCGACCTGCTCGCCGACCTCGCGACCCGGCACGGCGTCGACACCTTCCTCGTCACGGGCGACGACGAGGCGTTCATCGCCGACGTCGCCGCGCGCGTCGCGCCCGAGACGCGCGCGATCGTCGCCGAGCGCCGCGCCGCGGCGGGGTAGCCCGGGCATCCGGGACCTCCGACCCCTTCCGCTTCCCGCCCGTCCGCGACACGATGGACCCACGGAACCGCACCGGCGCGGGAGGCCCCATGAACGACGCATCGACTCCGACCCACCGGACCATCGCCCTCGTGGGCGGGGCCGGATCGGGCAAGACCACCCTGACCGAGGCGCTGCTGCATCGCGCCGGCGCCATCCCGAGGGCGGGCAGCGTCGAGAACGGCAGCACCGTCAGCGACCACGAGCCCGAGGAGATCGCCCGGCACACGAGCCTCGGGCTCTCGCTCGCCCACCTCGACTGGACCGGGCCGGACGGCACGGCCTACGCGCTCACCCTCGCCGACACTCCCGGCCACCCCGACTTCGCCGGCGGGGTCGACGCGGCGCTGGCCGTCGCGGATGCCGCGCTCGTGGTCGTGAGCGCGGTCGACGGCGTCACCGCGGGCACGCGAGCGGTCTGGTCGGCGGCCGAGGCGGCCGGAGTGCCGCGGCTGGTCGTCGTCACCCAGGAGGACAAGGCGCGCGCCGACTTCCGCACGGTGCTCGCGGAACTGCGCGACGCCTTCGGCGAGCACCTGTGGGCGCTCGAGCTGCCGCTCGGCGAGGAGGCCTCGTTCCGGGCGGTGGCCGACGTGCTGAGCGAGCAGGCCCACGTGTACGACGACACCGGCCACCACCACGACGAGGCCCTGCCTCCGGAGGCGCAGGAGGAGGAGCACCGGATGCACGTCGAGGTGACCGAGGACATCGTGTCGCACGACGACGCCCAGCTCGAGGCGTACCTCGAGGGGAACGAGCCGTCCGTCGCCGACCTCGAGCGGACGTTCGCCCGGGAGGTCGCCGCGGGCGAGGCGGTGCCGGTCCTGGTCTGCTCGGGGGTGACCGAGGCCGGGGTCGACCGCGTCGCGGACCTCGTCTGCGAACTCACGCCCGCCGCCACCGATCGCGACGGGCGCATCCGCGTCGGGGAGGGCAGCGGCGGCGCCGAAGTCGCGGTCGCCCCGAACCCGTCGGGTGAGACGGTCGTGCACGTGTTCCGCACCGTCGCCGACCCGTTCGTCGGCCAGGTGTCGATGCTGAAGGTGCTCTCGGGCACGCTCCGCACCGGGGACAAGCTGCGCAACGCGACGACGGGCGCCGAGGAGCGCATCCACGGGCTGTTCCGCCTCCGCGGTTCCGAGCACCTCACCGCCGGGACGCTCTCGGCCGGGGAGGTCGGCGCGGTCGCCAAGCTCACCGGCTCGCCGTCGGGGTCGCTGCTGTGGGCGCGCTCGAGCGGCACGGCCCGCCCGGCCGCGCTGCCGGAACGGCCGCCGGTGTACGCGGTCAGCCTCGAGCCCGCGTCGCAGTCCGACGACGAGAAGATGTCGGGCGCGCTCAGCCGGCTCGTCGCCGAGGATCCGACGCTCGTGATCGACCGCTCGGGCGACCACACGGTGCTGCGCGGGCTCGGCGACACCCACCTGGCGGTGGCGGTCGAACGGCTCGCACGGGTGTTCGGCGTGCACGTGAACACGGGACCCGCGCCCGTCGCCTACCGCGAGACGATCGCCGGGTCGGCGCAGGTCGAGGGCAAGCTCAAGAAGCAGTCGGGCGGGCACGGCCAGTTCGCGGTGGTGCAGCTGCGGGTCTCCCCGCTGCCGCCCGGCGACGGGTTCGAGTTCGTCGACTCGGTCACCGGCGGCGCGGTGCCGCGCCAGTACATCGGCGCGGTCGAGAAGGGCGCGCGCGACGCGCTGTCGGCGGGCGGGCCGCAGGGGCATCCGGTGGTCGACGTGCGGGTCGAGCTGTACGACGGCAAGTCGCACTCGGTCGACTCGTCCGAGATGGCGTTCCGCACCGCGGCATCCATCGGGGTGAAGGCGGCGCTCGCCGAGGCGGGTACGGTGCTGCTCGAACCCGTGTCATCCGTCACCGTGACCGTGCCGCCCGACCTGCAGGGCGCGGTGCTCACCGACCTCTCGGGACGGCGCGGCCGGGTGCACGCGACCGAGTCGGCCGACGACGGACGCGCCCGCGTGGTCGCGCACGTGCCCGAGGCGGAGCTCGCGCGCTACGTGCTCGACCTGCGCTCGATCACGGCCGGACAGGCCGAGCTCACGATGACCCCCGACCACTACGCGAAGGCGCCGAGCGCCGCCCGCGCCTGACCCGTCGCGGCGCGCCCGTCGCCCGCGCCGCCGCGCCCCGGCCGCGCGCTAGTCGACGGGAGGTTTCCGCGCCTGAGGGCGTTTCGGGAGGTGCCTCATACGCGCAAACCTCCCGTCGAGGCACCGACGCGCAGTCGGGTGGCGCGGGTGGGGCGCACGGGGTGGGAAGCCCGGGCGGCCGGGCCGGCTCAGTAGCCGCCGGCGACGAGGTGGCGGGCCGCATTCGCGAGCGCGTCGGCGACGGATGCCGCGTCCTCGCGCACCGCGCCCACGGTGACCCGCACGAACTCGCCCTCCGAGCCCCGCAGCGCGCCCGCGACCGACGACCCGTTCGCCGCGGCGAGGAACGGCGTCCCGCCGGCGACCCGGATGCCGGCGGCGGCGAGCTGCACGAGCGTCGACCGCTCCGAGAGCACCGGCATCCACAGATTGATCCCATCGGCGTGCGCGACGGGCACGCCCCGCGCGCGGAGCGCGTCGCCCAGCGCACGCTGGCGCGTGTAGTACGCGCGCCGGGCCTCGGCGACGGCGTCGATCGCGGTGCCGTCGGTCAGCAGGTCGAGCAGGATCGACTGGAGCAGCCGCGAGGTCCAGCCTGGGCCGAGCATGCGGCGGGCCATGATGCGGTCGACGAGGTCGCGCGGACCGCCGACGGCGGCGATGCGCAGGTCGGGGCCGTGCGACTTGGCGAAGCTGCGCACGTGCACGACGCGATCGGGCAGGTGCGTGCCGAGGGTCATGTCGCCCTCGGTCGAGATGAGGCCGGAGTGGTCGTCCTCGATCACGACGACGTCGGCGCCGTGGTCGTCGGCGGCCGAGCGGATGACGCGCGCGAGCTCCTCGACGCGCGCCGGCGTCATCGACGCCCCGGTGGGGTTCTGCGCGCGCGGCTGGAGCAGCACGGCGGACGGGCGTCGACGCAGCGCCGCGGCGAGCCCCTCGGGCGACATCCCGTGCTGGTCGACGGCGACGGGGATCGCCTCGGCGCCGAGCAGGTCGAGCAGGTCGAGGAAGGGCGGGAAGCCGGGATGCTCGACGACGACCCGGTCGCCGAACCGCACGACCTGGTCGAGTGTGCGCGAGATCGCGTCGAGCGCCCCGTCGACGACCGTGATCGCCTCGGCGTCGCTCGGCCAGGAGTCGCGGAGCACCGCGGCGAGGGCGGGCAGGACGGGCTCGTCCTGGTAGCTGCCGACGTCGGCGCGGGCGGAGATGCGCGAGATCGCGGGCCCGAGCGGCGGCAGCAGGAGGGGATCGGGCGTGCCGCGGGAGAGGTCGAGTCGCACGGGGTCGTTCGGTGCGGCCATCCGGCGCATCCGCGTGGCGGGGCCGTCGACGGCGCCCCGCCGGACGAAGCTGCCGGCGCGGCCGCGCGATTCGATAAGGCCCGCGCGGGCGAGCGCCTGCCATGCCTGGCTGACGGTGGCCGGGCTGACGCCCAGTGCGGAGGCGAGTTCGCGCACCGTGGGCAGGCGGACGCCCGCCTCGAGCTCGCCGCCGTTGACGAGCCTCGCGAGGTCGGCGGCGATGCCGCGAGGGGTGCTGTCGGCGAAGGGCGCGAGCGCGGTCAGCTCGGAGACGTCCATACGAGAACCTGATCGCACCATTGCCTCCTCACGCACTTGGGGACAGGATGTTTAACCACCGCGTCACAAACGGAAACACAAGGGAAATGTTCACGCCGAAGAATAACAGAACGGGTCGCAGGCCCGGTTCGCACGTCGCCGGTCCCCAGCCGGCGTCGGTGTTCGGCATCACACCTCGACGTCGCGGCACGCGCGACAGGCACTGAGCTCCACGCCTGTCCAGCGGGCGGCAACGACGCCGACCGACTCAGGAGGCACCATGACGATCGTTCGAGCAGCCATCACCCAGACGACCTGGACGGGCGACAAGGACTCGATGCTCGACAAGCACGAGCAGTTCGCCCGGCAGGCGAAGGAGCAGGGCGCCCAGGTCATCTGCTTCCAGGAGCTGTTCTACGGTCCGTACTTCGGCATCACCGAGGACGTGAAGTACTACGACTACGCCGAGCCGGCCGACGGGCCCATCGTGCAGCGCTTCGCCGCGCTCGCGAAGGAGCTCGGCATGGTCATGGTCCTGCCGATCTACGAGGAGGAGCAGCCCGGGGTGTACTACAACACCGCGGTCGTCGTCGACGCCGACGGCACCATCCTCGGCTCGTACCGCAAGCACCACATCCCGAACCTCGACAAGTTCTGGGAGAAGTTCTACTTCCGGCCCGGCAACCTCGGCTACCCGGTCTTCCAGACCGCCGTCGGCCCGATCGGCGTGTACATCTGCTACGACCGGCACTTCCCCGAGGGATGGCGCGAGCTCGGCCTCAACGGCGCGCAGATCGTCTTCAACCCCAACGCGACCAAGCCCGGCCTGTCCAACCGCCTGTGGGAGATCGAGCAGCCCGCCGCGGCCGCCGCGAACGGGTACTTCATCGGCGCCGCGAACCGCGTCGGCCTCGAGGACAACGAGTACGGCGACCTCGCCGTGGACTTCTACGGCAAGAGCCAGTTCGTCGACCCGCAGGGCAACATCGTCGGCGACTACGGCTCGGAGACCGACGAGGAGGTCGTGGTCCGCGACCTCGACATGGACATGATCCGCCAGGTCCGCAACGCCTGGCAGTTCTACCGCGACCGCCGGCCCGACTCCTACACGTCCATCCCGAAGCCGTAACGACGAGTCGCGAAGGAGCGAGACATGACGACCACCCTCATCTCCGGCGGCACCGTGGTGAGCGCGACCGGGCGCGTCGAGGCCGACGTGCTCGTCGACGGCGAGAAGATCGTCGCCGTGCTGCACCCCGGCAGCGAGCTCATGGGCACGGATGTCGCGGCATCCGTCGACCGCGTCGTCGACGCCACGGGCAAGTACGTGATCCCCGGCGGCATCGACGCGCACACCCACATGCAGCTGCCCTTCGGCGGCACCGAGGCGTCCGACACGTTCGAGTCGGGCACCATCGCGGCCGCGCACGGCGGCACGACGTCGATCATCGACTTCGCGGTGCAGACCTACGGGCAGCGGCTCGAGGACGGCCTGGCGGCGTGGCACGAGAAGGCCGCCGGCAACTGCGCGATCGACTACGGCTTCCACCAGATCGTCGGCGACGTGACCGAGGCGTCGCTCGAGGCCATGAAGCGGCTGCCCGACGAGGGAGTGACGAGCTTCAAGATGTTCATGGCCTACCCGGGCGTCTTCTACTCGGATGACGCGCAGATCCTGAAGGCCATGCAGGTGTCGCGCGACACGGGCATGCTCACGATGATGCACGCCGAGAACGGCCCGGCGATCGACGTGCTCGCCCAGCAGCTCGTCGACCAGGGCAAGACCGACCCGTACTACCACGGCATCGCCCGCGCCTGGGAGATGGAGGAGGAGGCGACCCACCGCGCGATCATGCTCGCCAAGGTGACCGGCGCACCGCTCTACGTGGTGCACGTGTCGGCCAAGCAGGCCGTCGAGCAGCTCGCGTGGGCCCGCGACCGCGGCCAGAACGTGTACGGCGAGACGTGCCCGCAGTACCTCTACCTGTCGCTGGAGGACCAGCTCGGCGCGAAGTCCGACGAGTGGGGGGCGTTCGAGGGCGCCAAGTGGGTGTGCTCGACCCCGCTCCGCAGCCGCGCCGAGGGCCACCAGGACTCGATGTGGCAGGCGCTGCGCACGAACGACCTGCAGATGGTCTCGACCGACCACTGCCCGTTCTGCATGAAGGACCAGAAGGAGCTGGGCCTCGGCGACTTCCGGAAGATCCCGAACGGCATCGGCTCGATCGAGCACCGGATGGACCTCATGTACCAGGGCGTCGTGACCGGCGAGATCACGCTCGAGCGGTGGGTGGAGCTCACGAGCACGACGCCCGCGCGCATGTTCGGCCTCTACGGCACCAAGGGCGTCATCCAGCCCGGCGCCGACGCCGACATCGTCGTCTACGACCCGAACGGCCACACGTCGATCGGCCTCGACAAGACCCACCACATGAACATGGACTACTCCGCGTGGGAGGGCTACGAGATCGACGGCAAGGTCGACACGGTCATGAGCCGAGGCCGGGTCGTCGTCGAGGACGACGCCTACGTCGGCGCCAAGGGCGACGGGCGCTACCTCAAGCGCGGCCTGAGCCAGTACCTCATCTGAACGGCGGGAGCAGCATGGAATTCGGAGCAGTACTCCAGACCAACCCCCCGGCATCGCGGACCGTCCAGCTCGCGAAGCTCGCCGAGGTGCACGGGTTCAGCCACGTGTGGACGTTCGACTCGCACATCCTGTGGCAGGAGCCCTACGTCATCTACAGCCAGATCCTCGCGCAGACCCAGCGCATCAAGGTCGGCCCCTTCGTGACGAACCCGGCGACCCGCGATTGGACGGTCACGGCGTCGGTGTTCGCGACGCTCAACGAGATGTTCGGCAACCGGACCGTCTGCGGCATCGGCCGCGGCGACTCGGCCGTGCGCGTCACGAACGGCAAGCCGACCACCATGACCGAGCTGCGCGAGTCGATCCACGTCATCCGGGAGCTCGGCAGCTCGCGGTCGGTCGAGTACCACGGTTCGAACATCCGCTTCCCCTGGAGCAAGGGCTCGGAGCTCGAGGTGTGGGTCGCGGCGTACGGGCCGATGGCCCTGCGCGTGGCGGGGGAGGTGGGCGACGGGTTCATCCTGCAGCTCGCCGACCTCGACATCGCCGAGTGGATGATCAAGACGGTCCGGGATGCCGCGGAGAAGGCCGGCCGCGACCCGATGTCGGTGAAGATCTGCGTCGCGGCGCCCATGTACATCGGCGACGACTGGTCGCACATGCGCGACCAGTGCCGCTGGTTCGGGGGGATGGTCGGCAACCACGTCGCCGACATCGTCGCGAAGTACGGCATGCACGGCACCGTGCCCGACGCCCTCACCGACTACATCCGCGGACGCGAGGGGTATGACTACAACACGCACGGCAAGGCGGACAACGACCACGTCGACTTCGTGCCCGACGAGATCGTCGAGCGGTTCTGCGTGCTCGGCTCCGCCGACCAGCACATCCAGAAGCTGAAGGCGCTCGCCGAGCTGGGCGTCGACCAGTTCGCCGGGTACCTCCAGCACGACAACAAGGAGGAGACGCTGCGGGTCTACGGCGAGACCGTGATCCCGGCGCTCTCCGAGCACGTCGTGGCGAAGTCATGACCGACCTGCGCGAGCGCGAGACCGACCCGGCGGCCGAGGCCGTCCCGGGCGGTGCGCCCGGCGGCATCCGCCGACCGGGACGGGCGGGTCGACCCGGCCCCTCGCGCCGCGCAGGACGCATGGCGGCGACCTGGGCGTGGGGGCTCGCGGGCATCGTCGTCATCGCGCTCGCCTGGGAGGGCTACAAGGCGCTCGCGCCCGACGACGGGGTCGTGATCGGCGACACCCGCGTCCTCCCGCGCACGACGGACCTCGCGATGCCCCACGTCTGGGACATGCTCGCACGGCTGGCCGAGCCGGTCACCGGGGCGCCCACCGCGCAGCCGCTCTGGCTCGTCGTGCTGCTCGCGGCGCTGACCACGCTCGGCATCGCCGCGGCCGGCTGGCTGGTGGGCGTCGTCGTCGGCATCGGGCTGGCGCTCGTCATGCAGCGGTGGCGGATCGCCGAGTGGGGCCTCCTCCCGTGGATCGTGCTCAGCCAGACCGTGCCGCTCATCGCGTTCGCCCCGGTCGTCAAGAGCTGGGGGTCGCGGGTCGAGATCGGCTCGTTCGAGTGGCAGGACTGGATGTCGGTCGCCCTCATCGCGAGCTACCTCGCGTTCTTCCCCATCGCGATCGGCGCGCTCAAGGGGCTGCAGTCGCCCGACCGGATCCACACCGAGCTGATGCAGGCCTACGCCGCAGGGTACTGGCAGACGCTCGCCAAGCTGCGCTTCCCCGCCGCGGTGCCCTACCTGCTGCCGGCCCTGCGACTCGGCGCGGCGAACGCCGTCATCGGCGCGGTGGTCGCCGAGGTCTCGACCGGGCTGCAGGGCGGCATCGGCCGGATCCTCATCCAGTTCGCCGGGCAGGCGTCCGGCGACCCCGCCAAGGCGTGGGGGCCGATCTTCGGCGCCATCGTGCTCGGCCTCGTCGCCGCCGGCTCGGTCGCGCTGCTCGGCGTCATCCTCAGGAACTACCGACGATCGGAGGAATCCGCATGACGGATGCCACGCCCGCCAGCACCGCGGCCGTCGAGGTGCGCGGCGTCGACAAGGTCTTCGAGACGCGCACCGGCCAGGTGCAGGCGCTGCAGGACATCGACCTCGCGATCGCGCCCGGCGAGTTCGTCTCGCTCATCGGCCCGAGCGGATGCGGCAAGTCGACCCTCATGCGCCTGATCGCCGACCTCGACGAGCCCACCGACGGCGCGCTCTCGGTGTTCGGCAAGTCCGCCCGCCAGGCCCGGCTCGACCAGGACTACGGGATCGCCTTCCAGCAGGCGGGGCTCCTGCCGTGGCGGACCGTCGCCGCGAACGTGGCGCTGCCGCTCGAGCTGCACGGATCGGCCGCGGCCGACCGTCGCGACCGCGTCGCGCACCTGCTCGAGATGGTGGGGCTGTCGGACTTCGCCGACCGGTACCCCGACCAGCTCTCGGGCGGCATGCAGCAGCGCGTCGCGATCGCCCGCGCCCTCGCCGAGCAGCCGCGCCTGCTGCTGATGGACGAGCCGTTCGGCGCCCTGGACGAGATGACGCGCGAGAAGATGCAGACCGAGCTCGTGCGCATCTCGGCCGAGACCGGCGCCGCCGTCGTCTTCGTCACGCACTCGATCCCCGAGGCGGTGTTCCTCTCGGACCGGGTCGTCGTCATGTCGCCGCGGCCCGGGCGCATCCAGGAGATCGTGCCCATGCGGCTCGGCGCCGAGGCGGCGCGCGCCGCGCGGACCGAGGACCTCCGCGAGGAACGCGCCTTCTTCGAGATGGTGACCGCGGTGCGCGAGGCGCTGCACGGCGGATCGCCCGTGGCATCCGGTCCGCGCGGAGTGGAGACCCGCTGATGAGCGCGACGACCGCCGGACGACCCGCCCGCATGGCGCCGCGGACCGAGGCGGTCGTGCGCGTGGCCGCGCCGATCGTCGTCGGGCTCGTCGTCCTCGGCCTCTGGCACTTCCTGGTCAGCGTCGTCGGGGTCTCCGACTACCTGCTGCCGAGCCCCACCTCGATCGTCGAGGAGTTCGTCGCGTTCTGGCCGTCGATCGTCTCGGCGACCCTCGTCACCGGCACCAACGCGCTCATCGGCCTCGTCGTCGGCTCGCTGCTCGGCATCGCGCTCGCCGCGGTCGCCGCGCGCTGGAGGGTCGTCGACCGCATGAGCGCGCCGATCGTGGCGGCGCTGGCGGTGGTGCCGATCGTGGCGCTCGCCCCCGTGCTCAACTCGATGTTCGGCGCCGACAGCCAGTTCGGCCGCCAGGCGATCGCGGCCCTCGCCTCGTTCGTGCCCGTGTTCATCAACACCCTGCGCGGGTTCCGGCAGACCGCGCCCGTGCACCGCGACCTGATGAAGGCCTATGCGGCCAGCCCGCAGCAGGTGCTGCGGACCCTGACGCTGCCCACCGCGGTTCCGTTCGTGCTCACCGGCATCCGCATCGCGTCGTCGCTCGCCGTGATCTCGGCGCTCGTCGCGGAGTACTTCGGCGGCCCGCGCGGCGGTCTCGGCTCGCTCATCTCGACGTCGGCAGCGTCGAGCGCCTACGCCCGGGCCTGGGCGTACGTGCTCGCCTCCATCGCGCTCGGCCTGGCGTTCTACCTCGTCACCCTCGGACTCGAACGGCTCGTGCTGCGCCGCGGCCCCGGCGGAGGTGCGCGATGACGCGCGTCGCGCCGGGCCGGCGGCATCCGCTCGCCCGCACCGCCCACCACGCGGTCCGGCACCGACGTCCCCGCCCTGCCGGGGATGGCACCACCAGCACCACCGCACGCACCGGGAACCAGGAAGGACTGACATGAAGCACAGCACACGCCGCGGACTCGCGGCCGGAGCCTTCGCCGCCACGGCGGCCCTGCTCCTCGCGGCCTGCTCGGCAGGCGGCGACGACTCCGGCGGAGACGCCGGCGGAGGCGACGCCGGGGGCGACGAGCTCACGCCCGTGCGCCTCCAGCTCCAGTGGCTCCCGCAGGGCCAGTTCGCGGGCTACTTCGCCGCGGTCGAGAACGGCTACTTCGAGGAGGAGGGCCTGGAGGTCGAGATCATCCCCTCCGGCGGCGACATCGTGCCGCAGGACGCGCTCGCCAACGGCGACGTCGACTACGCGATCGCCTGGGTCCCGAAGGTGCTCGGCTCGATCGAGCAGGGGGCGAACCTCACCAACATCGCGCAGATCTTCCAGCGCTCGGGCACCCTCCAGGTGTCGTGGGCCGACTCCGACATCTCGTCGGTGGCCGACTTCGAGGGCAAGAAGATCGGCTCGTGGGGCTTCGGCAACGAGTGGGAGATCTTCGCGGCGATGGCCGAGGAGGGACTCGACTCGTCGACCGTCGAGATCATCACGCAGGACTTCAACATGAACGCGTTCCTGCAGGGCGACATCGATGCGGCCCAGGCGATGACGTACAACGAGTACGCCCAGCTGCTCGAGACCGTCGACCCCGACACCGGCGAGCTCTACACCGAGGACGACTTCAACGTCATCAGCTACGAGGACACCGTCGGCGCCATGCTGCAGGATGCGATCTGGGCCGACACGGAGCGGCTCGAGAGCGACGAGGCGTACCAGGAGACGACGGTCGCGTTCCTCAAGGCCGTCATCAAGGGCTGGGCGTTCGTCCGCGACAACCCCGAGGACGCGTCCGAGATCACCATCGCGGCCGGCTCCGGCTGGGGCCCGAGCCACGAGCTGTGGATGGTCAACGAGACCAACAAGCTCATCTGGCCGGCCGAGAACGGCATCGGCGTGATCGACGAGGCGGCCTGGGACCGGACCGTCGAGGGCGCCCTGTCGGCCGTGAACGAGTCGGGTGCGAGCCCGATCACGGAGGAACCGCCGGCCTCGGCGTGGACCAACGAGTACATCGAGCAGGCCATCGAGGAGCTCGGCGACGAGGTCGACACGACCGGCGAGTCCTTCGAGCCCATCGAGGTCACCCTCACCGAGGGCGGCCAGTAGGAGAACGGATGCCGCGGGGCCGGCGCATCCGGCCGGCCGCGCGGCATCCGACCCATCGACCCGAACCGCAGGAAAGGCGACGACGCCATGACCGACAACCTCACCGAAGGCCTCGACGAGCTCGCCCGCGAGCTGGACGCGGAGCACGTGTTCCACTCATGGTCGGCACAGGGCTCGCCGCCGCAGCTCGTCATCGCGAGCGGACGCGGCACCACCGTCTGGGACCACGCGGGCCGCGAGTACCTCGACTTCTCGAGCCAGCTCGTCAACGTCAACATCGGCCACCAGCATCCGGCCGTCGTGTCCGCGATCCGCGAGCAGGCGGAACTGCTGGCCACCATCGGCCCGCCGATCGTGAACCTCGCGCGCGGCGAGGCCGCGAAGCGCATCACCGATCGTGCGCCCGACGGCATGTCGAAGGTGTTCTTCACCAACGGCGGTGCCGACGCGAACGAGAACGCGATACGGATGGCGCGGCTGCACACCGGCCGCGACAAGGTGCTGTCGACCTACCGGTCGTACCACGGCAACACCGGGGCGGCGATCGTCTCGACCGGCGACTGGCGGCGCATCCCGAATGAGTACGCGCGCGGGCACGTGCACTTCTTCGGCCCGTTCCTCTACCGCTCCGAGTTCTGGGCGACGACGCCCGAGGAGGAGTCGGAGCGGGCGCTGCGGCACCTGCGCCGCGTGATCGAGGCGGAGGGGCCGGCATCCATCGCGGCCGTGCTGCTCGAAACCGTGCCCGGCACGGCGGGCGTGCTCGTGCCGCCGCCCGGCTACCTCGCCGGGGTGCGCGAGCTCTGCGACCGCCACGGCATCATGCTGATCCTCGACGAGGTGATGTGCGGCTTCGGGCGCACCGGGCGCTGGTTCGCCTTCGACGGGTACGACGTGCGGCCCGACCTGATCAGCTTCGCCAAGGGCGTGAACTCGGGCTACGTGCCCGTGGGCGGCGTCGTGATCTCCGACGAGATCGCCGCCGACTTCGACGAGCGCGTGTTCCCGGGCGGCCTGACCTACTCGGGGCATCCCCTCGCGATGGCGTCGATCGTCGGCGCGCTCGACGCGATGGAGTCCGAGGGCATCGTCGACCACGCGCGCCGCGTCGGCGCGGAGGCCATCGCGCCCGCGCTGACGGAGCTCGCGGACAAGCACGCCGTGATCGGCGAGGTGCGCGGCGAGGGCGTCTTCTGGGCGCTCGACCTCGTGGCCGACCGCGAGACGCGGGAACCGCTGCCCGCCGCCGAGGTCGGCCGCGTCAAGGGTGCGCTGATCGAGCGCGGGCTGCTGCCGTTCGTCGCCGAGAACCGCATCCACGTGGTGCCGCCGTGCGTGGTCACCGCCGACGAGGTCGCCCAGGCGGCCGCGATCTACGACGAGGTGCTCGGCACCGTCGCCGTGTGAGGCCGCGCTGCGGCATCCGTCCACCGACTTCGACCGACCCGAGCACTCGACCGGAAGGAAGAGCATCATGACCGACACCCAGACCGCCCCCAGCGCCGGGGGCACCAGCACCGCCGAGATCGTCGAGCACTGGATCGACGGCGCGCCCGCGTCCGGCGGATCCGATCGCACCGGGCCCGTCTACGACCCCGCGCGCGGCGTCGAGCAGCGCCGCGTGCGCTTCGCGTCGACCGAGGACGTGGACGCCGCGGTCGAGGCCGCGGCGCGCGCGTACCCGAAGTGGCGGGACACGTCGATCGCGAAGCGCCAGCAGGTGATGTTCGCGTTCCGCGAGCTGCTGAACGCGCGCAGCGACGAGCTCGCGGCGATCCTCACGAGCGAGCACGGCAAGGTGCTCGGCGACGCCGCCGGCGAGATCGCCCGCGGCCTCGAGGTCGTCGAACTCGCGTGCGCGATGCCCGCGTACACGAAGGGCGAGTACTCCGAGAACGTCTCGACCGGCATCGACGTGTACTCGCTGCGCCAGCCGCTCGGCGTCGTCGGCATCATCAGCCCGTTCAACTTCCCGGCGATGGTGCCGATGTGGTTCTTCCCGCTGGCCATCGCGACGGGCAACACGGTGGTGCTGAAGCCGTCCGAGAAGGACCCGTCCGCGTCGATCTGGCTCGCCCGCCTGATGCAGGAGGCCGGGCTGCCCGACGGCGTGCTGAACGTCGTGCACGGCGACAAGGTCGCGGTCGACGCGCTGCTCGAGCACCCCACCGTGCGGTCGATCTCGTTCGTCGGCTCGACGCCGATCGCGCAGTACATCTACGCGACCGCGACGGCGAACGGCAAGCGGGTCCAGGCCCTCGGCGGCGCGAAGAACCACATGCTGGTGCTGCCCGACGCCGACCTCGACCTCGCGGCCGACGCCGCCGTGAACGCGGGCTTCGGATCGGCGGGCGAGCGCTGCATGGCCATCTCGGCCGTCGTCGCGGTCGACTCGATCGCTGACGAGCTCGTCGCGAAGATCGGCGAGCGGATGGCGCGCCTGAAGACGGGCGACGGCACCCGCGGCTGCGACATGGGCCCGCTCATCACGCGCGAGCACCGCGACAAGGTCGCCGGGTACCTCGACGTGGCCGGTGAGGACGGTGCGTCGGTCGTCGTGGACGGCCGCGACCCCGACGTGGACGGCGAGCCCGACGGCTTCTGGATGGGGCCGACGCTGATCGACAGGGTGCCGACGTCGTCGGCCGTGTACCGCGACGAGATCTTCGGCCCGGTGCTCTCGGTCGTGCGGGTCGACGGCTACGAGGAGGGACTCGAGCTGATCAACTCGTCGCGCTACGGCAACGGCACCGCGATCTTCACGAACGACGGCGGCGCCGCCCGGCGCTTCCAGCGCGAGGTGACGGTCGGCATGGTCGGCATCAACGTGCCGATCCCCGTGCCGGTGGCCTACCACTCGTTCGGCGGGTGGAAGGACTCGCTGTTCGGCGATGCGAAGGCCTACGGCCCGCGCGGGTTCGACTTCTTCACCCAGGAGAAGGCGATCACCTCGCGGTGGCTCGACCCGAGCCACGGCGGGCTGAACCTGGGCTTCCCGCAGCACGACTGAGGGCTCGCGCCCCGCCGGGGCGAGGTCAGCGGGCGGCGAACGCGGCGACCGCCCGCTGCGCGTACGGGGTCTCGATGGCCGCGCCGATGGTGACGGCCTCGTCGTCGAGCGACTCGCCGAACGATCGCGAGCGCCCGGCGTGCACCAGTCGCTTCGCCTGGCCGAACGCGTGCGTCGCCCCGGCGAGCCATCCCTCGGCGATGTCGCGTGCGCGGGCGGCGAGCGCGTCGGCGGCGACGACCTCGGCGACCAGGCCCCAGTCGAGCGCCTCGGCCGCGCTCAGCGTGCGCGAGGTGAGCGTGAGCTCGAGCGCGCGCCGCACGCCCACCGCCTCCGGCAGCAGCGTGCTCACCCCGCAGTCCGGCGTGAGCCCGATGTCGGCGTAGCGGCTGGCGAACGTCGCTCGCTTGGACGCGACGATCACGTCGGCGACGAGCATGAAGCCGAGCCCGCCACCCGCCACCGGGCCCTGCACCGCCGCCACGATCGGCTTCGTGCTCTCGCGGAGCGCCCGGTGGCCGTCGTGGATGCGGTCGGCGAGCCGTCGCACGACGTCGCCGCCCGGGGCGTCTCCGGTGCCGGCCAGCGCCGACATGGCCACGACGTCGCCCCCGGCGCAGAACGCCCGCCCGTTGGCGTCGAAGAGCACCGCGCCGATGTCGTCGCGCTCCGCGATCTCGTGCGCGAGCTCCTGCCAGCGGCCGATCGCCTCGGGATCGACGGCGTTGAGGCGTGCGGGGCGGTTGAGGGTGAGGTGCGCGAGGCCGTCGCGCACGTCGAAGAGGATCACGTCGTCGGGCATCCTCGGATGGTACGCCACCATGTCGTATGCCGCTCCTAGTATGCGAACGTGCTGACCGAGCCCCTCCATCGCGCCGCCGTCGAGCTCGGCCGCCGGCTCGGTGCCCGCGTTCCGCTCGGGCTCCCGGTCGAGGCCGCCCGGGCCACCCTCTCCCGCGCCGCCGTCGCCGCGGCCTCGCGGATCGTGTCGGAGTCCGGCCCCACGGCGACGGCCACCTGGTGGTGGTGGATCGGGTACGCCGCGGCCTGGGCGATCGCCGGGGCCGCCACCTCCTCGGTCGCCGCGCGCCCCGGGTTCCCGGTGCCATTGGGACTGGGGCCGGCCGCCTACGCCGGGCTACTCGTCGCCGCTGCCGCCGTGCTCGCCGTCGTGCAGCGGTGGGTGCGCGAGCGGCACGACGACCTCGTCGCGCGGTGCGAGGGCGCCGTCGTTTCGGTCGCGACCCAGGCCGGGCTGGCCGAGGCGCTCCGGGCCGGCCGGCGCGAGCCCGCGTTCCCGTTGCCGACGGCGTGGCCCAGGCCCGGTCCGCAGCCGTACGGCGTATCGCATCGCGGCGCCGAGCAGCTCGTCGCCGATTGGATGCGCCATCTCGGCGCATCCGATGCGGAGGTGACGCGCTTCACGGGCGACGGCGGCGTCGACGTGGTGAGCGCCCACTGGATCGCCCAGGTGAAGAACCTGGGCGAGCGCACCACGGTGCCCGTCGCGCAGATCCGGGAGCTGGCCGGGGTCGCAGCCGATGACGGTCGCAGGCCGCTCTTCTTCACGTCGGGCACCTACTCGCCGGGCGGGGTGGCGTTCGCCGACCGGTCGGGCATGGGTCTGTTCGAGTACCACGCCGAGGGCGGGGCCCTCCGTGCGGCCAACGGCACCGCGCGTGCCGTCGTCGAGCAGGGCTTGCGCCCGCCCTCGTGACGCGGCGGCTCAGTGCGCCTCGTGCTGCTGCTCGAGGCGCCCCGCCCGGTCGGCGAGCACCTCGAGCACGGTCCGGACGGCGAGCCGCTCGGCGACGTCCGGCCGGACCAGCGCGAAGATCTGCCGGACGGAGGCGACGCCCCGCAGCGGCTTCAGCACGATGCCCTCGGGCAGCACGCCGGACGTGTACCGCGGCACGAAGGCCACGCCGAGGCCCGCGCCGATGAAGGCCTCGACGATCCGCATGTCGCTGAAGCGCTGGCTGACCTCGACCTGCCGGCCGCCGGCCTGCTCGATCGCGTGGAGGATCCGCTCGAACGGGAAGCCCGGCGGGACGCCGAGCCAGGTCTCGTCGACGAGGTCGGCCGGCGTCACGTGCGCGCGCGCGGCGAGCCGGTGGTCTGCCGGGATGCCGATGTCGAGCGGCTCGGTCAGCAGCGGGATCGCCCGGAGTCCCCGCCCGCCCCACGGCAGCTCGCCCGGCATGGTGTGCGCGAGCACGATGTCGTAGTCGTTCGTGAGGTCGGGGAACTCCGCGAGCCCGGGGTCGAGGTCGGTGGCGCGGACCACGAGGCCCGCGACCGCGGCGAGGTCGCGCAGGACCACGGGCAGGAGCGTCGCGCCGACGGTGGGGAAGGTGAGCAGCGACACCTCGCCGCTGGGGTGGTTCCGGAACTCGTCCCAGAGCGCCGACGCGCGCTCGAGGGCGACCGCGACCTCGGTGGCCGAGCGGGCCAGCGCGTGTCCCGCGCTGGTGAGCACGACGCCTCGTCCGACCCGCTCGGTGAGCGGCATCCCCGCCTCGCGCTCGAGGACCTTGAGTTGCTGCGAGACGGCCGAGGGCGTACGCCCGGCGGCCTCGGCGACGGCGGTGACGCTCCCGCGTTCGGCGAGTTCGCGGAGCAGGTCGAGACGTCGAACATCCATGTAGCCAGACTACATCGTCACTGTAGTTCCATCAGATTGTGCTGAACGGTTTTTCACGTCACAATTGACGGGTCGGACACGTGCAAGGGCGCACCAGGTCGCCCGACATTCCAACGAACTCCTCGAAAGGAACCGCCGTGTTCACCATCACCGCTCTGCTCCTCACCGTCTCGATCGCCGGCATCGTCGGCTCGATCGTCACCACGGCTCGCGACGGATACCGTCGCCAGCCCCGCGAGACCTTCGCGCGCACCGCCTGAGTCCGCGAGATCTCGGAGCCGCTCGGCTCCGGTGCAGGGCCGTTGCGCGGGGGAGGGACACCCCGCGGGGCGGCCCTTCGTCATACCCGTCGCCTCGACATCGACCGCCGCCGCGGATAGCGTGACCACACCCCGGGGTCCGGCTTCCGCTCGCCGCGCCCCAGCGACACGATGGAGCGCGCGGATGCCGATCACCCCGACCCCACCCGACCTTCCCCGTGACGAGGACCACCGCGTCGAGGACCCCGCGCTGCTGCGCAGCTTCCTCCTCGGACTCGCCGAGGGCATGACCGCCTCGTCGGAGTCCGTCGACCGGATCCGGGCCGACGTGATGCAGATCGCCCGTGCGTACGGCCTCGACGACGTGGACCTCGTCGTCCTGCCGACCATCGCGTTCGTGCAGACCGGCCGCGGGGACACCGCCCGAGTGGCGCTGAACTCGGTGCAGGCGACCTTCCGCTTCGACCAGATCGCCGAGATGGCGCGACTGCTCCGCAAGGCGCGCGCCGCCGAGATCTCGCCCGCCGACGGCATCCGCCGCCTGAACGAGATCGGCGCGATGCCGCCGAGCCGGCACTGGTTCATGCGCACGCTGGGCCACGCCATCCTCACCGCCGGCCTCGCCCTGCTGCTGGCACCGAGCTGGCAGGCGGCGCTCGTGGGCTTCGGCCTCGGCGCGCTCATCGGCCTGGTCAAGCTCGTGCGCTCGCAGACGCTCGGCCTGGTGCTGCCCATCGTGGCCTCGTTCGTCTGCGCGCTCATCGTCTTCCTGCTCGCGCCCTACATCGAGCTCGGCGACCCGCTCCGCGTCCTGATCGCGCCGCTGGCCACCTTCCTGCCGGGCGCGCAGCTCACGACGGGCGTCCGCGAACTGGCCGCCGGGCAGATGGTGGCGGGCACGTCGCGGCTCGGCGCCGGCCTCGTGCAGCTCGCCCTGCTCGCCTTCGGGATCCTCTCCGCGGGCACCATCGTCGGCGTCGGCAGCGACGACTACCTCCCGCTCGAGGTGACGACCACCCTGCCCTGGTGGGTCGCGGGCATCGGGCTCGCGCTGTACGGCCTCGGCAACTACCTGCACTTCACCGCCCCCGGGCGCAGCTACGGGTGGGTGCTCCTGGCCCTCGCCGTGGCCTATGGCGCGCAGCAGATCGGCGCCCTGGCCTTCGGGCCGTACGTCAGCGGGCTGATCGGGGCGCTCGCGGTGACCCCGTTCGTGCTGTGGATCGAGGATCTCCGCGGCGTCCCGTCGCAGATGATCTTCCTCCCCGCGTTCTGGGTCCTGGTGCCGGGCGCATCGGGCCTGATCGGCGTGACCGAGGGCGCGGTCGCCGCCACCGCGGGCATCGCCGACTTCACCGCCGCGTTCGCCACGGTCATGTCGATCTCGCTCGGCGTGCTCATCGGCTCGGCGCTGTACCGATTCGTCCGGCGCGGCGCCCGAGAGCTCTCCGAGTTCCACATCGACCTGCCGACGGTGCTCGCCCCGTCGGACGAGCCCGTGCTCTCGCGGATCGCCGACGCCACCACGACCCGCGCATCGCGACGCCGGGCGGAGGAGGAGGCCCACGGCGACGGCCGGACCGAGGGCTGAGCGGCCCGCGCGCGGCTCCGCGATCTGGGGATCGGCCCCGCGGCACCGGGGCCGCACGACGTAGAGTGTTCGGGTGACTTCCCGGAACCCCCAGTCCGCCGAGGCCCGCCGACAGCTCATCGAGTACATCTCCAGCGATGCGGTGTTCCACGGCGACTTCACGCTCACGAGCGGCAAGAAGGCGACGTACTACGTCGACCTCCGCAAGGTGAGCCTCGATCACCGCGTCGCGCCGCTCATCGGCCAGGTCATGCTCGACCTCATCGCCGAGGTCCCGGACGTCGCCGCCGTCGGCGGGATGACGATGGGCGCCGACCCGATCGCCACGGCCGTGCTGCACCAGGGCGCGGCACGCGGCCTCGAGTACGACGCGTTCGTCGTCCGCAAGGAGCCGAAGGACCACGGCCGGGGCAAGCAGGTCGAGGGTCCGGATGTCGCAGGCCGACGCGTCGTCGTCCTGGAGGACACGTCGACCACGGGCGGCTCGCCGCTGAAGGCCATCGACGCCCTGCGCGCGGCCGGTGCAGAGGTCGCCGCGGTCGCGGTCGTCGTCGACCGCGACACGGGCGCACGCGAGGTCATCGAAGCCGCCGGGGTCCCCTACCTCGCGGCCATCGGATTGAAGGATCTGGGACTGTCATGAACGCACGCGACGGACGCTACGACTCGGGCGACCCGGACGACGCCGACTGGCTGCTGAGCCAGCTCGGCAGCGGCCGGCGCCCGGACCTGGAGGGCCGGCCGGCCCCGCAGCCGCCCGTCGCGCAGCCGCCGGCCTCGCCGCCGCCCATGGAGCGCCCCCGCCGCCGGAGCGAGGAGTCGCTCGACTGGTTCTCGCTCGCCGAGCCGCCCGCCGATGAGGCCGCCACGCGCGCGCTCCCGGTCGTGGGTGAGCCCGGTGGTCCTCGCGACGAGCCGCGGCAGCGTCCCGCCGAGACGTGGGAGTCGCAGGCCCCGGCGTGGAACCAGCCCCCGAGCTGGGACGACCGGCGCCCGCCCGTTCCCCCGCCCGGCTCGCACGACCGCCTGACCTCGGTCGAGCCCCCCGTGGGCGCCCCGGTGCCTCCCGCCTTCGGCGGGATCCAGCCTCCGCAGGTGCCCCCGCCCGGCCCCGTGACCCCGCCGACGAACTTCGCGCTCACGTGGGGCGATCAGCAGCAGCCCATCGAGACCGAGGACGGACTCCGCGCGGCCTTCCGCCAGCTCTCGGAACCCGGTGCGGGCCAGGCCCCGCCGTCGGCGCCGCCGTCCGGGAGCCAGGTGTTCCCGCCCGCCCGCACCGACTTCGACGACGAGCTCTGGTCGGCCCTGCACGACGAGACCCCGGCCGCGCAGCCGTGGGAGCCGTACGACGACGGGCGCGGGTACTCCGAGGAGCAGGCGTACGCCGACGCCTCCGGCCAGGGGCTCGACTACGGCGACGGCGCGCAGGGCTACGCCGGCGGCGGGGCGGACCCGCGTGGTGGCGGCTACGACGACCGCGGCGGGTACGACGACCGCGGTCAGGACCGGGGCGGCTACGACCGCGGGTACGAACAGGGTGGGTACGACCAGGATGGTCGGGACCAGCGCGGGTACGACCCGGGTGCGTACGACCAGGATGGTCGGGACCAGGGCGGGTACGACCAGGGCGGCTACGACGACCGGGGACCTGACCGGGGCGGCTACGACGACCGCGGTTACGACCGGGGCGGGTACGACGACCGCGGACAGGACCGGCGCGGGTACGACGATCGCGGGTACGACCAGAGCGGGTACGACGACGACGGCGGCGACGACCACGGCGGCTACGACGACGGCGGGTACGACCGGTCGGGGTACGACCATGACGACGCCGCACGGGACGACCGCGACGACGTGCGCTGGTACGCCGATCGCGACGGCGCCACGGACGGTCGCGACCGCTCCGGCGAACGCGGCGGCGCTCGCGACGACGAGCGGTTCGACGGCGGTGACGATGACGACCCGGTCGCAGCGGGCGCTGCCCAGGCGGGCTTCCTCTGGAACCTCACGCCCGACCCGAATGCACCGGATCCGAAGGCCGATCCGCAGTCGGGCCCGCGTCGCCGAGGAATGCCCGAGCCCTCGCCGCAGGCGTCGGGGTACGAGGATCCGAACGCCCGGTACGACCGGGAGTCGGCTGACGCGCACGCGACGGGCGGCGGCCGGAGCGAGGCCGGCGTGACGGCGTGGGACGGGGCGGACGACACCGCCGATGGCTGGGACGAGTCGTACGACCACGAGCACGATCAGCCGCAGGCCGGCGATTCCGAGGCCGACGCCTACGACGGGTACCGGCGCGACGACGCCTACGCGTCGGACCGCGACGCCTATGCGTCGGACCGCGACGCCTATGCGTCGGACCGCGACGACCGCGAGCCGTACGGTGGCCGCGAGGATCGGGCCGCCTTCGACCGCGACGACCGCGGCCGTGACGGCTGGGACGACCGCGGCGGCGACGGCTGGGACGACCGTCGCGGTGGCCGTGTCGACGACCGCCGCGAAGAGACGGGCGATGACGACGGGCTGGCGTCGCTCTTCGGCGGCGCCGGGTTCGGGGCGACCGCTCCGACCCCGCTCGTGGGCGGCGGCGCCGGGCGTTCGCGCGGGGTGGATCCGTTCGCACGAGCCGACGACCGCCGTGACGACGGCTCCGACCGATACGACGCGTACGGCCGCGACGACCGGTACAGCCGTGACGACCGGTACGAGCGTGACGAGCGGTACGGCCGTGACGACCGTGACGACCGGTACGGTCGCGACGACCGGTACGGCCGCGACGACGACGGCTACGGTCGCGGCGGGTCGCGACCTGCCGCCGCGGACGACGATCGCGGCGGCCGCTCGCCGGTCAAGCTGCTCGCGTGGATCGCGGGCGGGCTGGCGGCGGTGCTGCTCGTCGTGGCCGGCGTGGCCTTCGGCTCGCAGCTGCTCGGAGGCGGGGAGGAATCCGCCGGTGCGCCCGCCGAGGTGGCGGAGCCGACCGGGCCGCAGCCACCGGGCACCTACGCGTGGAACGACCTCGCCGGCGGGGAGTGCCTCGAGCCGTTCGAGGGGCCGTGGGCAGAGGAGTTCACCGTCATCGACTGCGCGACCCCGCACGCGGCCCAGCTGGTGCTGCGCGACGCGGTGTCGACCGACGAGGCGGCCCCCTTCCCGGGCGAAACCGAGTTGGCCGCGCAGGTCGCCGCGCTCTGCGGCGCCGAGAATGTGATCGACCCCGACATGGCGGCGCTCGCTGGCGACCTGCAGGTCGAGGGCACGTACCCGGTGACAGAGGAGCAGTGGACTGCGGGGGAGCGCGACTACTACTGCTTCGTCACGCGCCGGGGCGGATCGCCGATCACGGCCGACGTGCAGGGCAGCGTCGGCGCGCAGAGCCAGGGCTGAGATGACGGCCGCGCGCTCCGCCGAACCCGTCGGCGGGCCGGCCGCGATCGTCGTGTTCGGCTCGGTGAACGTCGACGCGACGAGCTACGTGCGCGACTTCCCCCGCCCGGGCGAGACCGTCCATTCCGGCGACTTCCGCGTGGCGCTCGGCGGGAAGGGCGCGAACCAGGCGGTGGCCGCGCACCTGGCGGGAGCGCGGGTCCGTCTCGTGGCGCGTGTCGGCGACGACGCGAACGCCGACGTCGCGCGCGCCGCATTCGACCGGTTCGGACTGGCGACCGACGGGGTCGTGGCGGTGCCCCACGCACCGACGGGTGTCGCGCAGATCACCGTCGCGGCATCCGGCGAGAACACCATCGTCGTCACCGCCGGGGCGAACGCCGACTTCGACGCCGTCGCGGTGCGCTCGGAGGCGCCTCGCCTGGACGGCGCGTCGGTCGTGCTCACGCAGGGCGAGCTCCCGATCGCCGCGATCGAGGCGATCGCCGACGCGAGCGAGGGGGCCGGGCTCCGATTCGTGCTCAACCTCGCCCCGCCGGTCCCCGTGGGTCGCGCGGCCCTCGCCGTCGCCGACCCGCTCGTCGTCAACGTCCACGAGGCCCGCACCCTCGGGCTGGGTTCGGGCCTCGACGACGACGCCCCCGTCGAGGCATGGCGGGACGCCGCGGAATCCGCCGTCACCGGCATCGCCCGGTCGCTCGTGGTCACGCTCGGCCACCGCGGCGCGGTCGCCGCTGACGCGACGGGCGCATGGGCCGTGGCGGCGCCGAGCGTCGACGCCGTCGACAGCACGGGCGCCGGGGATGCCGCGACCGGGGCGCTCACCGCGATGCTCGCCGAGGGCCGAACGCTGCCCGAGGCGGTGCGCGCGGCGGTGGCGGCCGGCGCGCTGGCCGTGCAGCGCCGCGGCACGGTCGACTCGTACGCCGGTCGAGCCGACGTGCTCGGCCTCGCCGAGCGGTTGGAGGCCAGGTGACGATTCCGGTGATCGTCGACTGCGACCCGGGCCACGACGACGTCGTGGCGCTCTGGCTCGCGGCCGGCCATCCGGCGCTGGAGCTGCTCGCGGTGACGACCGTGGGCGGCAACGTGCCGCTGGAGCACACCAGCCGGAACGCCCGCATCGCGCTCGCCGTCGCCGGCGTCGCCGGGGTGCCCGTCGCCGCGGGCGCGGCGGGCCCGCTGGTCCGCGAGCTCTCGACGGCGGAGTGGATCCACGGCGAGAACGGCCTGGGCGGCCCGGAACTGCCGGATCCCGACACCGCGGACACGCCGGTCCCGCTCGACCCGCGCAGCGCCGGTCAGCTCATCGCCGACACCCTCGCCGCGTCGTCCGAGCCGGTGGCGATCATCGCGACCGGCCCGACCACGAACCTCGCCGTGCTGCTCGCCGACCGGCCCGACCTCGCCGACCGGATCCGAGAGATCGTCTGGATGGGCGGGTCGACCGAGCGCGGCAACGTGACGCCGTACGCCGAATTCAACGCCTGGGTCGATCCGGAGGCCCTCGACCGGGTGCTCCGCAGCGGCATCCGATTCACAATGGTGGGACTGAACGTCACCCATCGGGCAATGGTCACCGCGGGCGTGCGCGAGCGCCTGGCCGCCGTCGGCAACCGCACCGCGGCCTTCGGCGACGAGCTCCTCGAGTTCTTCTGCCGCACCAACGACGAGGTCTTCGGCCTGCCCGACGGGCCCCTGCACGACCCGGTCGCCGTCGCCGTGCTGGCCGATCCGGGGGCGGTCGAGGTCGTGCGCACCAGGCTCGATGTCGAGCTGGCCGGCGCGGAGACGGTCGGGGCCACGAGCGTGGACCTCGACGGGATGCTCGCGCGCGAACCCAATGCGCACGTCGCCGTCGGACTCGACGTCGAGGCCTTCTGGACGGCCGTCGAGACCGCGTACGGGAACCTGGCGTAGGAGGGCGCGATGGACTGGACGTTCTGGGTCGGGGCGGTCGTGATCGTCGCGCTCGTCGTCGTGACGCAGGTCTTCCTGCACGAGAGCCGGTGGTCGCGCCGGCCGCGGGAGGACGAGCCGGAGCACGACGACCCGGGGGCGGGCGACCCCGACGGCGCGGAGGACGCGGACCCGGCGGGCGACGACCGGCGGCCCGGGGAGTAGTCTCGGCACGAGGAGGCAGCCATGGGTGACCCGCGCCGGGCGAGCCGCAGCGTCGACGCGGACGGCCCCGCCCGCACCCAGCTCGCCGCGCTCGTCGGCGATCCGTGGTTGGGGCGCCGATGGGAGGCCGTGCGCGAGCCCGTCGGCGACGACGCCCGCGCCGCCGCCGTGCTCATCCTGTTCGGGGTGCTCGACCACCTGCCGAGCGACCACGAGGCCCAGTCGCGCGCGGTCTCGCGCGACCTCGACGTGCTCCTTCTCGCGCGCGCGACCACGCTCCGCTCGCACGCCGGGCAGATCGCGTTCCCCGGCGGCCGGGTCGACGACGACGACCCGGACCCGGTCGCCGCCGCGCTGCGCGAGGCGCGCGAGGAGACGGGCCTCGACCCCGGCGGCGTCGAGGTGCTCGGCACGCTCGAGCAGATCCCGCTCGCCTACTCCCGGCACCTCGTGACCCCGGTGCTCGGATGGTGGGCGGCGCCCACGCCCGTCGCGCCGGTGGACGAGGCCGAGTCCTCCGCCGTGTTCCGCACCCCCGTCGCCGACCTGCTCGACCCCGAGCATCGGCGCACGACCGTGCTGCGCCGCGACGGCGAGGAATGGCGCGGTCCCGCGTTCACCGTCACCGGCGGCGGCGCCCGTCGGCTCGTCTGGGGCTTCACCGCGCTCGTGCTGGACGCACTGTTCGACCGCCTGGGGTGGACCGAGCCGTGGGACCCGGACCGCGAGATCGACCTGCCCGCCTGAGCCGGGGCCGCCCGGACATCGCGGGGCGGCATCCGCTCGCTAGAGCTCGACCTCGACCGGCTCGGACGGGAGGAGCTCCGCGACGCCGGAGAGGATCTCGTCGGGCCGGAACGGGTACTTCTCGATCTCGGCCTGGTCGCTGATGCCGGTCATCACGAGGACGGTGTGCAGTCCGGCCTCGATCCCCGCGACGATGTCGGTGTCCATGCGGTCGCCGATCATCGCCGTGTTCTCGGAGTGCGCGCCGATCTTGTTCAGCGCCGAGCGGAACATCATCGGGTTGGGCTTGCCCACGACGTACGGCTCCCGGCCGGTCGCCTTCGTGATGAGCGCCGCGATCGCACCGGTCGCGGGCAGCGGGCCCTCGGCGCTGGGGCCCGTGGCATCCGGGTTCGTGACGATGAACCGGGCGCCGTTCCCGATCAGCCGGATCGCCTTGGTGATGGCCTCGAACGAGTAGTTGCGAGTCTCGCCGACGACCACGAAGTCGGGGTTCGTCTCGGTCATCACGAAGCCCGCGTCGTGCAGCGCCGTGAGGATGCCGGCCTCGCCGATGACGAACGCCGACCCCCCGGGCAGCTGCTGCTTGAGGAAGTCGGCCGTGGCCAGCGCCGACGTCCAGATCCGCTCCTGCGGCACATTGAGGCCCGATGCGCGCAGTCGTGCCGACAGGTCGCGCGCGGTGAAGATCGAGTTGTTCGTCAGCACGAGGTACGGGGTCCCCGAGTCCTCCCACAGCTGCAGCAGCTCGGCCGCCCCCGGGAGGGCGTGGTTCTCGTGCACGAGCACGCCGTCCATGTCGGTCAGCCAGGCCTCGACCTCTTCACGCTTGCCCATGGGGCCACTCTAGGCCGCCCGGATCACGGCACGATGAACGGCGGATGCCGGGGGCGTCTCGATCACGCGCGGTGCAGGCGCTGCTTCCAGTCCGCCGGCACCCTGCCCGCGGGGCCGGGGGAGGGCTGGTCCTCCGGACGCGACGTCGGCGGCGACAGGGGCACGGGCCGGGCGGGGGTGCCGGCGAGGTAGTCCCAGAACCAGTCCTCGCCGGGCTCGAACGAGGTCGCCACCGCGTGCTCGGTCTCATGGGCGTGCCGGCTCGCGTGCTGCTCGGGCGAGGAGTCGCAGCATCCGACGTGCCCGCACTCGACGCAGCGACGCAGGTGCCACCACCATCCGCCGCCCTCGAGGCATTCCACGCAGCCGGCCCCCGACGGGGGAGGCGCGAGCCGCTGCCCCTCGCCGCTCATGCGTACACCTCCGTCGCCGAGAGCGCGAGGTGGACGGATGCCACGGCGCTGGACCCCTCGCCGACCGCGGCGGCCACCCGCTTCATCGATCCGCCGCGCACGTCGCCGGCCGCGAACACCCGCGGCACCGACGTCTCGAACGGCAGGGGCATGCGCCCCAGCGCGCGCCAGGCGTCGCCGAGTCCGACGACGTCGGCGCCGGTGCGCACGAAGCCGCCCGGGTCGCGTTCGAGGTCGTCGAGCCAGTCGGTGGCGGGTACCGCGCCGATGAAGCAGAACAGGCCCGCGCAGTCGACGGTCTCGTCGGTGGCGCCGCGCAGCGAGACACGGTCGAGGCGTTCGTCGCCGTGGAGCGCCGAGACCTCGGTGCCGGTCAGCACCTCGATGCGGGGATCCTCCCGGACGCGGTCGACGAGGTAGCTCGACATCCGGTCGGCGAGGTCGTCGGACCGGACCACGAGACGGACCCGGCAGCCATTGGCGGCGAGGGCGAGTGCAGCCTGGCCCGCCGAGTTGGCGCCGCCGACGACGACGACGTCGGACCCGGCGACCTGCCTGAGCTCGAGCGCGGATGCCGCGTGGTGGATGCCGTTGCCCTCGAACTCGTCCCAGCGGTCGAGCGGGAGGCCGCGGTAGGAGACCCCCGTGGTGACCACCACCGCCCGGGCGCGGACGATCGCGCCGTCGGCGAGGAGCAGGCGGTGCACGCCGTCCTCGGCGGCCAGTCGCACGACCGGGCACGGGGCGGCGATGCGCACGCCGAACTTGAACGCCTGCAGCGACGCCTGCGACGTGAGCGCGTCGCCGCTCACGCCGAAGGGGAACCCGAGGTAGTTCTCGATGCGGGACGTGGTCGCCGACTGCCCGCCGGGCGCCACGGCGTCGAGCAGCACGGTCCGCAGCCCCTCGGAGGCGCCGTAGATGGCGGCCGCGAGGCCCGCCGGTCCCGCGCCGACGACGGCCAGGTCGAACTCCGTGTCGTCCTCCGAGCTGTAGGCGAGCCCGAGCATCTCGGCGATGCCGCCCGGCGTCGCGTTGCGCACCGGCTCGCCCTGCACGAAGGCCACGGGGAGGTCGTCGCGCGTGAAGCCGTGCGACCACACGTCGTGGTCGAGGTCCGGGTCGTCGACGTCGACCCAGGTGTGGGCGAGCTCGAGGCGTTCCGCGTAGCGTCGCAGCGCGAGCGAGGCGGCGTCGCGCGACGAGCCCACGATCTTCAGGGTCCAGGCCGCCGGCCCGTGACGGAGGAGCTCGCGCCGCGCCCAGAGCGTGCGCAGCAGCAGGTCGCACAGTTCTTCGTCCTCGGCCATGAGGCGCTGGAGCGCATCGTGGTCGACGCGCAGCACCCGGCCCGCCGTGGTGACCCGCGCCGTGAGGAAGGCGCGCTGCCCGTTCAGGAGGCCGAGTTCGCCGACGAACGTGCGGGGGCCGAGCAGTGCCAGCCGGGTCTCGTCGGTCCACGACAGGGCCTCGCGCACCACCTCGACCTCGCCCTCCTCGACGAGGATGAGGTCGTACCAGCGCTCGCCGGTCCGGAAGAGGACGTCGCCGACCGCGGTCTCCTGCGGCGAGCCGTAGCGCCGCAGCCGGTCCCACTGGGCGTCGGTGAGCTCGGGCCTGATCTTCTGCTTGGTGCGACCCATCTGGCCATCCTCGCTCACCACCCGCCCGAACGGGAGGGGGCGGGGCGAATCAGGCGGAGATCCAGATGCCGGCGGCCGCCTCGCGCGCGAACGTACGGCTCGCCCCGGCGACGGCGACCGTGACGGTCGCCTCGTGCTCGGCATCCGTCACCCGCAGCTCGCTGCCCGGGCCGATGCCGGCGCCGTCGAGCTCGCGCAGGACCGCGGAATCGCGGTCGCTGATGCGGATGACCCGCCCGACGTGCCCCGTCGCGGCTTCGTCGAGCCGGACCGACGGCTCGGAGACGAGCGTGCCATCGGCGCGCGGGATGGCGTCGCCGTGCGGGTCGCGCTCGGGGCGGCCGAGCCGCTCGTCGATCGCCTCGAGGAGCCGGTCGGAGAGCGCGTGCTCGAGCACCTCGGCCTCGTCGTGCACCTCGTCCCACGCGTAGCCCATCTCGCGGACGAGCCAGGTCTCGATGAGGCGGTGGCGGCGCACGACCGCGAGGGCGCGGGCGCGGCCGTCGTCGGTGAGCCGGATGGCGCCGTACGGCACGTGCTGCACGAGCCCCTGCGCGGCCATCTTCTTCACCATCTCGGTGACCGAGGAGGGGGCGACGCCGAGCGCCGCCGCGAGCCCGGACGGGGTGATCGCCTCGGGCTGCCACTCGGTGTGGCCGTGGATCGTCTTGAGGTAGTCCTCGACGGCGGGGCTGCTGCTGGCGGGCATCGGTGTCACCCTACCCGGCCGTCGACGCGGTGCGCCGGTGCGGCGCCCGACCTGCGCCGGCCCGCGGCGACGCGGCGCGCCACGACGCCGTGGCGCGGCGCGAACAGGTACGCGAGCGAGAACGCGAGGCCCATGGTGAGCACGACCATCCCGCCCGAGGCGGCGTCGAGGTAGTAGCTCGCGTAGATCCCGACGACGGCGCAGGTCGCCGCGACGGCGGGCGCGATCACGAGCATCCGCGCGAACCGGTCGGTCAGGAGGTAGGCCGTGGCGCCGGGGATGATGACCATCGCGACGACCAGGACGACGCCCACGGCCTGCAGTGCGACCACCACGGTCAGGGCGAGCAGGCCGAGCAGCAGTGCGCCGAGCGCCTTCGCGTTGAGCCCGATCGCATGGGCGTGCGTGGGGTCGAACGCGTAGAGGGTGAGGTCGCGGCGCTTCAGCACGAGGATCGCGAGGGTGACCGCGCCGAGCGCGAGCACCTGGACGAGGTCGGCCGCGCTCACGCCCAGCAGGTTGCCGAAGAGGATGTGGCCGAGGTCGGTCTGGCTCGGCACGACCGAGATCAGCACCAGCCCGAGTGCGAAGAGGGTGGTGAACACCACGCCGATGGCGGCGTCCTCCTTCACGCGGCTCGTCGCGCGCACGAGGAAGATGAGGGCCACTGCGCCGATGCCGAACACGAGCGCGCCGACCGCGAAGGGGGTGCCGAGCAGGTAGGCGATCACGACCCCCGGCAGCACCGCGTGCGAGACGGCGTCGCCCATGAGCGACCAGCCGATGAGCACGAGCCAGCAGCTGAGCACGCCGCAGACGATCGCGGCGGTGACGGTCACGAGCAGGGCGCGCTGCATGAAGTCGTAGCCGAGCGGGTCGAGGAGGAAGTCGAGCACCGGCATATCAGTCCTCGCCCTCCTCGTCGGCGCGGGCGGCGAGGTCGAGGCCGAACGCACGGGCGAGCTGCTCGGGTCGCAGCGCGGCCTCCGGGGTGTCGTGCAGCAGCACCCGGCGGAGCAGCAGGATCGCCTCGTCGGCGAGCCGCGGGAGCGCTTCGAGGTCGTGCGAGGACACGAGCACCGTCGCCCCGCCCGCGGCGAGCTCGCGGAGGAGCGCGCTGATCGTGCGCTCGCTGGGTCGGTCGACGCCCGCGAACGGCTCGTCGAGCAGGAGGACGTCGGCGCGCTGGGCGAGGCATCGGGCGACGAACGCGCGCTTGCGCTGCCCGCCGGAGAGCGCGCCGATGCGCCGGTCGGCGAGGTGCGACAGCTCGACCCGTTCGAGGGCCTCGGCCACGGCCGCGCGGTCGGCGGGGCGAGGGCGCCGGGTGAAGCCCTGGTACCCGTAGCGGCCCATCATGACGACGTCGTGCACGCTGAGCGGGAACGCCCAGTCGACCTCCTCGCTCTGGGGCACGTACCCGACGAGCCCGCCCTTCCGCGCCTGCTTCGGCGTGAGTCCGGCGACTGCGACCGTGCCGTGGTCGGGGCGAACGGTGCCCATGATCGACTTGAAGAGCGTCGACTTGCCCGAGCCGTTCATGCCGATGAGCCCGCAGACCGTGCCACGGCGGAGCGTGAGGCTCACGTCGTCGAGCGCGAGCACGTCGCCGTAGTGCACGGTCAGTCCGCGCACGTCGATGGCCGGGGCCGCTGGGCGGGCGGATGCGACGGGGCCGGTCATCACCGGCCTCCCGCGAGCCCGTCGGTGATGACCTCGACGTCGTGCCGGAGCAGGTCGAGGTAGGTCGGGACCGGGCCGTCCGGCTCGGAGAGGGAGTCGACGTAGAGGACCCCGCCGAACGCGGCATCCGTGGCCTCGACGACCTGCTGCATCGACTCGTCGGAGACGGTCGACTCGCAGAAGACGGCGGGCACGCGCTGGTCGTCGACGAACTCGATGGTGCCGGCGATCGACCGGGGGGTCGCCTGCTGCTCGGCGTTGACGGCCCAGAGGTACTGCTCGGCGAGTCCCGCGTCGCGAGCGAGGTACGAGAACGCGCCTTCGCACGTGACGAGCGCGCGTTCGTTCTCGGGCAGGTCGGCGAGGTCGGCGACGAGCTCGTCGTGCACGGCCTGGAGCTCGGCGCGGTAGGCGGCGCCGTTGGCCGCGTAGTCCTCGGCGTGCTCGGGGTCGAGCTCGCCGAAGGCGACGACCATGTTGTCGACGTAGCGCTGCACGTTCAGGGCCGACATCCAGGCGTGCGGGTTCGGCAGGCCCTCGGCCTCGCCGTCGGCGATCTCCATCACCTCGACGCCGTCGCTCACCACGACGTGGGGAACGTCGAGGCCGTCGACGAACTGCTCGAACCAGGCTTCGAGGTTGAGCCCGTTGTCGAGGATCAGGTCGGCCTCCGCGGCGCGGCGCAGGTCGCCGGGCGTCGGCTCGTACCCGTGGATCTCGGCGCCGACCTTGGTGATCGATTCGACGCGGAGGTGCTCGCCGGCCACCTCGCCGGCGATGTCGGCGAGCACGGTGAACGTGGTGAGCACGACCGGTCGGTCGTCGTCGCGGTCGCCGGTGGACGGGCCGGCGCACCCGCTCAGCGCGAGTGCGGCGGAGACGAGCATCGTGGCGACGGCGGCACCTTTCGGCATACCGAAATCGTAGCGCGGTTTCGGGTCGCCGAAATGCATTCGGCGTCACGGGCGGAGTCGGCGACTAGCGTGGCACCGTGGTCGATGAGCGAACGGATGCCGCGGCGGACGCCGGAGCACGCGACGGCGACGCCCCGGCCGAGCCGCACCTGCCGTACGGCGTGGGTCCCTGGCCGGGCGGGCGCGAGGCGTGGCCCGACGATGCGCGGTACGACCCCGAGCTGCTGGAGCACGGCGACCGCCGCAACGTCGTCGACGGGTACCGCTACTGGCGGCTCGACGCCATCGTCGCCGACCTCGACACCCGGCGCCATCCGTTCCACGTCGCCATCGAGAACTGGCAGCACGACCTGAACATCGGCTCGATCGTCCGGACCGCCAACGCCTTCGCCGCGCAGGCCGTGCACATCGTCGGGCGTCGCAGGTGGAACCGGCGCGGCGCGATGGTCACCGATCGCTACCAGCACCTCGTGCACCATCCGGATGTCGCCGAGCTCGTCGCCTGGGCGCGCCGCGAGCGGCTGCCGATCGTCGCGGTCGACAACGTCGAGGGCTCGATCCCGGTCGACGCGGCCGACCTGCCCGCGCGGTGCGTGCTGCTGTTCGGCCAGGAGGGGCCCGGACTCAGCCCGGAGGCACTCGCCGCCGCCGACCTGGTCGTCGAGATCACGCAGTACGGGTCGACGCGCTCCATCAACGCCGCTGCCGCCGCGGCGATCGTCATGCACGAGTGGGCGCGGCGCCACGCCGGGCACTGAAGCCTGCACGGGCGGAGGCTGGAGGAGGGGCGACGACGCGGGCGTTGTCCGCTCGGACAAGACGGCTACGATGAGCGGGTGGCCACCCGTCTCGACCCCGCCGAGCGACGCGAGCAGATCCTCGCGGCGACGCTGCGGCTCGTCGCCCGCGACGGCTTCGCCCGCGTGACGCTGCGCGACGTCGCCGCGGAGGTCGGCGTCGTCCACGGCCTCATCCGCCACTACTTCGCGACGCGCGAGCAGCTGGTCGCCGCGGCCTTCGACACGGCCGTCCTCGCCGAGCTCCGCGAGGACGAGGGTATCGAGGGGCAGCTGGAGCCCGTCGCCGCGCTCGCCGACTGGCTGTCCACGACGCCCCGCGGCCACTACCTCGTCTGGATCGACGCCTGGAGCGAGGCGCCCCGCAACCCCGAGCTGCATGCGGCCCTCACCCGCCACCACCGGGACTCCGACCGGCACCTCGCCGCCGTGATCCAGCGGGTCGTCGAGGCCGGCGAGGCGACGAGCGACGACCCAGCCGCCGACGCCCGCATGCTCACCGCGCTCGTCGACGGCGTCGCGGTGCAGCACCACGCGATCGGCCTCATCGACGAGGCGGAGGCCGACCGGATCGTGTTCCGCGCCGCCGAGGAGCACCTGCGCATGCAGCCCGGCGCGCTCTCGCGCACCCGCCCCACGCCGACCCGCGGGCAGTGGGCCACGCCCCCGGCTTCGGGATCGACGCCGCCCGCGGCCGACTGACGCCCCTCAGCCGCGCGCGCGACGGATGCGGATCGGTCCCTTCGCGGTCGACGGGTCCACCACGCGGCCCGACTGGGTGATCTCGACCTCGCCGGATGCCACGAGCCGGCGCGCGGCGCGGCGCGCGGGTTCCATCAGCTCGCGCCATCCGTCGTCGCCGCCCACCAGGCGGGCCGCCTCTGAGGGGCAGATCGTCGCCGTCGCGGCGCGGCGGTCGAGCAGCGTGCGGATGCCCGCCTCGAGCTCGCGGTCGACCGGTCGGATGCCGCGCGCCCGGCACGCGTCGCTGCAGTAGCGGACCGCCGCCCAGTCCCGCGACCACTTCGCACGCCACTCGATACGCCGCCCGCACGACGCGCACGCCTTCTCGTCGACGGATGCCGCGGCATCCGTGGCATCGCGCCGACGGCCCATCACGGCAGGATGCCGCGCCCACCCGCGTATTCGCTGGGATCCGTGGACGCCGAGCCGTCGCTCCGCCCGGGCTACGGGCGCCGCGCCCGGCTCTCGCCGGCCGAGGAAACCTCAGCCCTCGGCCGGGCTATGCGCATACGATTTCGCGATGCGATTGCGCAATCGTATGCGCAATTGCACCATGGGGGCTGAGCGAGGACGCTCGACACCGCAGAGGAGATTCGACGATGAATCAGACCACGTCCGGCCGGCTCCGACGCCGGCTCATCACTTCCGTTTCCATCGCCGCCGCCGCCGTGCTGGCGCTCGCCGGATGCTCGGGCGGCTCCGGGTCCGGGTCCGGCGGCTCGGGCGGCGACGGCGAGACCATCGGCGTCTCGCTGATCGTCAAGACCACCAGCAACCCGTTCTTCATCGCCATGCAGGAGGGCGCCGAGGCGGCCGCCGCCGAGCAGGGCGTCGAGCTCACGCTCGCGGCCGGTCGCGAGGACGGCGATGAGGACTCGCAGATCCAGGCGATCGAGAACGCCATCTCGAGGGGCGACGCCGGCATCCTCATCACCCCGAGCGGACCGAGCGTCGAGGACGCGCTCGTCAAGGCGCGCGACGCCGGGCTCTACGTGATCGCCCTCGACACGCCGCCCGAGAACGAGGAGGCCGCCGACATCACGTTCGCGACCGACAACTTCCTCGCCGGCCAGGAGATCGGCCGCTGGACCGCCGCGAAGCTCGGCGGGGAGAAGGCGACGATCGCGCTCATCAACGCGTTCGACGACCGGGTCGTGTCGGTCGACTACAACCGCAACCAGGGCTTCCTCGACGGCATGGGCATCGAGCTCGGCGACCCCAAGGTCAACGGCGACGAGGAGAAGACCGGCAGCTACTCCGGCGGCGAGTACGAGATCGTCGGCAACGAGGCGTCGCAGGGCGCCGAGGACGGCGGCCGCACCGCCGCCGAGACGCTTCTCGCGAAGAACCCCGACATCAACGTCGTCTACACGATCAACGAGCCCGCCGCCTACGGCGCGTACGAGGCCTTCCGCGCCGCCGGCGCGACCGACGACCTCATCGTCGTCTCCGTGGACGGCGGGTGCGCCGGAGTCGGCTACGTCGCGGACGGCGTGATCGGGGCGACCAGCCAGCAGTACCCCGTGAAGATGGCCGAGGAGGGCGTCGACGCGATCGTCGAGCTCGTCGAGACCGGAGAGGCCCCGACCGTCTCCGAGGGCCTCGACTTCTTCGACACGGGCGTGGCGCTCGTCACCGACGAACCGCAGGACGGCGTCGAATCCATCACCACCGAAGAGGCCGGCGAGATCTGCTGGGGCTGAGAACCCCACCCTCGACGTGGGGCGATGCGGCTCGGCGACGAGCACCGCGTGGAGCCAGGCGCCCGGCGCCGGCCGCATCGCCCCACCTTCCATAGGAGACCTGACATGAACGAGACCCAGTCCGGACCGCCGACGACATCCTCACTCGACCTGGCCGAGGAGTTCCTCGACCGATCGACCCCGCTCAGCCGCATCCGAAACGTGCTCCACCGCTACCCGGCGATCAGCCCGGCGGTGGTGCTCGTCCTCGCGGCGATCGTCTTCGGCCTGCTGAACGATCGATTCCTGAATCCCGCGAACCTGTCGCTGATCACGCAGCAGGTCGCCGTCGTCGGCACCCTCGCCGTCGCCCAGACCCTGATCATCCTGACGGCCGGCATCGACCTCTCCGTCGGCGCGATCATGGTGCTGAGTTCGATGGTGATGGCGCAGACGTCGGCCCAGCTCGGCGTGCCCGCCGTGCTCGCCCTCCTCCTCGGACTCGGGGTCGGCCTCGGTGCGGGAGCCCTGAACGGCTTCCTGGTCACGCGACTGGGACTGCCGCCGTTCATCGTGACCCTGGGCACGCTGAGCATCTTCACGGCGCTCACCCTGCTGTACTCCGGCGGCGCGACGATCCGGGGCGGCGAGATGCCCGAGCTGCTGACCGCGATGGGCACCACCTTCTCGATCGGAGGCGTCAACTTCACGATCGGCGTGGTCATGATGCTCCTCCTCTACGTCGTCGTCGCGCTGATCCTCCACAAGACCGCGTGGGGGCGGCACGTGTACGCCGTGGGCGACGACCCCGAGTCCGCGCGACTCGCGGGCATCCGGGTCAACCGGCTGCTCATGAGCGTCTACATCGCGGCCGGAGGCATCCTGGCGCTCGGCGCGTGGATCCAGATCGGGCGCACGAACGCCGCCTCCCCGAATGCGGGGTTCGAGCTCAACCTCGACTCGATCACGGCGGTCGTCATCGGCGGGACCAGCCTCTTCGGCGGTCGCGGCACCGTCTGGGGCACCCTGCTCGGCGCCCTGATCGTGGGCATGTTCCGTAACGGCCTCGCCCTCGCCGGCCTCGACGTGCTCTGGCAGACCTTCGCGGTCGGCGTCCTGATCATCGTGGCCGTCTCCGTCGACCAGTGGATCCGAAAGGTACGATCGTGAACACCCCAACCGAAGAGCGCACGCCGATCCTCCGCGCCCGCCGCCTCGTGAAGACCTTCGGCCGGGTCGTCGGCCTCGACGGCGTGAGCCTCGAGCTGTACCCCGGCGAGGTCCTCGCCGTGATCGGCGACAACGGCGCCGGCAAGTCGACGCTGATCAAGTGCCTCACCGGCGCGTACGTCCCCGACGAGGGGCAACTGTTCCTCGACGGCAAGGAGGTGCACTTCAAGCGCCCCCAGGACGCGCGCGCGGCGGGCATCGAGACGGTCTACCAGAACCTGGCCGTCTCGCCCGCCCTCGACGTGGCATCGAACCTGTTCCTCGGACGCGAACTGCGCAAGAAGGGCGTGCTCGGATCGGTCTTCCGCGTCGTGGACGCGAAGGGCATGCGCGAGCAGGCGAAGCAGCACCTCTCGACGCTGGGCATCTCGACGTTGCAGGATGTCACCGTGGCGGTCGAGAACCTCTCCGGCGGCCAGCGCCAGGCGGTGGCGGTCGCACGGGCCGCGGCCTTCGGATCGAAGGTCGTGGTGCTGGACGAGCCGACCGCGGCACTCGGCGTGCGCGAGTCGGCCCAGGTGCTCGAGCTCGTGCACCGGCTGCGCGACCAGGGGATCCCGGTGATCCTCATCTCGCACAACATGCCGCACGTCTTCGAGGTGGCCGACCGCATCCACATCCAGCGCCTCGGCAAGCGCGCGGCGACCATCACGCCGGAGTCGCACTCGATGACCGACGCCGTCGCGATCATGACGGGCGCATCGACGTCATGAACGCGAGCACCACCCCCGACGCACCGGACCCTCCGGACGGCCCGAGCCGTCCGGAGGGTCCGGGCGGCTCGGCCGGTCGGCCGTCGGAGGCGGCCGATGCGGCGGTGATCGCGGACCTGGCCGCGCACCTCGACGCCCTCGCGGACGCCCGGGGGCGCGTGATGGTCGGCATCTGCGGCCCGCCCGGCGTCGGCAAGTCCACGCTGGCGAGGCGCGTGCAGGCGGCGGTCACGGGCGCCGTGGTCCTGCCGATGGACGGCTTCCACCTCGCCTCGGACGTGATCGCGGGCACCGACCTGGCCCGGCGGAGGGGAGCGCCCGACACCTTCGACGTCGACGGGTTCGTCGTCATGCTCGAGCGACTCCGCCGCCAGGCCGATCGGACCGTCTTCGCGCCCGACTACCGCCGGGGGCTCGAGGATCCGGTCGCGGCCGCCATCCCGATCGAGCCGTCGCACCGCGCCATCCTCGTCGAGGGCAACTACCTGCTGTCGGATCGCCCGGGATGGCGCTCGGTCGCCGACCTGCTCGACGAGGTCTGGTAGCTGACGATCCCGGACGACGTGCGCCTCCGCCGCCTCATCGCCCGGCACCGCGAGCACGGCATGTCCGCCGCGGAGGCCGAGCGCTTCGCGCACGAGAGCGACGAGGCGAACGCGCGCGAGATCGAGCGCGTGCGCGACCGTGCCGACCGAGTCGTGGAGCTGCCGTCATCGGACTTCATGGCAGGGTGAACACGTGGTGACGATGAGCGAGGTGGCGCGGCTCGCCGGCGTCTCGCAGAGCACGGTCTCGCACGTCCTCAACAAGACGCGGCGGATCGCGCCGGAGACGGAGCGCGCGGTGCTCGACGCCCTCGAGCAGACGGGGTACGTCAGCGACCGGGTCGCGCGATCGCTGCGCACCGGCCGGACCGGCACCATCGGGCTCGCGATCTCGGCGATCTCGAATCCCTACTTCGCGGAGGTCGTGCACGCGATCGAGCGCGAGGTGACCGAGTCGGGGTTCACCCTGCTCCTCAGCGACACCCACGACGAGACCGACCGGGAGCTGAAGGTGACGCGGGACCTGCTCGCGCATCGGCCCGACGGCGTGATCCTGGCCCCGAGCGCCCACCCCGAGCGCACGCTCCACCTGCTCCAGCGCCAGCGTGTGCCGGTCGTGCTCGTCGACCGGACGACGGAGGAGGTCGATGGCATCGACTCGGTCGCGGTCGAGAACGTCGAGTCCATGGCCGAGCTCGTCGGGCACGTCGCCGGGCTCGGGCACCGCCGGATCGCGTACGTCTCCCCGCTCGCGGGACTGACGACGAGCACGCGCCGGCTCGAGGGGTACCGCCTCGGCCTCGAACGGGCCGGCATCGAGCACGACCCGCGGCTCGAGGGCTCCTTCGACGGCGTTCCGCCGGAGGTCGCGCTCGGGGAGCTCCTCGCGGTCGAGCCCGCGCCGACGGCCCTGATCGCCGGGAACAACCAGACCCTCATCGAGACGATGGGCGCGTTGCAGCGCCTGGGCGTGACGGTGCCCGACGACCTCAGCCTGGGGTGCTTCGACGACTTCCCGTGGGCGGAGTTCTTCTCGCCCCGGCTCACCGCCGTGCGGCAGCCCGTCGACCTCATCGGCCGGACCGCGGCAGAGCTCCTCCTGTCGCGGCTGGCCGACGTGACGATGGCGCCGCGGTCGGTCACCCTGCGTCCGACCCTCGTCGTGCGTGATTCCGTGCGACGGCTCCGCTAGCGTGGCCGCATGACCGAGATCACCGACGATCTGCCCGCCCGCCTGCTGCACGAGGAGCACGCCGGATGGCGCGCCATCATCGCCGGGCACGGCGGCGCGCACTACGCCCGCGCGATGACCCGCGACGGGGTGATGATCGTCGAGGGCGCCGTGCTCGGCCGCGACGACGTGATGCGGGCCTTCGCCGGCACGCCGCCGTGGGAGTCGTACGAGATCCACGAGCCCGCGGTCGTGCGACTCGGCGACCACGCCGGCATCCTCGCCTACCGCGCCGTCACCCGGCGCGGCGACGAGGTCGCGAACCTGCGGATGTCGACGACCTACCTCTACGACGACGGCGCCTGGCACGTCGCCGCCCACCAGCAGACCCCGGCGTAGCCGGAGCCGACGCCCGCCGCCGGGCTCAGCCGATGAGGCTGGGCTGCAGGTCGCGAAGGGTCCGGAAGTGCGTCATCCGCGTGACCCCGATCGCCGCGGCGGTGAGCGCCATCGCGAGCCACGCCACGAGCACGAGGGCGTCGGCGCCGGTGCGGGCGATTCCGCCGCCGTACATCACCTGGCGCATGGCATCGACCGCGTAGCCCATCGGGAGCACCTGGTGCAGGGCGGCCAGCGGTGCGGGCAGCGTCTGCCACGGGAAGGTCCCGCCCGCGGTGACCAGCTGGAGCACCATCAGCACCAGGCCGACGAACTGGCCCACCGAACCGAGCCAGACGTTCAGCGCGAGGATGATCGCCGCGAACGTCGCCGACGCGAGCACCATCACGCCGACGGTGGCGAGCGGATGGCTCATCGGGAAGCCGAGCGTCACCGAGAGCACGGTGAACAGCGCGGTCATCTGCACCGCGCCGAGCAGGCCGGGCGTGAGCCATCCGGCCAGCGTGACCCGGAGGGGCGAGTGCAGCGCGGTCACCGCGCGACGCGACACCGGGCGGACCACGAGGAACAGGGCGTAGATGCCGATCCAGCCGGCGAGGGCCGCGAAGAAGGGGGCGAGGCCGGCGCCGTAGCTGCCGGCGTGCGCGAGCGACTCGGAGTCGAGCGCGATCGGATCGGCGATCGCGTCGGCCTGGGCCTCGCGCGTGGCGCGGTCCGAATCGGGGATCTCGGCGGCGCCGTCGGCGAGGCCGTCGCGGAGTTCGCCGGCGCCGGCCTCCAGTCGGCCGAGGCCCGCGCCGAGTTCGCCCGACCCGTCGCGAAGCAACGCGGCGCCGTCGGCCACGCGTGCCGCGCCGTCGGCGGCCGATGCCGCCCCGACGGCGAGGTCGGCGCTGCCGTCGGCGACCCGACGGCTGCCGTCGGCGAGCCGGTCGATCTGGCCGACCACCTCCTGCACCCGGGCGTTCTCGGCGTCGACCCGCGTGCCGAGCGGATCGAGGCGTGCGAGGGCGGCGTCGATGACGGCCGGTTCCACGCCGGCGGCGGCGAGCTCGTCGGCGATCGCCTGCCGCGCTTCGGGGAGGGCGGAGGCGGCATCGTCGGCCGCCGCGCCCACGCGGTCGGCGGAGGCGGCGAGGGCGGCGTTCCCGTCGGCGACCTGTGCGGCGCCGCCGGCGAGCTCGGCCGAGCCGTCGGCGAGGCGTACGGCGCCGTCCGCCAGGCGCGACGAGCCGTCGGCCAGGTCGCGGGCGCCGTCCTCGAGCCGGGCCGCTCCGTCGCCGGCCTCCCCGGCGCCGTCGGCGAGTCGTCCCGCCCCGTCGGCGGCCTCGACGATGCCCGCTCGGATCTCGCTGATCGACTCGAGGAGGAGGGCCGCGGCCTCGCGGTCGACCTCCTCGGCGACGGCGGCGCGGATCCGTTCGACGGCCTGCGCCCCGATGGTGCCCGCGAGGTAGCTGTTGGCGTCGTTGGTCGAGAGCGTGATGCGCGCCTGGCGCGGCGAGTCGGTGCCGACCGACTCGAGCGCGTCGGAGAAATCGGCGGGGAGCGTGATGGCGAAGTCGTAGGTCCCGTCGTCGAGGCCGTCCTCGGCGTCGGCGGCGGGGACGCGGTGCCAGTCGAACGCCCCGTCGGCGACGAGGCGGTCGGCGAGCTCGTCGCCGATGTTGCGCGCCTCGTGGTCGCCGTCGGACGGCGTGCCCTCGTCCTGCACCACCAGGGCGACCGGCACGTCGGGGAACCGGGCGTACGGGTCTTGGTTCGCCCAGAGGTAGAGACCTCCGTAGAGCACGGGCACGGCGAGCAGGGCGAGCAGCGCCAGCGCGGACATGCGGGTCGAGGTGAGTCGCCGGAGCTCGGCGGCGATCATGCTGGGGATCTTCATGCGAGTCCTCCTCCCGCCAGGGCGAGCGGGTGGTCGTGGTCCGCGGCGTCGTCGTCGCCCCGGAGACGGTCGAGCAGGTGGGCGGCGGCGATCGCCGCGGCGGATGCATCGCCCGCGATGACGAGCACGGCGAAGCCGCGCTCGGCGAGGCGCCGCGCCGCGTGCCACCACTCGTCGGGAACCCCGCCGTGCCGGTCGGGCGAGACGATCACGACCCCCTCGACCCCGTCGCGAAGGATCGCGAGCTCGGTCAGCAGCCGCAGGCGCGGCTCGGGGTCGAGCGTGCCGATGGGCGTCCGGGCGAGCGCGGCGAGGCCGAGGCCCTCGAGTCGGCGGCCGACGGCGCGGGGATGGGACGGGGCGCCGGCGAACATGAGCTCCTCGGCGACCACGCCCGCCACGGTCACGTCGGGTGCCGGTTCCGAGACGCCGGGCGCATCGACGAGGGCGACCCGCCGGCGGATGGCGGCGGCATCCGCTCGCCCGTCGATGCGCACCGAGCCGGTGTCGGGTCGCATCCGTCCGGACGCGAGCAGCCCGAGCACGGTGGGCCGCTGCGCGGTCTCGACGGTGGCGAGCGCGACTCGGCCGGTCTGGAACGACAGGTCGGTGGCGGGCAGGGCCCGGCCCCGGCGGCCCTTCGAGACGCCGTCGAGCTCGATCCTCATCGCGGCTCGGCGAGTTCGGGCTCGGATGCGACGAGCGCGCCCGCCTCGCTCCACGAGAGTCCCGCCGCGCCGAGCACGGCCAGGATGACGAGGCGCCGGCCCTCGCTGTCGGACAGGTCGCGCCGGGTGGCCTCGCCGAGCACGGCGATGGCGGCGTCCTCGATCAGCCGCGCGAGCACGTCGGGGCGGATGTCGCGCCGGACCGTCCCGTCCGCGGCGCCGCGCTCGACCAGGTCGCGCAGGCGCGCCCGCACCGGGGCGAGGGCCGCGGCGGCCCGGTCGACGTACGGCGCCCGGAGGGCGATGCCGGCGAGCAGGCGGACCTGCTCGACGGCGGCCCAGAGCCGGGCTCCGAGGAGGGCGATCGCGGTGGGCGGGTGGGGGTGATCGGTGCTGCCCGCGACCGCGACCAGGCGCTGGGCGCCGCGCTCGAGCAGGGCGGCGATCAGCTCGTCGCGGTTCGCGAAGTGGCCGTAGACGGCACGGCGGCTGAGGCCGGCCGCTGCGGCGATGGCCTCGAGCGTCGTGTCGGGCGAGTCGGCGAGGGCGAGCGCGGCGGCGGCGAGGAGGGATTCGCGGTTCTCGACCGCGTCCCTGCGCGGGCCGCGGCGTTCGGCGTCGGCGGTGTGGGGCATGGGGACATCGTACGCATAAGGTGCACACGCGTGTGCAAGATCGAGCGGGATGCACAGCCGGCGTCCAGCATCGCGACAGCGGCGCCAGCGCTCGCGCGCACGGACGACGTCGGCCCCCGCACCGTGCGGTGCAGGGGCCGATCGAGGTACCGGAGTCCGGTCAGTCGGTGCCGAGGTCGAACGCGGCGGCCTCGTTCGCGGCATCCGTCGCGGCATCGAGGTCGGTCTCGGCCTCGCCCGCGAGGATCTGCGCGGCCTGGCCGGAGGCGATCTCGCCGACGAGCTCGGCCGTCGCGCCGCCCACGATGCCGAGCTCGGCGTACTGCTCGAGGCGGGCGCGAGAGTCGGCGATGTCGAGGTTGCGCATGGTGAGCTGGCCGATGCGATCCTCGGGGCCGAACGCCTGGTCGCCGACGCGCTCCATGGAGAGCTTGTCGGGGTGGTAGCTGAGGGCCGGGCCCGCGGTGTTCAGGATGGTGTAGTCGTCGCCGCGGCGCAGGCGCAGCGTCACCTCCCCGGTCACGGCGGAGGCCACCCACTTCACGATCGACTCGCGAAGCATGAGCGACTGCGGGTCGAGCCAGCGGCCCTCGTACATGAGGCGGCCGAGGCGGCGCCCCTCGTTGTGGTAGCTCGCGACGGTGTCCTCGTTGTGGATCGCGTTCAGCAGGCGCTCGTAGGCGATGTGCAGCAGCGCCATCCCGGGCGCCTCGTAGATGCCGCGGGACTTCGCCTCGATGATCCGGTTCTCGATCTGGTCGCTCATGCCGAGGCCGTGGCGACCGCCGATGCGGTTCGCCTCGAGCACCAGCTCGACCGGGTCGTCGAACTCGACGCCGTTCAGCGCGACCGGGCGGCCCTCGACGAAGCGGACCGTGACGTCCTCGGCCTCGATCGCGACCGACTCGTCCCAGAAGCGCACGCCCATGATGGGCTCCACGAGCGTCATGCCGGCGTCGAGGTCCTCGAGCTTCTTCGCCTCGTGCGTGGCGCCCCAGATGTTGGCATCCGTGCTGTAGGCCTTCTCGACCGAGGCCCGGTAGGGCAGGTCGCGCGCCTGCATCCACTGGCTCATCTCGGTGCGGCCGCCGAGCTCGGTCACGAACGCGCTGTCGAGCCACGGCTTGTAGATGCGCAGGCGCGGGTTCGCGAGCAGGCCGTAGCGGTAGAACCGCTCGATGTCGTTGCCCTTGTAGGTGGAGCCGTCGCCCCAGATGTCGACGTCGTCCTCCATCATGGCGCGCACGAGCAGCGTGCCCGTCACCGCGCGGCCGAGGGGCGTCGTGTTGAAGTAGGTCTTGCCGCCGGAGCGGATGTGGAACGCGCCGCACTGCAGCGCGACCAGCCCCTCCTCGACGAGTGCGGTCTTCACGTCGACCAGCCGGCTGATCTCGGCGCCGTACTCGAGCGCGCGGCCCGGGACGGCCTCGACGTCGGGCTCGTCGGGCTGGCCGAGGTCGGCGGTGTAGGTGCAGGGGACGGCGCCCTTCTCACGCATCCACGCGACCGCCACGGAGGTGTCGAGACCTCCCGAGAAGGCGATGCCGACGCGCTCGCCGGCGGGCAGGGAGGTGAGGACCTTCGACATGGCCTCCAGCCTACGGGAGCCGTGGATCCCTCGCGTTCGCATGACGACTCGCCGACCCGCCGCGCGCCCGCCGCGGAAGGTCCCCCGAATGGGGGAGGACGTGGGTAGGCTCGCCCTCACCGGTCGCGTGGCGCCATCGTCGCCGCCGCGTCGCAACCACTGGACGAGCCGGGTCCGCCGGCCGACCCGATCGGCGGAACTCCACCCTCTCGAAAACGGAGACAGGATGAGGAACCACAAGGTGATCGGCGCGGCATCCGCCGTCGCCCTGGCCGTGGGACTGGTCGGGACGGCAGCCGCCGTGCCCGCCGTCGCGGCCGGCCCCGAGAGCACCTACCTCGTGCTCGCGCCCCAGGGCGCGAACACGAAGGCCGCGGCGGCACGCGTCGCGGCGGCCGGCGGCACCGTCGTCGCCAGCTACGACCAGATCGGCGTGCTCGTCGCGTCGTCGACGAACACCGCGTTCGAGACCGCGGTCCGGGGCGCCGGCGTGCAGTCGGTCGCCTCGACCGACGGACTCGGCACCGAGCTGATCGAGGACGAGACCGTCGCCGCGCTCGACGAGTCCGACCTCGACGCGGCGGGCGACCCGACCGGCGAGCCCTACTGGAACTCCCAGTGGGACATGGAGCAGATCGACGTGCCCGAAGCGCACGCCGTGACGACCGGTGACTCCTCCGTCGTGGTCGGCGTGCTCGACTCGGGCATCTCGTCGACTCACCCCGACCTCGCGTCGCAGATCGCGTTCGACCAGAGCGCGTCGTGCATCGGCGGGGTCGCCGACACGAGCGTGGCGGCCTGGAACCCGACGACCTCCGACCACGGCACGCACGTCGCCGGCACCATCGCGGCGGCGATCAACGGCGTCGGCATCGCCGGCGTCGCGCCGGGCGTGAAGGTCGCCTCGGTCAAGGTCGTGAACGACGACGGCTACATCTACCCCGAGGCCGCGATCTGCGGGTTCCTGTGGGCCGCCGACCACGGCATGCCGATCACGAACAACAGCTATTACATCGACCCGTGGGAGTTCAACTGCGTGAACGACGAGCGGCAGCGCCCGGTCTGGCTGGCCGTGCAGCGCGCGATCAGCTACTCGCAGTCGAAGGGCACGCTGACGGTCGCGTCGGCGGGCAACAGCAACGTCGACCTGCAGCACAAGTTCATCGACGACGGCAGCCCCAACGACGGCAGCTTCCCCGTCGAGGACCGCACCATCAACGGCGCATGCCGCGACCTCCCCGCTGAGGCGCCTGGCGTGGTGACCGTCTCGGCCGTCGGCCCCACCGAGCAGAAGAGCTACTACTCGTCGTACGGCCAGGGCGTCGTCGACGTCACCGCCCCCGGCGGCGACACGCGCTTCCGCACCGGCGGCGCGTCGTCGACCATCACCGACGCGATCCTGTCCACCACCTGGAGCGCGAAGAACGGCGACGGCTGGGGCTGGAAGCAGGGCACCTCGATGGCCGGCCCGCACGCGGCCGGCGTCGCGGCGCTCGCGCTCTCGGCGCACCCCGACCTGAAGGTCGGCCAGCTCGCTTCCTACCTCGAGCGCACCGCGACCGCGCTCGAGTGCCCGGACGGCGTCTACGAGCCGCGTCCCGGCTGGCCCGCGACGTGCACGGGCGGCGACCGCAACGGCTTCTACGGAGCCGGCAACGTCAACGCCTTCAACGTCGTCAAGTGACGCGCTGAACCATCGACCGTGAGGGGTCGGGCCTTCGGGCCCGGCCCCTCACGCATTTCCCTTCTCAGGAGGATTTCGGCGAGTCGCCGCATTCGTGGGCGTGTCTTCCTTAGAACGGGCGCGTTCCGGCCCTCGGCTCCTGAGAAAAGCAACGGGGCGAGCGGTTGCCGCGGCGTAGGGTCGAGACGTGAGCGCCGAGGTATCGGGACGGGACGCGCCGTCTCCGCAGGAGGGGTACACGTCCGAGCAGGTCCGCGCGGCCGAGCGCCCGCTGCTCGAGGCGGGGGAGCCGCTCATGCAGCGCGCGTCCGCCGCGCTCGGCGAGGAGATCGCCCGGATCCTCAACCTCCCCGAGGCGTCGCAGGCACCGGATGCCGCAGCCGGGCCGACCGTCGTGGTCCTCGCCGGGTCGGGCGACAACGGCGGCGATGCGCTGTTCGCGGCGGCCCGCCTCGCCGAGCGCGGCGCCGACGTGCGGATCGTCGCGACCGGCTCGAGCCTGCACGAGGAGGGCGCCGAAGCCGCCCGGGCGGCCGGCGCGACCGCCCTCGACCCCCACGCCGACCCGGAGGAGTTCGACCGGGTCGTGCGCCTCGCCGACGTCATCGTCGACGGCATCCTCGGTATCGGCGCCGCCGCGAACCCTGCGCTGCGCGGTCGGAGCCGCGACGTGGTCTCCCGCGTCCTCGGTCTGTTCGGGCCGAAGTGGGTCGAAGGCGACGACGGCGCCCCGCGGCATCCGCTCGTGGTCGCCGTCGACGTGCCGAGCGGCATCTCGCCCGATGACGGCAGCGTGCCCGACCCGACCGTGCTGCGCGCCGACGTCACCGTGACCATGGGCGCGGTGAAGGCGGGGCTGCTGCAGCCCCCGGGTGCCGCGTACGCCGGACGGATCGTGCTCGTCGACCTCGGGCTCGGTCCGGCGCTCGCCGCCGTCGAGCCGGTCGTCGCACGCTGACGTGCCGTCCCGCGGTCGCACCATCGCGCTCCCGTGCCGCGGAAACCCCATGCGTTACGGTTGAGTGTGACTCAGGAACAGACCCCACCGGAGGCCGAGGCGGTGCTCGCCGACGAACCCGAGGTCAGGCAGGCGCTGACCGGAGCCGACCGCGCGGATGTCGCGGGAGTCGTGACCGAGCACCCTGGCTCGCCGCTCGCCTGGGCCGAACTGGCGGACCTCGCCGACTCGGAGGGTCGCGCGCTCGACGCGTTCGCGTACGCCGTCGTCGCGGTCGACCTCGCCCGTGCGCAGCTGCAGGCGAGCGGATGGCGCGCCGGCGACCCCGTCCGCTGGTCGGAGGAGCCCAACCGCGCCTACCACCGCGCGCTCGACGCCGAGCGTCGCGCGGCCGCGCGACTCGGGCTCGCCGACCGCGCCGACCGCGCCGCGTCCGACCTCGAAGCCGCCGACGCCGAGGCGCCCGCGCGCATCGCGTCGGAGTTCACCCCCACCCAGGTCATCACCGTCGTCGGTGCCTCGGCCGCGCTGTTCGCGCCGGCCGTCGACACCGAGGCCCGCACCGGCGACCCCGTCGCCGAACCGACCGCCGCCGACGCGGCAGGAGAGGACTGACATGCCCGCAGTCGTACTGATCGGCGCGCAGTGGGGTGACGAGGGCAAGGGCAAGGCGACCGACCTGCTCGCCTCGCGCCTCGACTACGTCGTCAAGTTCAACGGCGGCAACAACGCCGGGCATACGGTCGTCGTCGGCGACGAGAAGTACGCGCTCCACCTGCTCCCGAGCGGCATCCTCACCCCGGGCGTCACCCCCGTCATCTCGAACGGCGTCGTCGTCGACATCGAGGTGCTCTTCGAGGAGATCGAGGGGCTGGAGACCCGCGGCGTCGACACGTCGAAGCTGCGCATCTCGGCGAACGCCCACGTCATCACCCAGTACCACCGCACGCTCGACAAGGTCACCGAGCGGTTCCTCGGCAAGCGTCAGATCGGCACGACCGGGCGCGGCATCGGCCCGAGCTACGCCGACAAGATCAACCGGGTCGGCATCCGCATGCAGGACCTCTTCGACGAGAACATCCTCCGCCAGAAGGTCGAGGGTGCGCTCGACCAGAAGAACCACCTGCTCGTCAAGGTCTACAACCGGCGCGCGATCGGGGTCGACGAGGTCGTGGACGACCTGCTCGGCTACACCGAGCGGCTGCGGCCGATGGTGACCGACACGTCGCTGCTCCTGCACCGCGCGCTCGAGGCGGGCGAGACCGTGCTGTTCGAGGGCGGCCAGGCGACCATGCTCGACGTCGACCACGGCACGTACCCGTTCGTCACGTCGTCGAACGCGACCTCGGGCGGCGCGGTCACGGGTTCGGGCGTCGCGCCGAACCGCATCGACCGCGTCATCGGCATCGTCAAGGCGTACACGACCCGCGTCGGCTCCGGACCGTTCCCGACCGAGCTGTTCGACGAGTCGGGCGAGTTCCTCGCCGACAAGGGCCACGAGTTCGGCACGACCACCGGCCGTCGCCGCCGCACCGGATGGTACGACGCGCCGATCGCCCGGTACACCGCCCGCATCAACGGCGTGACCGACTTCGTGCTCACGAAGCTCGACGTGCTCACGGGCCTCGACCGCATCCCGGTCGCCGTCGCGTACGACGTCGACGGCGTGATCATGGAGGAGGTGCCGGTCTCGCAGTCCGACTTCCACCACGCCAAGCCCGTGTACGAGGAGTTCCCGGGGTGGACCGAGGACATCTCGGGTGCCCGCGAGTTCTCCGACCTGCCCGCCAACGCGCAGAGCTACGTCCGCGAGCTCGAGGCGATGTCGGGGGCCCGGTTCTCGGCGATCGGCGTCGGCCCCGGCCGCGACGAGATCGTGCAGCTGCACGACCTGCTCGACTGAGCGCTCCGGCCCGCCCGTCCGGCGGCGACGCCGCGGGCAGGGCGGTCGCGTCCTCGCGGGACCGGACCGCATGGGAGACTCGCCGTATGCCCGCCGAGCGTCCCCCCTACGAGCCGCTCGCCGGCCGGTTCGTCGTCCTCGCCCCGATCGTCGAGGCCGACGTGCCCGAGCTCGAGGTCGCCATCCGTCGCCCGGAGGTCTTCGCGGGCGGGTTCTCGGGCGGCCCGTCGGGCCTGCCCGCCGACGCGGCCGCGTTCGCCGCGTTCGTGCGGCGCTCGTACACGCCCGCCGAGGACGGCCTGCCGTTCGTGGTGCGCCTGCGGGGCGGGCCGGATGACGGCGCGGTCGTCGGCGTGTCGAAGCTCGGGGCACTCGACCTCGCGAACGAGTCCGCCGAGATCGGGTGGACGGGGTTCGATCCGCGCGTGTGGGGCACGGCGGTGAACCCCGAGGCCAAGCTGCTGATGCTCGGGCTCGCGTTCGACCACGGCTTCGGCAGGGTCGTCCTCAAGGCCGATGCCGTGAACGCCCGTTCGCGCGCGGCGATCGCGAAGCTCGGGGCGACGTTCGAGGGCGTGCACCGTCGCGCCGTCCGCCGACCCGACGGCACGTGGCGCGATACGGCGCTGTACTCGATCCTCGTCGACGAGTGGCCCGGGGTGCGCGCCGGGCTCCTCGCGCGGCTCGCCGCGTGGGGCGACCGGCCGGTCGAGCGGTCGGCTCGGGGCGTCGCCGCCGGCTGACGGCATCCCGGCCGCGCTCACGCTCCGGGATGCTGCTCCGGGAGGTGGAGGCGGGCGAGGAACGCGTCCGCCCCCCGCGGCGCCCTCCGACGATCGGCGCGCGAGACGACGACGGTCACGAGCACGGCGACCGGGACGGTCCACGCCGCCGGCTGCTCGACGAGCGCACGGACCGCGGGGGAGGGCGCGGTGCCGGCCGCGCCCGCCAGGATCGCGGCCCCCGAGAGGACCGCGCCGGTGGCCATGCCCGCGATCGCGCCGCGCGCCGTCAGCCCGCGCCACCAGATGCCGAGCAGCAGCACCGGGCAGAGCGTGGCGGCGGTGAACGCGAAGACGAGCCCCACGCTGCCCGCGAGGCCGACGGGCTCCGTGAGGAACGCCACGAGCAGCGGCACCGCCGTCGAGGCGAACGCCGCGATCCGGAAACCGCGCACGCTGCCGCCGAGGAGGTCCTGCGAGATCACGCCGGCCACCGAGACCACGAGCCCCGACGACGTGGACAGGAACGCCGCGAACGCGCCGCCGATCACGAGCGCCGTGAGCAGGTCGCCCCATGGCCCGGGCACGAGCCGGTCGGGGAGCACGAGCACGAGGGCGTCGGCGTCGCCGGCGGTGGCGAGGTCGGGGGCGAAGGCGCGCCCGAACAGCCCGAACAGCGTGGGGAACGCGTAGAAGACCGACAGCAGCACGAGCACGATGACGGTCGTGCGCCGGGCGGCCGGGCCGTCGGGGTTCGTGTAGAACCGCACGAGCACGTGCGGCAGGCCGAGCGTGCCGAGCAGCAGCGCCACCATGAGCGACCCGGTGCGGTAGAGGTCGAGGCCGCCGGGACCGTCGGCGGCCGGGAACGCCTGCGCCGGAGGCAGCTCCGGCTCGACTGCGCCGGTGACCAGGAGGAGCGCGATCACGGGGATCGCGATCGCCGCGAGCTTCAGCCAGAACTGGAACGCCTGCACGAACGTGATGGCGCGCATGCCGCCGGCGGCGACCACGGCGGCGACCAGCACGGCGACCGCGAGCGAGCCGACCCAGCTCGGCAGCCCGGTGGTGATCCGCACCGTGAGCGCCGCACCCTGGAGCTGCGGCACGATGTACAGCCAGCCGATCACGACGACCAGCACGCTCGTGACGCGTCGCACCGCCGCCGACTCCAGTCGCGCCTCGGTGAAGTCGGGGATCGTGTACGCGCCGGAGCGGCGCAGTGGCGCTGCGACGAACAGCAGCAGCATCAGGTAGCCGGCCGTGTAGCCGATCGGGAACCACATGGCGCTGGTCCCCGTGAGCAGGATGAGGCCGGCGATGCCGAGGAACGACGCCGCCGACAGGTACTCGCCGCCGATCGCCGAGGCGTTCCACCACGGCGGCACGGTCCGGCTGGCGACGTAGAAGTCGCTCGTCGTGCGCGAGATGCGCAGCCCGTAGAACCCGATCAGCACCGAGACGAGCGCGACCGCGACGATCGCCGCGTAGCCGATCGCGGGATTCACGTCTCCTCCGCGAGCGAGCGGTACCGCGCCTCGTTGCGCGAGGCCGTGCGCACGTACAGGACGCCGATGGTGATCGCCAGCGGGTACACGCCGAAGCCGAGGAGCAGCCACGAGACCGGCACGCCGGCGACGAACGACTCGTCGAGCCCGGGCACCAGGGCGACGGCGGTCGCGAACACGGCGGTGGCGATCGCGAATCCCGCGGCGCAGATCAGTGCGAGACGAAGCTGCGATCGGATGAGGGAGCGCACGTACACCGCCCGCACGTCTCCCGGGTCGTCGCGAGCGGACGTCGCGCCGCGAGCGGTCGCCCGTCCCGCGCCCGGGGCGCGTCCGGCCGCGCCGGTCCGGGGCGCCGTGACGCGCACCCGGGGCGGCGGGACGTCGGATCCGTCACCGCTCACGGCCGGGCCCGCGGGGTCGCCTGGTCGAGCCGGTCCCGCAGTCCGGGCAGCAGGCGCCGGCTCACCGGCAGCTCCGCCTGGCCCACGGCGATCGTCGGGCGCTCGCCGCTGAGCCGTGCCCGGGTGACGTGCGGGAGGGCGACCAGGTAGGAGCGATGGACGCGGACGAAGCCCGCGTCGGCCCACTGCCGTTCGAGGTCGGACATGGGCACGCGCACGAGGTAGCTCGCCTCGTCGGTGTGCAGCCGGGCGTAGTCGCCCTGGGCCTGGACGTACCGAACGTCATCGCGGCGGATCATCCGGGTGGTCCCGCCGAGGGTGACGGCGATCGTCTCGGGACGCGCGGGTGCGGCATCCGTCGCCTGCGCCTGGCCCATGGCCTCGACCACGCGGGTCACGGAGCGCTGCAGGCGCTCGCTGCGCACGGGCTTGAGGAGGTAGTCGACGGCGGCGAGGTCGAACGCCTCGAGCGCCCCCTCCTCGTCGGCGGTCACGAAGACGAACGCCGGACGGTGCTCGAAGCGCTGGAGCGCTCGCGCCAGGTCGAAGCCGGAGAGTCCGGGCATGTGGATGTCGAGGAAGGCGGCGTCGACGCGCTCGCGCGTGAGGATGCGGATGGCCTCGGAACCGGAGGTCGCCCGGTGGATCACGCCGACCCGCGGATCCTGGCCGAGCAGGAAGGCGAGCTCGTCCACGGCGGGCTGCTCGTCGTCGGCGATGAGGACCGAGATCACGGCACCAGTCTCCCATCGGGTTCGGCGGATGCCGCGGCGCGACCGGGCTGCGACTTCGGCACCCGCATGCGCACGAGCGTGCCGGCGCCGACGTTCGTCTCGACGACCAGTCCGTGCTCGTCGCCGTAGACCTGCCGGAGCCGGGCGTCGACGTTCCGCAGTCCGACGTGCTCGCCGGGCGGGCCGCCCGCGAGCACGTCGGCGAGCCGCTCGGGGTCGATGCCCACGCCGTCGTCCTCGACGGAGATCTCGGCGAACGCGCCCGCATCCTGGGCCGTGATCGTGATCCGGCCGCCGCCCTCCTTGGCCTCGAGCCCGTGACGCACCGCGTTCTCGACGAGCGGCTGCATCGACAGGAACGGGATCACCGTCGAGAGCACCTCGGGCGCCACCTGCAGGGTCACGCGCAGGCGTTCCCCGAACCGCGCCCGCTCGAGTTTGAGGTACGAGTCGATCGAGCGCAGTTCCTCGGCGACGGTCGTGAAATCGCCCGCGCGCCGGAAGGAGTACCGGGTGAAGTCGGCGAACTCGAGCACCAGGTCGCGGGCCTTCGCCGGGTCGGTGTTGATGAACGACGCGATCGCGTTGAGCGAGTTGTAGATGAAGTGCGGGCTGATCTGGGCGCGGAGCGCGCGCACCTCGAGCTCGGCCAGCGCGGCCCGGGAGGCGTCGAGTTCGCCGAGCTCCACCTGCGCCGCGACCCACTCCGCGACCTCGCCCGTGGCGCGCACGAGGCCGGCGCGCACCCGGGGCGCGAAGGCGACCACGGCCCCCGCCACCTCACCGCCCGCGCGGATCGGCGCGGCCGCGGCATCCGTCTCGCCGGACGGGGACGCGAGCCGTCGCACGACGTCGGGCCGTCCCGCGTCGACGACCTCCGCCGCCAGCCGCGCGGCCGCCTGGAGCAGGGCCTCGTCGCCGTCGACCGCGACCGGCCCGCCGGTCATCACGAGCGCCACCGTGTCGGCCCCGAGCATGGCCCGCAGGTGCCTCGCGGCGCGCGCGGCCTCGGCCGCCGTCATGTCGCCGCGCAGGTGCTTCGCCGCGCTGGAGGCCCGGTGCAGCGTCTCGTACGTCGCGCGCTCGGCGTCGGTGCCCAGCTCCCTCGACTGCAGGGCGAGGCGGCGCAGGAGCACGACGACGCCGACGGCCAGGGCGCCCGCGACGACGCCGACGGCGGCGGCGAGCAGCATCGACTCGGGCATGCACGTCACACTAGCCGTCGTTCGTCGCCGTGCCCCGCCGTTCGTCGCACCGCTCGTGCCGCTCACCGACGACGAGCGGTCGACGCCCCCGCGGCGGCATCCGCTTGGTCAGCATTGACGAATCGCGACCGCAGCGACGCGGGCCACGGCCCCGCCGCACCCCCTCGAAGGAGAGACGCCATGGGCAACGAGGCCCTGAGCGCGGACGTCGACCTGAGCCACGTCGACTATCCCGCAGTGCAGCAATCGCCAGAATTCCAGGAGCTCCGCCGGACGCACCGGAGCTTCGTCTTCCCCGTGCTCGCCGCGTGCCTGGTCTGGTACCTCGCCTACGTGCTGCTGGCCGTCTACGCGGTCGACTTCATGTCGACCCGCGTCTTCGGGAGCATCAACGTGGCGATGCTCCTCGGCCTGGCACAGGTGGTCACCACGTTCGCCGTGACGATGTGGTACGTCCACTTCGCCAACAAGCACCTCGACCCGAAGGCGGAGCGCATCCGCGAGGAGATCGAGACCGGCGTCTTCCTCGACCGCAACGAGGGGGTGGCCCGATGATGCTCCGATTCGAAGCCGCCGCCTCGTCGCCCGGCGAGCCCTGGCTCAACATCGCGATCTTCGGCGCGTTCGTCGCGATCACCATGGTGATCGTCTTCCGCGCCAGCCGGAACAACAAGACCGCCGCCGACTACTACGCGGCCGGACGCTCGTTCACGGGCGGCCAGAACGGCTCCGCCATCGCGGGCGACTACCTGTCGGCGGCCTCGTTCCTCGGCATCGTCGGTGCCATCGCGATCAACGGCTACGACGGGTTCCTCTACTCGATCGGCTTCCTCGTCGCGTGGCTCGTCGCCCTGCTGCTCGTGGCCGAGCTGCTCCGCAACACGGGCAAGTTCACGATGGCCGATGTCCTGTCCTTCCGCCTCAAGCAGCGCCCCGTGCGCATCGCGGCGGCCACCACGACGCTCGTGGTGTGCTTCTTCTACCTGCTGGCCCAGATGGCCGGGGCGGGCGGGCTGGTGTCGCTGCTGCTCGGCGTCGGCGACCAGGTCGGCCAGGCCGTCGTGATCACGGTGGTCGGCGCGCTGATGATCCTGTACGTGCTCGTCGGCGGCATGAAGGGCACCACCTGGGTGCAGATCATCAAGGCCGTGCTGCTCATCGCCGGCGCCGGCGTGATGACGGTCTGGGTGCTCGCCCTCAACGGCTTCGACTTCTCGGGCCTGCTCGACCGCGCCGTCGAGGCCACGGGCAACCCGGCGATCCTCGACCCGGGCCTCAAGTACGGCGTCTCCGAGCTCAGCAAGATCGACTTCATCTCGCTCGGCCTGGCCCTCGTGCTCGGCACCGCCGCCCTGCCGCACGTCCTGATGCGCTTCTACACGGTCCCGACCGCGAAGGAGGCCCGCAAGTCGGTCGTCTGGGCCATCTGGCTCATCGGCATCTTCTACGTCTTCACGCTGGTGCTCGGCTACGGCGCGGCGGCCCTCGTCGGCCCCGAGGTCATCGCGGCGGCGCCGGGCGGTCCGAACTCTGCCGCACCGCTCCTGGCGTTCTCGCTCGGCGGTCCGCTGCTGCTCGGACTGATCTCGGCGGTCGCGTTCGCGACGATCCTCGCGGTCGTCGCCGGCCTCACGATCACCGCGGCGGCCTCGTTCGCGCACGACATCTACGCGTCGGTCGTGAAGAAGGGCAAGCCCGAGCCGGGCGCCGAGGTGAAGGTGGCGCGCCGTACGGTGGTCATCATCGGCGTGGTCGCGATCATCGGCGGCATCGGCGCGAACGGGCAGAACGTCGCGTTCCTCGTGGCGCTCGCCTTCGCGGTGGCCGCGTCGGCGAACCTGCCGACGATCGTCTACTCGCTGTTCTGGAAGGGCTTCACGACCCGCGGCGCCCTCTGGAGCATGTACGGCGGCCTCATCTCGGCGATCGTGCTGATCGCGTTCTCGCCCGTGGTGTCGGGCTCGGAGACGTCGATGCTCAAGACCGAGGCGATCGACTTCGCGATCTTCCCGCTGTCGAACCCGGGCATCATCTCGATCCCGCTGGCCTTCCTCCTCGGCTGGATCGTGAGCGTGCTCGACAAGCGTCGCGAGGACCCGATCAAGCAGTCCGAGATGGAGGTGCGGTCGCTCACCGGCCTCGGTGCCGAGAAGGCGGTGAGCCACTAGGCTCCGCCGGCCGCTCGCCGCAGGGGGAGCGAGCGGCCGGCGGGAACAGCTGCGACGGGGTGGGAACGCCTGCCCTGGCCTCGTCGCCGGCACGACGGGGGCGGATGCCACGGACTTCGGGTCCGGCATCCGCCCCCGTTGCGCTGCCCGCGGGGCCGTTCGCTGCGCGCAGCCGGGGACGGACGCGGGGCTCAGCGCGAGCGTCGGCGGCGGACCAGTCCCGCCCACAGCAGGGCGATCCCGAGGACGGCCACGATCGGGCCGATGACGGCCCACATCGTGACCCCGGACATCACCGATCCGGGCAGGATCCCGATGCCCTGCAGCGTCCAGACGGTTCCGGCGGCGGCGAGCACTGCGCCGACGATGATCATGAGCAGGTTCACGGGGCGGTCCTCTCGACGGGCGTGCCCGGGCATCGAGCCCGTGGTCGGCTCGATCATCTCCCATCCGTGGCGCCGACGCCCAGCGGGGAATACCCCCATGGGGTACTATGTTCAGTACAGGTACCCCATCCGGGTATCATCGAACCCGATCCGACCAGAGGAGAACGAGATGACGCAGCGCGAGTACCAGGTGACCGGAATGACCTGCGGCCACTGCGAGCTGTCGGTGCGCGAAGAGGTCGAGCAGATCGCCGGAGTGACGGACATCACCGTGTCCGCCGCAGCCGGCACCCTATCGATCACCGCACCGGCCGAACTCGACGACGCCGGCGTGATCGCCGCGGTCGAGGAGGCCGGCTACTCCGCCGTGCGCGTCTGACCGGACGGTCCGACATGAACGCGGCGACCAGGCTGGGGCTCTTCGCGGCGGGTGCGGCGGCGGTCTTCACCGCCGCGCTCGTCGCGGCCCCGCTCGTCATCCCGGCCGACGCCTCGGCCGCATGGACCTCGAACGAGGACGATCACATGGACACCACCGAACCCGGCCTCGGCGCTCACGCCGGCGCCGCGGCATCCGCCGACGACGTGCGCGGCCTCACGGTCTCGCACTCCGGCTACACCCTGACCGACCTGACCGCGCCGGCCGCGGCCGGCGCCGACGGCGAGATCGCCTTCCGGCTGACGGACGCCTCGGGCGAGCCCGTCACCGAGTACGAGATCTCGCACGACAAGGCGCTCCACCTCATCGTGGTGCGCACCGACGGCGCGAACTTCCGTCACGTGCACCCCGAGACCGACGGCGAGGGCGGCTGGGCCGTCCCGTTCGCCTTCGACGCCGCGGGCACCTACCGCGTCTTCGCCGACTTCGCCCCGAGCGAGCACGGCGAGACCGTCACGCTCACGAGCACGGTCGATGTCGCGGGCGACTTCGTCCCCGGCGCGCGCACCGCCGACGTCACCTCGAACACCGTCGACGGCATCACCGTCGAACTCGACGGCGGGCTCGTCGCGGGCGGCGAGAGGGACCTCACCTTCACGGTGACCCGCGACGGCGAGCCCGTCACGACGCTCGAGCCGTACCTCGGTGCCTACGGCCACCTCGTGGCGCTGCGCCAGGGCGACCTCGCCTACCTCCACGTGCACCCGATGGGCGAGCCCGGCGGCGTCACCGAGCCCGGCCCGGAGATCTCCTTCATGGCGACCGCGCCCACGGCCGGCCGCTACCTGCTCTACCTCGACCTGCAGCTCGACGGGGTCGTGCGCTCGGTGCCCTTCGTGCTGACTGCGACGGCCGGGTCGACGGATGCCGCAGCCGGCGCTTCGCACGACCACGAGGGCGCCGCGCACGGGGAGGGCCACTGATGACGGACGTCACCACCTCGCCCGAGCGCGTCGTCGAGCTCGAGATCGGCGGCATGACCTGCGCGTCGTGCGCCATGCGCATCGAGAAGAAGCTGAACAAGCTCGACGGCGTGAGCGCCACCGTGAACTACGCGACCGAGAAGGCGCGCGTCGCCGCCCCCGAGGGCGTCGACCAGGCCGAGCTCATCGCCGCGGTCGAGGCGGCCGGGTACCGCGCGACGGTGCCGGCACCGCCCGCCGGCCCGGGGGCATCGGGCGCCGGTGACGGCGGCACGCCCGCCGAGTCGCGCGCCGACGTCGAGCTGCGCTCCCTGCGCACCCGGCTCATCGCGTCGCTCGTGCTCTCGGTGCCGGTCATCCTCATCTCGATGATCCCGGCCCTGCAGTTCACGTACTGGCAGTGGGCGTCGCTGGCGCTCGCCGCGCCGGTGGTCACGTGGGCGGCCTGGCCCTTCCACCGCGCGGCGCTCGTCAACCTGCGGCACGGCGCCGCCACGATGGACACCCTCGTCTCGCTCGGCGTGACGTCGGCGTTCCTCTGGTCGCTCTACGCGCTGTTCCTCGGCACCGCGGGCGAGCCCGGCATGGTGCACGCCTTCGAGCTGACCGTCGCCCCGAGCGACGGTGCGGCCAACCTCTACCTCGAGGTCGCCGCGGGCGTCACGATGTTCATCCTGCTCGGCCGGTACCTCGAGAAGCGCTCCAAGCGCGCCGCCGGTGCGGCGCTCCGAGCCCTGCTCGAGCTCGGCGCGAAGGACGTCGCGGTGCTGCGGGGCGGCGTCGAGACCCGCGTCCCGGTCGAGGAGCTCGCAGTCGGCGACGAGTTCGTCGTCCGCCCGGGCGAGAAGATCGCCACCGACGGCGTCGTCGTCGACGGCCGGAGCGCCGTCGACGCCTCGCTCGTCACCGGCGAGTCGGTGCCCGTGGAGGTCGAGGCCGGCGACGCCGTCGTCGGCGCGACCGTCAATGCGGGCGGGCGGCTGGTCGTCCGCGCCACGCGAGTCGGCGCCGACACGCAGCTCGCGCAGATGGCGCGGCTCGTCGAGGACGCCCAGGCCGGCAAGGCCGAGGTGCAGCGCCTCGCCGACCGGGTCGCGAGCGTGTTCGTCCCGATCGTGATCCTCATCGCCGTCGGCACGCTCGGCGCCTGGATCGGCGGCGGGTTCCCGATCGCGGCGGCCTTCACGGCCGCGGTCGCGGTGCTCATCATCGCGTGCCCCTGCGCGCTCGGCCTCGCCACCCCGACGGCACTGCTCGTCGGCACCGGTCGCGGCGCCCAGCTCGGCGTGCTCATCAAGGGCCCGGAGGTCCTCGAGTCCACGCGTCGCGCCGACACGATCGTGCTCGACAAGACGGGCACGGTCACGAGCGGGCGGATGTCACTCGCGAGCGTGCACCCGGCCGACGGCGTCGACGAGGCCGAGCTGCTGCGCCTCGCGGGCGCGCTCGAGCACGCCTCGGAGCACCCGATCGCGAAGGCCATCGCCGACGGCGCAGCCGCGCGGGTGGGCGCCCTGCCCGCGCCGGAGTCCTTCGAGAACCGGCCCGGACTCGGCGTGCACGGCGTCGTCGACGGGCACCTCGTGCTCGCCGGCCGGCCCGCGTTGCTCGCCGAGTGGTCGATCGAGCCCGACGCCCGCGTCGCGGCATCCGTCGCCGAGGCGGAGGGCGGAGGCCGCACCGCCGTCGTCGTCGCGTGGGACGGCGTCGTGCGCGGCGCGCTCACGGTCGCCGACGCCATCAAGCCCACGAGCGCCGATGCGGTCGCGCGTCTGCGAGGGCTGGGTCTCGAGCCGATCCTGCTGACGGGCGACAACGAGACCGTGGCGCGCCAGGTCGCCGCCGAGGTCGGCATCGACCGCGTGATCGCCCAGGTGCTGCCGGCCGACAAGGTGGCCGTGGTCTCGCGCCTGCAGGGCGAGGGCCGCACGGTCGCGATGGTGGGCGACGGCGTCAACGACGCCGCGGCGCTCGCGCAGGCCGACCTCGGCATCGCCATGGGCACCGGCAGCGACGTCGCCATCGAGGCGGCCGACCTGACGCTCGTGCGCGGCGACCTGCTTGCCGCGGTCGACGCGATCCGGCTGTCACGACGCACGCTGCGCGTCATCAAGGGAAACCTGTTCTGGGCGTTCGCGTACAACGTCGCGGCGATCCCGCTCGCGGCGCTGGGCCTGCTGAACCCGATGCTCGCCGGGGCCGCGATGGCCTTCTCGAGCGTGTTCGTGGTCGGCAACAGCCTTCGGCTGCGCGCGTTCCGTTCGGCCGTCGGGAGCGACGGAGCCTGACACGCCGTAGGGTCGAATCATGAACGCCGAGACCCCCGACTCCGCCACCGCCCCCGCACCCCAGGTGCCGGGGGTCGGCGGCGCCGTCGACGAACGCGACGCCGCGATGAGCGAACTGCTCGGCATCCGCTCGAGCATCGACAACATCGACGCGGCCCTCATCCACCTGCTCGCCGAGCGCTTCAAGTTCACCCAGCAGGTCGGCCGGCTGAAGGCCAGGCACGGGCTGCCCCCCAGCGACCCCGACCGCGAGAAGCGGCAGATCGCGCGGCTCCGCGCGCTCGCCGAGGACGCCCACCTCGACCCCGCGTTCGCCGAGAAGTGGTTCAACTTCGTCGTCGCCGAGGTGATCCAGCACCACGAGGAGCTCGCCGGCAGCGGGGGGTCGGACGAGCTGTGAGCTGGTACCCGACGCCGGTGCCGTCGCAGGCGGGCCGCACCGTGCTCGTCACGGGCGCCAACGCGGGCCTCGGGTTCTTCACGTCGGCACGCCTCGCCCGCGCGGGCGCCCACGTCGTGCTGTCCGGTCGTCGGCCGGAGCGGCTCGCCGCTGCGGTCGCCGCGATCCGCGCGCGGGTGCCCGCGGCATCCGTCGAGGTCCTCGTCATCGACGTCTCGTCGCTCGACTCCGTCTCGGCCGCGGTCGACCACCTGCTCGACCGGGCGCCGCTCGACGTCGTCGTGCTGAACGCGGGCATGGTCCACACGCCCTCCACCCGCATGGAGAGCGTCGACGGGCACGAGCTCGTGCTCGCGACGAACGTCCTCGGGCACTTCGCGCTGCTCGCCGGGACGGTGCCGCACCTCGCGCCGGCCGCGCGGATCATCACCATCGGCTCGATCTCGACGCGCCTGTCGACGTTCCGGACCGACGACCTGCAGCTCCGCCGCTCGTACGACCCCTGGCGGGCCTACGCGCAGTCGAAGATCGCCTCGGCCTCCCTCGCGTTCGAACTCGACCGGCGCCTGCGGCGTGCGGCGACGGATGCCGCGGAGGAGGTCGGCGCCGCGTCGGTCACGCCGCGACTGCACAGCATCCTCGCCCACCCCGGCTACTCCATCTCGGGGCGGACCCCGCGCGTGCGGGGCGTCAACGAGCCGCCGCGCCTCGACCGGTTCGCCGATGCGCTGCAGGCGCCGATCGCGCAGGGCAAGCACCGCGGTGCCGACGTCATCGTGCACGCGGCCGCCGCCGACGACGTCGAGGGCGGGCAGTACTGGGGGCCGCGCTACGAGGTCAAGGGTCCGCCGGCGCTCGGCACGCCCACGCGCACGACGCGCGATCCGAGGATCGGCGCCCGCGTGTGGGACTTCGCCGAGGAGGCCACCGGCACCCGGCTCGCCGTCGGAGGTGCGGGACGGTGATCCGGAGCGCGCTCGGCCGGTGGTGGGCCACGCCGCGTACGCGTCTGGCGGTGGCGCGGGTGCTCGTCGTGGCCGGGATCGTGCTGGTGCTCGCGGCGTTCGCGACCACCCGCTGGGGCTTCGTGTTCGCCGGCATCCTGCTCATCGGGTTCGGCGCCGCCGCGGGGCCCGCCCGGATCCGCCGCGACCGGCGCGAGCGGCCTTCCGAGCCGGGGGCGCCGCGATGATCACGCGCGAACTCGCCCTCCGGCTGCGCGATGCGGGCCTCGTGTGGCACCCCGAGTCGGGCGACCGCTTCCAGCTCGACCTGCCGAGCAACGTCGAGGCCGACGTCGAGGCCGACACCTTCACGGTGAGCGAGATGACGATCGAGACCCGTCGCTACTCGACGGGCACGATCCTCGCGTTCAACGGCACCACCGAGTGGGCGCTCGACTCGGTCGCGCTCGCCGACGCCGTGTGGCTGCCCCGCGAGGACCAGTTGCGCGAGTTGCTCCGCGCGACGTTCCGGGTCCTGCGACGCCTGGCCGACGCCTTCGAGGTCGAGATCGAGCTCGACGGGCAGCCGCGCCGGTTCGAGCACCCCGACCCGGCCGAGGCCTATGGCATGGCGCTGCTCGCCCTCATCGAGCGCACGCGCTGAGCGTTCGGCGGCCGCCGGGCTCGTAGGCTCGAGGCATGGCTGCAACGGATGCCGCGGCGGAGGCGGCGGTGGCACGCGCGCGCGACGCCGTCGACCGGGCCGTGCGCGAGCTCGCCGCGGCATCCGCTCGCACCGAGACGCTCGCCGAGTACGTGCCGGAGCGCCGCGTCATGGGCCTGCCCCGTGCGGCGCGGATGGCGGTGGTCGGCCGCGTCTGGCGACTCGGGGTGCTGCTCCTCGACGCGGAGGGCCGGCTGTACGCGACGGGCCGCGTCGTGCGCGCCGAGCGCCCCGTGCGGAGGAGCGTGATCGCCCAGTCGGTCGCCGAGCAGCGCGCCTACCGTGCGGCTGCCGTCAAGGGCGGCATCGCCGAGGGGACCACGGTCGTCTTCGACGCCCGGCCGCTCGAGCTCGAGCCCGGTGCGCTGGCGGATGCCGCGGCATCCGGCACCACGCCGTTGGTCCTCGCGACGGCCGCCGACGGTTCCGCAGAGGTCGCCGTGCGCTGGGACCCGGCTCGGGCCGACGCGGTGATCCCGCTCGGGCGCTACCTCGCCGAACGCGCCGACTTGCTCGCCCATCCGCCGCAGGGGGCCTGACGCCGGCTCAGCCCAGCCGCACGCTGGTGGGGACCGGGTTGGCGAAGAGGTCGAGCACCGGGCAGCGGTCGTCGACCGTGCGGCGCAGCTCCTCGTACCGCTCGCGCGACTCGGGGCCGGTCAGGCGCACGTCCAGCCGCACGGCGTCGAAGCCGGGGCGGACCGTGTCGTCGATGCCGAACAGGCGACGGGCGTCGAGATCGCCCTCCGCGGTGATCTCGATGTCGTCCACCGCGATGCCGAGCGCGTTCGCGTAGAGGCGGTAGACCACGATCTGGCACGAGATGAGCGCGCCCAGGGCGTACTCCACGGGGCTCGCCGCCACGTCGTCGCCGGCCAGCGCCGCCGGCTCGTCGACGGTGAAGCGGTGGCGGCCGGCCGTGATCTCGCTCGCGACGGCGCCCGTGCCGCGACCGTTCACGCGGTAGGTCAGGCGCGCCGTCGACGCGTCGGCGGCGATGCGCTCGTTCCACGCGGCGCCGGCGGCGTCGAGGCGTGCGGCGCGGTCTGCGGCGTCGGTCCGGGTGGCTCGGGGGGTCTGGTCGATGATCGTCATGGCGGCGAGGCTAGCTCCGCCGCCGGCAGGTGCGTCGTCCGCGTCGTCACCGTCGGTCACGCGGCGACACGAGCGGTCACGGGGCGACACGAGCGGTCACGGGGCGACGCGCCGCGTCATCCGGCCGAGGCCTTCGGAGCGTGCTCGAGTCAGAAGCCGAAGGCCGTGATCGGCGGGAGCCCGCCGTCGCGCCATCCTTCGAGCGCGTACCGCTCGTGGTGCACCATCCGCTCGGGCAGGGCGTCGAGCGGGAACCACTCGAGCGCGCTCGCCATGTCGGCCTCCTGCCGCGACGGCGATCCGCGCCACGATCGCGTCGTGAAGAACACGTCGAGGCGCTGGTCGATCGGAAGCCCGGTAGGTGCCGTGCGGTGCATGGCGGTGATGACCTCGAGGTCGGGCTCGGCGACCTCGACCCCGATCTCCTCGCGCGTCTCGCGGACGGCGCCGGCGGTGATGGTCTCGCCCGCGTCGACGTGACCGGCGGCGGATGCCGCCCACCAGCCGTCGTAGTACCCCGTGCCGTCGCGCAGCTGCAGCAGCACGCGGTCTCCGTCGACGAGGAAGACATAGGCCGCCGGGATGAGCGCGAACGTGCCGTGCGCGGCGGCGTACTCGGCCGGGTAGGTCTGCCGATCCTCAGGACTCATGCGGCGACCCTGCCGGGCGCCGGAGCGCATCCCGCGGACGGGCGACGCATCACTGGCCGAGGACGGGGCCGAACGCGTCGGCGAGCGGTGCGCGGTTGACCGAGCGGAGCTCGTCGACCGGCACCGTGAAGGCGCCCTGCACCTCGAGCGAGCCCGACGCGGCATCCGTCACGCCGATGCGGCGCACGGGGACGCCGCGCCCCTCGCACAGGCCGCGGAAGCGCACGTCGTCCTCGCGCGGCACCGTGACGATCACGCGCGACGCCGACTCGGAGAAGAGCGCCGTGGCGAGGTCGATGCCCGCGTCCTCGACGACCTCGTTCAGCACCACGCGGGCGCCCACGCCGAAGCGCGACACGGCCTCGGCCAGGGCGATCGCGAGGCCGCCGTCGCTGAGGTCGTGCGCCGAGTCGACCAGGCCCTCGAGCGCCGCCGCGGCGAGCAGCTCGCCGAGCTGCTTCTCGCGGGCCAGGTCGACCACGGGCGGCACGCCGCCGAGGTGGTCGTGCACGACGCCCGCCCACGCGGAGCCGTCGAGCTCGGCGTAGGTCTCGCCGAGCAGGTAGATGTTGTGGCCGTCGTCCTGCCAGCCCGACGGGACGCGGCGCGCGACGTCGTCGATCACGCCGAGCACGGCGACCACCGGGGTCGGGTGGATCGGCACGTCGCCGGTCTGGTTGTAGAAGCTGACGTTGCCGCCCGTGACCGGGATGCCGAGCTCGAGGCATCCGTCGGCGAGGCCCGTGACCGCCTCGGCGAACTGCCACATGACCTCGGGGTTCTCGGGGGAGCCGAAGTTGAGGCAGTCGGAGATGCCCATCGGCGTCGCGCCGGTGACGGCGACGTTGCGGTAGGCCTCGGCGAGCGCCAGCTGCGCGCCGCGGCGCGGGTCGAGCTGGCAGTATCGGCCGTTGGCGTCGGTCGCGACGGCGACGCCGAGGCCCGACTCCTCGTCGACGCGGATCATGCCCGCGTCGTCGGGGGACGCGAGGGCGGTGTTGCCGAGCACGTAGCGGTCGTACTGGTTGGTGATCCACGCGGCATCCGCCTGGTTGGCCGAGCCCACGAGCTGCAGGAACTGCGCGCGCAGCTCGTCGCCGGCGTCGTCGGCGGGCCGGGGCAGGGCGGCCGCGGAGTCGGCGCGGAGCGCGTCGAGGTACGAGGGGTACGTCATCGGGCGCTCGTACACCGGGCCGTCGACGGCGACGGTGCGCGGGTCGACGTTCACGATCTCCTCGCCGCGCCACGTGATGCTGAGTCGGCCGGTGTCGGTGACCTCGCCGAGCACGCTCGTCTCGACGTCCCACTTGCCGACGACCTCCATGAAGCCGGCGAGCTTCTCCGGGCGCACGATCGCCATCATGCGCTCCTGGCTCTCGCTCATGAGGATCTCCTCGGGCGTGAGCGACGGGTCGCGCAGAAGCACGTCGTCGAGCACGATCGACATGCCGCCGTCGCCGTTGGCCGCGAGCTCGCTGGTGGCGCACGAGATGCCGGCCGCGCCGAGGTCCTGGATGCCCTCGACGAGGTCGCCCTGGAACAGCTCGAGGCAGCACTCGATGAGCACCTTCTCGGCGAACGGGTCGCCCACCTGCACCGCCGGGCGCTTGGTCGGGCCGCCCTCGGCGAACGTGTCGGACGCGAGGATCGACGTGCCGCCGATGCCGTCGCCGCCCGTGCGAGCGCCGAACAGCACGACCTTGTTGCCGACGCCCTTCGCGTTCGCGAGGTGCAGGTCCTCGTGGCGGAGCACGCCCACCGCGAGCGCGTTGACGAGCGGGTTCTTCTGGTACACCGGGTCGAACCAGGTCTCGCCGCCGATGTTCGGCAGGCCGAGGCAGTTGCCGTAGAAGCTGATGCCCGACACGACGCCGTGCACGACGCGCGCGGTGTCGGGGTCGTCGATCGCGCCGAATCGGAGCGCATCCATGACCGCGACCGGGCGCGCGCCCATCGAGATGATGTCGCGGACGATGCCGCCGACGCCGGTCGCCGCGCCCTGGAACGGCTCGATGAAGCTCGGGTGGTTGTGCGACTCGATCTTGAAGGTGACCGCCCAGCCCTCGCCGATGTCGAGCACGCCCGCGTTCTCGCCGATGCCCACCATCAGGTGCTGCTTCATCTCGGGCGTGACCTTCTTGCCGAACTGGCGCAGGTGCACCTTGCTCGACTTGTACGACGCGTGCTCGCTCCACATCACGGAGTACATGGCGAGCTCGGCGCTCGTGGGGCGCCGGCCGAGGATGTTGCGGATGCGCTCGTACTCGTCGGGCTTCACGCCGAGCGCTGCGTACGGCTGCTCCTTCTCGGGGGTCGCCTTCGCGACCTCGACGGTGTCGAGCTGCGCCGTGCGCGGCGCCTCGATGATCTCGGCCGCGGCCGGGTCGCCGGGCTCCGCGGTCGTGCTGGCGGCGTTGGGCGAGGTCTCAGTGGTCACGGGTGGCGAGCTCCAGGAGGTGGCGGCGAGCGGATGCCGCGGGGCGGATGCCGGACCCTGCGAGTCTACCGGCCGTGCTCACCTGAGCAGCGCGGGGGTCATCGCCGGCTCTTCTCAGGAGTTATCCGGCGGGTCGCGTCGGGAGGCGGCATGTCGTCCTGAGAAACGTGCGATTTCGGCGCCGCGCTCCTGAGAAACGCGATGGGTGACGGATGCCGCGAGGCGGGCGTCACTCGGCGCGGGAGAACGCGGCGGCGCGCTCGACCTGGTCGCGGGTCAGGGCGACGCCCGTGTACCGCTCGAACTGGCGCGCGGCCTGCAGCGCGACGACCTCGGCTCCGGTGATGACGGGCGTGCCCGCGGCGCGCGCGGCCGCGATGAGCGGCGTCTCGGCGGGGAACGCCACCACGTCGAAGACCGTCGAGGCGCGCTCGATGAACGGCTCGGCGAAGGCCAGCGCGGCGGCATCCGCTCCGTGCATGCCGAGCGGCGTGACGTTCACGACGACGTCGAAGGATGGCTCGGGCTCGTCGGGCGTCCAGGCGTAGCCGTACTTCGCGGCGAGCGCCGGCCCGGCCTCGGCGTTGCGGGCGAGCACCGTCAGGTCGTCGAACCCGGCGCCCCGGAACGCCGCGACCACCGCTTTCGCCATCCCGCCGGATCCGCGCACGATCACGCGCGCCGCCGGGTCGAGCCCGTGCTCGGCGATCAGCTGCGCGACCGCCTCGTAGTCGGTATTGGATGCCGTGAGCCGGCCGCCGTCGTTCACGATGGTGTTGACCGACTCGATGGCCGCGGCGGAGTCCTCCATCGCGTCCACGAGCGGGATCACGTCCTCCTTGAACGGCATCGACACCGAGCAGCCGCGGAAGCCCAGGGCCCGCATCCCCCGGATCGCACCCTCGAGGTCGTCGGTGGTGAACGCCTTGTAGAGGAAGTTCAGCCCGAGCTCGTCGTAGAGGAAGTTGTGGAACCGCGTGCCCAGGTTCGACGGGCGCCCGGAGAGCGAGATGCAGACCTGCATGTCCTTGTCGAGGATCGGCATGCGTCCATTCTCGCGGGCCCACGGCGCGGTCGTGTGTCGATCGCTCGATCGCGCGGGCCACGGTCGGGTAACGACTCGACATCACCCGTTGAGGATTCAGGTGACACGTGTCATCATGTCCCGGGAGCGGCCAACGAGGGCCGCCCGAACTGTGACGGAGCAGACATGCAGGCGAGAATGAGAGCGCTCTCACGAGGCGGCGGGGTCGCCATCGTGGCCGCAGCACTCCTGGTCCCGCTCGGCGCGACCGCGTCGGCCGCGGCCGAAGGCACCACCACGATCATCACCGACTTCGAAGCCGGTGCCCCCTCGGGCTTCTTCAGCTACGGCGCGGCCGGCTTCGGCATCGTCGACGTCGCCGAGGGCAGCGCCGACGCGAGGCCGCAGCAGCAGGGGTCGACCAAGGTCCTCTCGTACGGCTGGGACGTGACCGCGTCCGGGTCCTTCGGCGGCGTCGGCGAGACCTTCGCCGCGACGCGCGACATCAGCGCGTACGACGGCGTGAGCTTCTGGATGCGCGGGTCGGGCAACGGCACCGCCCTCCAGTTCGAGATCTTCGACAACGGGGCCAACGCCGACGCGTCAGAGCGCTTCGACACGGTGATCGTCGACGACACCGCCGGATGGCGCCAGGTGCTGCTCCCGTGGTCGTCGTTCAGCCGCGCCACCGACTACAACCCCGGCGGAGCCCCGAACGACGGTCTCGGCCTGACCGAGGTCTGGGGCTACGCGCTCCCTGCCGTCAACGGGGCCAACACGGTGCTCGTCGACGACATCGCCGTCTACTCCGGCGTCGAGGTCGCCCCGACGGTCTCCTTCGCCGCCTCGTCCGCGAGCCTCATCGAGGGCGACACGCGCTCGATCGAGGTGCGGCTCGACCGCGCGCTGCAGACGCCGGTGACCGTCTCCCTCCAGGCAGCGGATGCCACCGCCGTGGCCGGCGACGACTACGTCGACCCGAGCACCACCGTCGAGTTCGCCGCAGGCGAGACCACGAAGACGGTCGACCTCGAGACCGTCGCCGACGACGTCGAGGAGCCGACCGAGACGCTGACGCTCACCCTCGCCGATGCGAACGGCGCGGACCTCGGCTCGCCCAAGAGCATGACCGTCACGATCCTCGACGACGACGGCGAGGTCGTCGGCCCGCCGGACGGTCGCACCCTGATCGTCGACGACCACGAGACCCCGCTCGTGCAGGGCGACGACGGCGGCATCCCCGTCGGCTGGTTCGCCGCCCAGGACCCGAACAGCTCGGTGTCCTTCGAGCGCACCGACGCGCCGCCCGCCGCGGTGCCCGGGTCGGCTGAGGGCAACGACGTGCTGCAGGCCGACTTCAGCGTGACGAGCTTCGGCGTCGTCGTGCGCAACTTCACCAACGAGGCGGCCGACGCGTGGACCACGCAGGACTGGTCGACCTACGAGGGCATCGGCTTCTGGCAGTACGGCAACGGCTCCGGCACCGACCTCTTCCTCGACCTCCTCGACAACCGGAACCCCGGCTCGACGGTCGACGACGCCGAGCGCTTCGTGGTCTCGTACAAGGACGACTGGCGCGGCTGGAAGTTCCTCACGTTCGACTTCGCGGACTTCTCGCGCAAGAACATCGGCAACAACGCGCCGAACGACGGACTGACCCTCACCGAGATGCACGGCTACGCGTTCGGTTCGCTGCGCACCTCGGCGCCGCAGACGTTCCTCTACGACGACGTGCTGCTCTACGGCGAGGCCGAGCCGCCCGCCCTGTCGGTCGGCTTCGACCGTGCCGGGTACGAGGTGACCGAGGGTGACACGCTCACGGGCGTCATCCGCCTGAACCGCGTCGCCGAGGAGGACGTCACGGTCGACTACGAGTCGTTCGCGACCGAGGCGCGCACCGCGACCGAGGACCTCTCGGCCACCCCCGACCGCGACTTCACGCCGGTCAGCGGCACCGTCACGATCCCGGCGGGCGAGCGCGAGGCCACCATCGAGCTGCCGACGCTGCAGGACGGCAAGTACGAGGTCGACGAGACCTTCGTCGTGCGCCTGTCCGACCCGGTCGGCGCCGAGTTCGGCTTCGTGCGCACCGCCACGGTGAGCATCCAGGACGACGACGAGAAGGACGCGTCGCTGGTCGACGACTTCGAGTCGACGCCGTGGCTCTTCGACACGACCGGCAAGTCGGCGCTCACCACCCGTGAGATCGCGGCCGACTCGGGCGCGGGCTACGAGGGCCAGGACGCGTACGAGACCGTCGCCGACTTCGCCTACCGGGGCGAGTCGACGCTCGGCCGCGAGTTCGCGGGCGGCCAGGACTGGTCCGACGCCGAGGGGCTGAGCTTCTGGGTGAAGGGCTCCGAGAAGGCCACGCCGATCACCGTCGAGATCCAGGACGACCCGGCGCCCGACGCCGGCCCCGACACCTGGGAGCTCGCGTGGAGCGACGAGTTCGACGGCCCCGCCGGTGCTCCGGCGAACCCGGAGAACTGGACCTACGAGACCGGTGGCTGGGGCTGGGGCAACGACGAGCTGCAGTACTACACCGACAGCACCGACAACGCGGCGCTCGACGGCGACGGCAACCTCGTCATCACGGCCCGCGAGATCGACCCCGCCACGACCGACCTGGAGTGCTGGTACGGGCCCTGCGAGTACACTTCGGCGCGCCTGATCACCGAGCAGAAGCAGGAGTTCGAGTACGGTCGCATCGAGTCGCGGGTGCAGGTGCCCGAGGGCAGCGGCATCTGGCCGGCCGTGTGGTCGCTCGGCACCGACTTCCGCGAGGTCGGCTGGCCGCAGACCGGAGAGATCGACGTCATGGAGTTCGTCGGCCGCCTGCCGAACGAGATCTTCGGCACCATCCACGGCCCCGGCTACTCGGGCGGGCAGTCGTACGGCGGCATCTACGACTTCGGTGCACCGGTGCCCGGCGACTGGCACGAGTTCGCGGTCGAGTGGACGCCCGAGGAGATCGTCTGGTCGGTCGACGGCATCGTCTACCACCAGGCCGACCCGGCGGATGTCGCGCCGAACGAGTGGGTCTTCGACCACCCGTTCTCGCTGCTGACCAACGTCGCGATCGGCGGCAACTTCGGCGGCGCCCTCGGCGACGACCTGGAGTTCCCGCAGTCGCTCACGGTCGACTACGTGCGCGTCTACCAGGCGCCCGACACGGCGGAGCGCTTCACGGCGAGCACCGTCGTGCGCGGCACCGGCTGGCAGCAGGTGACCATCCCGTTCGACGCGTTCGAACGGGCCGACGAGCAGCCCGCGGGTGCGCCCGACGACGGCCTCACGCTGACGGACGTGCAGGGCTACTCCCTGACGTTCGCCGGCAAGGGCAAGGTCTCGATCGACCGGGTCACGGTCGAGTGAGCCTCGTCGCCTAGCCCGACGTACGAGGGCGGGGCGGATGCCGCGGCATCCGCCCCGCCCTTCGTCGTTCCGGTGATCAGCGTCAGACGCCTCCGACGCCGAAGTTGTACGGTGCGAAGATCGTGCTCGACGCGCCATACCCCTCCACATCGGTCACGCCCACGGAGTAGGCGTTGTCCAGGTCGGAGCCGGACGGGCGGTCGCCAAGGGGGTCGCCGGTCTCCACGGGGAAGAAGTACCGGTCCCCGAGGGTCGGAGCCTGGTCGAGCTGTGCGGCAAGTGCCTCGACGTCGTCGCCTGGCCCGAAGCCATCCACGGTCCGCACAGTGACGCCGTCTCCGATGATGGCCGCGGTCGCCTGGATGCGCAGATTCATGTAGATGTTCGGCTCCGGAACGTCGTCCGTGAGCCACTGTTCTTCGTGGTCCGCCACGACGAATCCGTCCCATCGGTACCGCGTGAACGGCGGCGTCTCCATGGTCCCGTCGCTCCAGCTCTGTTCCGGCGCGACGCCGAACACGGTCTCGAGGGTTCCGACGAATTCGGTCGCCTCGGCGTCGTACGAGACGCTCGTCACGAGCGCGCCATCCGCGTCGTGCAGGTCGAGTCGTTCGGGCCGGACGACGATCTCCGTGACCGTGGTCAGCGGATCGACCGGTGGGGCGGTCTCGATCTCGAACGGGCGCGGCGTCGGCGAGGGCGCTGCCGCGGCGGTCGGCGTGGGCTTCGGCTGTGCGATGGGGTCGTCGTCGTCGCTGATGATTCCTGCGGCGATGGCGGCGCCGGCGCCGAGTCCGAGGGTGAGCAGGATGGCGGTGCTGGTGATGATCGCGCGGTTGCGGGCGCGGCGGCGGGCCGGGGCGGGGTCGTGGGCCGCCTCGTCGAGGACGCGTTGCTTCATGGTGACGAGCATGCGGGTGAGGTCGTCACCGGTGGGGGGTTCAGTTCTCATCGACGGTCACCGCCTTCCTCAGTCGTGCGCGGTTTCGGGACACGCGTTGCTTGACGGCGCCGACGCTGAGTCCGAGTTCGTCGGCGACCTCCTGGTAGGGCCGGCCCTCGATCAGGCAGAGTTCGCAGATGCGCCGGTCGACCGGAGCGAGCCGTTGGATCTCGTCCATGACCCAGCGCAGTTCCTCGCGGGCCTGGTCGGCGGGTTCGGTGCCGCCGCCGAGCCCGGCACGGTGCGCCCGGTCGGACTCGGAGAGATTGCCGGCCCGGTTCTTCGCCTGCTTGCGGTTGGCGTTGAACGCCAGGTACCGGCAGGTGACCAGCAGCCACGGCAGCATCGACGTCTCGGCGATCGTGACCGTGGTCGCCTTCCGCCACGCGGTGAGGAACGTGTCCTGCACGACCTCCTCGACGTCCATCCGGGTCGGGGCCAGCGCCCACGCGTACCTGGTCACCGCGGCGGCGTGGCGGTCGAAGATCAGCGCGAGCGCCTGTTGATCGCCGTCGGCCAGCCGCGTGAGCAGCTCCGCGTCGGTGGTTCCGATGTGCTCCACGTGCACCTCCCTCACCCAGACAGTGTCCCGGGAACCGGGAAGGTGACACCCAGCCGGAGAAAACCTTCCGGGAGGACCTGATCAGTCCCGACCGCGGCGGACCGCGCCGCAACTCGCAGACGACGACGTCCGCGTGGTCGGGCACCGTGTCGGTCGGCCTGGTCACGGTCGAGCGACCGGGCGCTCCTAGCCCGACGAACGAGGGCGGGGCGGATGCCACGGCATCCGCCCCGCCCTTCGTCGTGTCGGCGACGGCGACGGCTCAGTTGGTCCCGTCCTCGGGGGCGAAGTTGAACGGTGCCCATACGATCGCGCCCAGCGGAGTGTCACCCGCCTCGTTGGCCACCACCGCCATGGCATCCACGTATCCCGCTCGGTCCGGGCCCAGCGCCGGCCCGTACTCGAGGGCCACGAGATCCTGCCCGGACTGCCCCGTCATGTCGTACGGGATGCCATGCGCCGCAGCATAGGCGGCCAGATCGTCCCCAACCGAGAAGCCGCTCGCGGTGGTGACGGATACGCCGTCTCCGATGCTTGGGAGCAGCGAGGTCACGACGAGTCTGGTGCCGGCGCGGTGCATCCAGGGCTCGTGGTGTTCGGCGACCTCGATGCCTGTCCACGTGTAGACCCGTGCGAGCAGGTCGCCATCCGGCGCGTAGTCCGTCACTTCGGGCTCTTCGTCGAGCACAGCCGCGAGCACAGCCGCGGTGGTCGCCCCGTCGCCCTCGTACGACAGCGTGCGGACCAGTGTGCCGTCGCCGTCGGTGAGTTCGAGCCCTTCGGGCCGGAGCGTGATCGTCGTGACCGTACTCAGCGGGTCGACGGGTGGAGCGGTCTCGATCCCGAAGGGCGTCGGCGTGGGGGCCGGAGCGGCCGCGGGAGCGACGGCCGACTCGGGTTCGGATCGCGCGGCGGTCGGCTCCTCGTCCTCGCCGATCATGCCGGCGGCGATCGCCGCCCCGGCGCCGAGTCCGAGGGTGAGCAGGATCGCGGTGCTCGTGATGATGGCCCGGTTGCGGGCCGCCCGGCGGGCAGGCGCGGGGTCGTGGGCGGCCTCGTCGAGGACGCGTTGCTTCATGGTGACGAGCATGCGGGTGAGCTCGTCGCCGGTGGGGGGTTCAGTTCTCATCGACGGTCACCGCCTTCCTCAGTCGTGCACGATTCCTGGACACGCGCTGCTTCACGGCGCCGACGCTGAGCCCGAGCGCGTCGGCGACCTCCTGGTAGGGCCGGCCCTCGACGAGGCACTGCTCGCAGATCTGCCGGTCGACGGGGTCGAGTCGTTCGATCTCGTCCATGACCCAGCGCAGTTCCTCGCGGGCCTGGTCGGCGCGTTCGGTGCCGCCGCCGAGCCCGGCACGGTGGCCGCGGTCGCCGTCGGGCAGGGCGTCGGCCCGGTTGCGGGCCTGCTTGCGGTTGGCGTTGAACGCCAGATACCGGCAGGTGACCAGCAGCCACGGCAGCATCGACGTCTCCGCGATGGTGATCGTGGTCGCTTTCCGCCACGCGGTGAGGAAGGTGTCCTGGACGACCTCTTCCACGTCCATCCAGGTCGGGGCGAGCGCCCACGCGTACCTGGTCACCGCGGCGGCGTGGCGGTCGAAGATCAGGCCGAGCGCCTGTTGATCGCCGTCAGCGAGCCGCCCGAGCAGTTCCGCGTCGGTGGTTCCGATGTGCTCCACGTGCACCTCCCTCATCTAGGCAATGTCCCGGGAACCGAGAAGGTGACGCGCACCCGGAAGCCGTTTCTCAGGAGTTATCCGGCGGGTCGCGTCGGAACGCGGCGTGTCATCCTGAGAAACGTGCCGAAAGGGGCCGGGGCTCCTGAGAAAAGAGGTGGGAGAGGGTCAGTCGCGGCCGCCGGGCGGACCGATCATGAGGAGGATCGTGAAGACCGCGGCGATGCCGAGCACCGACACGATCGTGAGCAGGAGCGGGCGCGCGAGGAACCAGCGCAGCATCCGGTTGACGGGGTTGCCGTCGGCGGGGTGATCGGTGGCCTCGCGGCGCCAGCCGCCCTCGAGCCGACCGTCGCGCAGCATCCGCAGCTCGAACGGGATGGTGGCGTACGGCACCACCGCGAAGAGCACGCCCAGCGCGACGAGCCCGATCGGCCAGCGCTGGTTGACCCCGACGAGCAGTGCGACGAACGCGTACGCGAGGAAGACGAAGCCGTGCATCGATCCGCCGACGAGCACGGCCCAGTCGAGCCCGAGCCCCGCGCGCATGATGAGGCCGATGATCAGGATCGTCCACGTGATCGCCTCGGCGAACGCGAGGAGCCGGAAGAGCCGCTTCGGCGTCAGTCCGGGGGCGACCGAGGTGACGGTCTTGGTCGTGGCGGGCGGCGGCAGGATGGGGGACTCGGGGGAGCTCACCCGACCATCCTGCCAAGTCGGCCTGCTCATCGCATCGATCGTTCGGCTGACGATGTCCTCGCCCTCCGCCGGCACGGGTAGGGTGTGCCGGTGGACGATGACCAGGTGCGCGCGCTCGTCGAGTCGAAGCTCGCGACGATCCCCGACTTCCCCGAGCCCGGCGTGCTCTTCCGCGACCTCATGCCCGTCTTCGCCGACGGCCCCGCGTTCCACGCGCTGTCCGAGGCGCTGACGGCGCCGTTCGCGGACCGCTTCGACGACCTCGCGGGCGTCGAGGCGCGCGGCTTCCTGCTCGCGGGCGCCGCGTCGGCCCTGTGCGGCGCGGGGGTCTTGCCGGTCCGCAAGGCGGGCAAGCTGCCGCGCGCCGTCATCCGCGAGGAGTACGACCTCGAGTACGGCACGGCCGCGCTCGAGGTGCACCACGGCGAGCTGCCGCCCGGCTCGCGGGTGCTCATCGTCGACGACGTGCTCGCGACCGGCGGCACCGTCGGCGCCGCTGCGCGCCTCGTGGAGCGCGCGGGATGGACGGTGGCGGGCATCTCCGTCGCGATCGAGCTCGAGGCGCTCGGCGGCCGTGCCGCGCTCGGCGACCGCTACGAGATCCACAGCGTCCTGCAGTACTGACGCCGGGTGAGCGGATGTCGCGCAGGTGTGCGTTCGCTGACAAGGCCGTGGCATCCGCTCGTCAGCGGAGTAGCGTCGCCCCATGGCAGCCGAACCGGATTTCAGCGACCTGAGCGCGGTCTTCATCAACTGCACGCTCAAGCGGTCACCCGAGACGAGCAACACGCAGGGCCTGATGGATTCGAGCATCAAGCTGATGCGCGACCACGGCGTCGCGGTCGAGTCGATCCGCTTCGTCGACCACGACGTGGCGACGGGCGTCTACCCCGACATGCGGGAGCACGGCTGGCAGTACGACGCCTGGCCGGAGGAGATCTGGCCCAAGATCGAGGCCGCAGACATCATCGTCGTCGGCGGGCCGATCTGGCTGGGCGACAACTCGTCGGTGACCAAGCGGCTCATCGAGCGGCTCTACGCGATGAGCGGCGAGAAGAACGCCAAGGGGCAGTACGTCTACTACGGCAAGGTCGGCGGCGCGATCATCACCGGCAACGAGGACGGCATCAAGCACTGCGCGATGGACATCCTGTACAGCCTGCAGCACATCGGCTGCACGATCCCGCCCGCGGCCGACGCCGGGTGGATCGGCGAGGCCGGGCCCGGGCCGAGCTACCTCGACGAGGGGTCGGGCGGCCCCGAGAACGACTTCACGAACCGCAACACGACCTTCATGAGCTACAACCTGATGCACCTGGCGAAGCTGCTGAAGGATGCCGGCGGCATCCCGGCCGTCGGCAACGTCCGGTCCGAGTGGGACTCGGGCCAGCACTACGGGTACGTGCCGACGCCCGACCACCCGAACCCCGAGTACCGCTGACGCGCGAGGGCGACGGCGAGGCGGACGCGGACGGCGTTCGCCCGCCGCTTCAGTCCTCGTCGGAGTGAGCGTCGCCGTGGTCGCCGCCCGGCCGGTCTGCGTGTGGGCCGGGCAGTCCGCGCATCGGGCCGCCGGGTCGGCCGTCCCGGTCGGGGCCGCCGTCGCGAGGTCCGTCGTCGTCCGCTCCGGACGCCGCGGCGACCGTGTCGACTCCGAGGAGGGACGCCGCCTGGCCGGCGACGAATCCGCTGCCGAAGGCCAGCACCATGAGCACGAGCGCCGCGGCGACCGGCACCCAGAGCTGCCGGTACCACGGCCGGCGGGCCGTCGTGCGGTCGGGTGAGGCGGATGGCGCGGGCGCCGTCGGTGCCGTCTGGTCCGCCGGCGCCGGTCGGGGGTCCTGCTGTTCGGTCATGGTGCCGCTGTCCTCCCTGTGCGGTCGGCGGGCCGCTTCCCGCCGACCCCACCCTGCGGCGGAAGGCTCTGCGCGGCCTATGACCGCGCCCGGAACGGGCCGGGAACTCAGTCGCCGACGCGCGCGGCGGCCCGATCGAGCGCGGCCCGCGACTGCGCCTCGAGGTCGGCGAATCGCGCTCGTTCGACCTCGTCGTAGTCCTGGCGGGTGACGGAGGCGGAGAGCCGTTCGAGTTGGCCGCGCAGCACCGAGAGGCGCTCGCCGGAGGTCGTGCGCGCCGCGACGTCCTCGACCACGCCGTACAGCCGCTCCGCGACGTCGGGATCGCCCGCCCCGTAGCGGCGGATCTGCTGGAGCGCCGTCTCGACGAGCGCAGCGAAATCGGTGCGCTGCAGGACGAGCCGGTCGCGGCCGGCCTCGTCCACGACGGTCGCGGGCTCGGGAGGGAGCTCGGCGAGGTCGGCGAGCAGCGCGGCGAGGTGTCCGAGCGCGTGCACCGCGGTCGTCGGGTCGTTCACGCCGGGCGAGAGCGCCTTCGTCGCGATGTCGGCCATCTGGCGAACGCCGTAGCCGATGTCCTGTCGCGGCGTGCGTTCGTAGTCGATCGAGATGGCGCTGCGCACCGCATGGTCGACGGCATCGAGGTCCGCGCGGGTCTGGACCGTGCTGGACGCCTCCGACGGCCACCACGAGGCGACGGCGGTCCCGGCCACCACGCTCGCCCCGACCGCCTTGAGTTCCTTGATGACGAGGTCGCGGTCCTTCGCCAGGCCGAGGAGCCGGTCGCGCGAGATCGCGGTCACGAAGCCCGACCGCGCGGCCAGGACTTCCCGCTCGCTTCGGTCGGCCGGCGGGATCGCCGGCTCGTCGCGGCCCTCGTACGGATGCTCCGCGATGAGCGCGACCGTGCGCGACGCCTCCGCGTTGACGTCGCGGAGCATCGTCTCGACGCGCAGGATCCTCGCCAGGTGACCGAGGAAGAGCGTGAGCACGAGCACGCTGACGAGCGTGAGCACGACGGCGACGGTCACCGAGATGCGCGGCACCTCGACCTCCACCGCGCTGCCGTCGTCCGAGACGGTCCTGAGCACGACGAGCGAGTACGCGAAGGTCCCGAGGAAGGACGCGAGCGCCCAGTGCACCATCGGATCCGCGGCGAACAGGCGCAGCAGCCTCGGCGATGCCTGGCTGCTGGCGAGCTGCAGCGCCACCACCGTCAGGGAGAAGGTGAGCGACGTCGCCGTGATCAGCGACCCGCTGATCGTGGTGAGCACCGCCCGCGCCGCGTCGACTCCGCCGGAGAAGACCCACGCCTCCACCGTCGGCGAGAGACGGCCGTCGACCGCTCGGTCCAGTTCCGGCAGCAGCACCCCGAGGATGACGCCCACGACGAGCGCGCCGGCGGGGATCGGCCAGAGCCGCGACGCGGCCGCTTCGCTGAATGAGGAGAGGCGCCGACGCGCCCCGTTGGATCGTTCGGTCATCGGGCCTCCCGTCCGGCAGCCTACGCTGGTGGGCGACCGGAGGGAGTCCGCATGCCCGACATCTCCACATGGGAGCCTGCCGTCGTGTTCGCCATCGCGCTCGTCGCCGTGGCGATCGGCGTCTTCGTCATCTCGGCCATCGCGTCCGTCATCGTCCGGGCCGTGGCGCGTCGCCGCGGCTGGGCCGCGATCCTCATCCGCCGCCTGCGATGGCCGTTCCGCACGGTGCTGCTCGTCGTCGGCGTATGGATCGCCATCGCGGCCGCCTTCCCCGAGGGCGAGTGGCGTCCGGGCGTCGAGCACGCCATGTTGATCGCCCTGATCGCGGCGGGCGCCTGGCTCGTGGCTCAGTTGCTGCTGTTCCTCGCCGATGTCGGCGAGCGACGGTACGACGTCGGCGTCGCCGACAACCGGGTCGCCCGCCGGGTGCACACCCAGCTGCAGGTGGTCCGGCGCCTCGCGGTGGTGGTCGTCGTCCTCGTGGCGATCGGCGCGGCGCTGCTCACCTTCGATGGCGTCCGGGCCGTCGGCGCGAGCCTGCTGGCGTCGGCCGGCATCGCGTCCATCGTCGCCGGTCTCGCGGCCCAGTCGGTACTCGCGAACGTCTTCGCCGGCGTCCAGCTGGCGTTCTCCGAGGCGATCCGCGTCGACGACGTGGTGGTGGTCGAGGGCGAGTGGGGCCGGATCCGCGAGATCACCCTCACCTACGTCGTGGTGATGACCTGGGACGAGCGATCCGTCGTGCTGCCCTGCACCTACTTCACCACGAAGCCGTTCCAGAACTGGACGAAGTACGGCAGCGCCCTGATCGGCTCCGTCGAGCTCGACGTCGACTGGCGCGTCTCCACCGACGCGATGCGCGAGGAGCTCGACCGCGTGCTCGAGGGCAACGACCTGTTCGACGGCCGCACGAAGGTGCTGCAGGTGACCGAGGCGACCGGCGGACTGGTGCGGGTGCGGGTGCTCGTCAGCGCGCACGACTCGGCGGCGCTCTGGGACCTGCGATGCCTGGTCCGCGAGGAGCTGGTCGAGTGGATCCGCGAGCAGGACCGCGCGGCGCTGCCGGCGCAGCGGGTGCTGGTCGGCGGACGGCCCGACGAACCCCTGGTCGAGGCCCGAGCGGATGCCGCGACGCCCTCGCGTTCGACGGACGAGCAGCCGACGCGCGAGCGCGCCGGGCTGTTCTCGGGCAGCGAGGAAGCCGAGCAGCGCGCGTCCGAGTTCACTGCGGCGATCCCGGTCGTCGACGTCGATGCCGGGGCGGACGCCGTGTCGCACGGCGACGCCGACCGAGGCGACGACGCGGGCGAGCGACGCTGACCCGCGCCGTCGGCCGCGGGCGGGCCGGCCGGCGCGTCACCGCGCGTCGGCCGGAGCCTACGCCTCGACCAGGGCGCGGCGGATGACGCTCGTGAAGAACCCGAGCCCATCGACGCCGGACCGCATGGCGGCGGGCGTGTCGGGTCCGAAGCCCGGCTCGACCGCGTGCTCGGGGTGCGGCATGAGGCCCACCACGTTGCCGCGCTCGTTCGTGATGCCCGCGATGTCGCGGAGCGACCCGTTGGGGTTGACGTCGACGTAGCGGAACGCGACGCGCCCCTCGCCCTCGAGCCGGTCGAGCGTCTCCTCCGATGCGATGAAGCCGCCCTCGCCGTTCTTCAGCGGGATGGTGATCTCCTGGCCGGCCTCGAAGTCGCCCGTCCAGGCGGTCGAGGCGTTCTCGACGCGCAGCACCTGGTCGCGGCAGACGAACGCGCCGTGGTCGTTGCGGATGAGCCCGCCCTCGAGCAGGTGCGATTCGGTCAGCATCTGGAAGCCGTTGCAGATGCCGAGCACGGGCATGCCCTTGTTCGCCGCGTCGACGACCTCGGTCATGATCGGGCTGAGCGAGGCGATCGCACCGCAGCGCAGGTAGTCGCCGTAGCTGAACCCGCCGGGCAGGATGAGCGCGTCGACGCCCTCGAGGTCGTGGGACCCGTGCCAGAGCGCGACGGGCTCGCCGCCCGCGAGCCGCACGGCGCGCTGCGCGTCGCGGTCGTCGAGCGAGCCGGGGAAGGTGATGACGCCGATGCGCATGCGGGTGCCTCCGGTCGGGTCGGGGGTCAGTGGGTCTCGCCGGCGGGGGCGTCGTAGCCGATGCCGTCGGATGCCTCGGGGGAGTCGGCCCGCTCCTCTGCGAGCTCGGCGTTCGACTGCTCGTAGTGGATGCCGACGACGTCCTCGATGACGGAGTTCGACAGCACGTTCTCGGCGAGCGCGATGATCTCGGCCTTGACGGCGTCGTCGACCGGGCCGTCGACGGTGAGCTCGAACCGCTTGCCCACGCGAACCCCGGAGATCGACCCGTGCCCGGTGCGGGCGAGGGCGCCGGCGACGGCCTTCCCTTGGGGGTCGAGCAGTTCGGCCTTGGGCATCACGTCGACGACGATGGTGGGCACGGCGGTGCTCCGTTCGGTGGGGACGATGTGGATGCCTCGATTCTATGCGCCGTGCGGCGGCGGCTCGTCCCCGGTCGTAGACTGCGGCCGTGGGCGCCCAGCGGATGCCGCGTGAGCGGCTCTCACCGGCCGATGCGTCGAACGTCGAGATCGACGCGACCGACCAGGTGAACGCCTTCGCGATGGTCGGCGTGCTCGGTCCGGGCGGCGTCGTCGGGGCCGGCGGCGCACTCGACGCGGCGGCGCTCCGCGCCGGTTTCGCGGATCGGCTGCACCGTGCCCCGCGACTCGCGCAGCGCGTCGTCGTCGAGCGCGGCGCGCCGACCTGGGAGTCCGTGGACGTGGACCTCGAGCGTCACGTGCGCGTGGTCGCGCCCGTCGACGGCCGCCGCGGCCTGGCGGCGCTGTGCGCCCGGCTCATGGTCACGCCGTTGGCCCCGGACCGGCCGCTCTGGGAGCTCCTCCTCGTGCCCGGGGCCGCGCCGCGCGGGGTCGGTGTCGTGCTGCGCCTGCACCACGCGATCGCCGACGGCATCGGTGCGGTGCGGCTCGTCGAACGACTGCTCGCCGAGGGGCCGGAGGCGCCCTCCGGACCCGGAGACGCCGTCGGACCCGCCGCGGCTCGTCCGGCGGGTGCCGGCTCGCCGGTCGCTCGCGCGCGGGGGATGGCGTCCGGCATCGCCCGCACGACCACGATGCTCCGCCGGGCCGTTCCGGACATCCCCCTGCTCGGACCCATCGGTCCGAACCGCGGGGTCGCGTTCCTCGACGCCGAGCTGGGTCCGGTCGCGGCCGGGGCGCGGGGCGTCGGCGCGACGGTCAACGACGCCCTGCTCGCCGCGGTCGCCCGAGGCGCCGAGGCGGCGCTGGCGGCGCGCGGTTCCCCGGTGCCGGCGGTCCTCCCGGTGAGCGTGCCGGTCGCGTTGCCCGGGCGGGGGCGCTCCGGCAACGCCGTGGGGGTCATGCTCGTGCCGCTGCCGACCGGTGAACCGGACGCGGCGACGAGGATGCGGCGCATCGCCGAGCTGACGCGCGACGGCAAGGCCGACGCCCGCGAGCGCGGCACGTTCGAGCTCACCCGCCGGCGGTCCGGTGCCCGGCTGTTCGCGCGCCTCGCCCGGCACCAGCACGCGATCGCGGCGTTCGTGACCGACGTGCCCGGCCCGCGGCATCCGCTCGCCATCGCCGGCGCGCCGCTCGAACGGGCCTGGCCGCTGACCCCGATCCAGGGGAACGTGCGCCTCGGCGTCTCCGCGCTCTCGTACGCCGGTCGCCTCGGCGTGGGCGTGCACTCGGATGCCGGGGCGGTGCCCGCCGCGGTCGTGGCCGACGCGATCCGGGCCGAGTTCGACCGGATCGCCGCGCTCGGCTGAGCCGGTCGCCCGCCCGCGGCTGCGGCCGACCGAGTCGTCAGCGCCCGGCGAGCTCGTCGCGTCGGCGGCGGCGCACGGCGACGAGCAGGACGGCTGCCGCGACCTGCAGTGCCGCGACCACCGCGACCAGCACCGGAAGGCGGTCGTACCAGAGGCCCGCGAGCGTCGCGCCCGCGAGCGCGCCGACGCCCTGGAAGACCGCGAACCATCCGTACGCGGAGCCGAGCTGGTCGCCCGGCACGAGGTCGGCGACGAGGGCCTTCACCGTCGAGTCCTGCACGCCGGTCGCGAGCCCCCAGACGATCACGCCCACGAGCACGAGCGTCAGCGAGCCGCCGAGGGCGAGTGCCGGGACGAAGGCGGTCAGCACGGGCACGGCGAACAGCACGGCCGAGCCGAGGCGGTCGTACACCCATCCCGTCGCGGGTGCGCTGATCGCTGCGGCGGCCATGCCCGCGGCGTACACGAGCGGGACGGTCGCGACGGACGCGAGGTCGGCGGCGACCAGGTGGTACGACATGATGCCGAAGCTCAGCAGCCCGAAGGTGGTCAGGGCGGCGAACGAGGCGAACAGCAGGAACGTGGTCCGCACGTGCGCCGGGACGGCGGCCAGGCCCGCGAGCCGGGCCGCGAGCGAGGGCGCGGCCTGCGCGCGCCCCGGCCGCGGGGACGGCGCGGCCGGAGCCTCGGGCGACCGGTACGCGCTCGGATCGGGCACCCGCGCCCGCAGCCACGCGAGGAGGACCATGGCGGCGGCAGCAGGCACCGCGAGGGCGAGGAACGCCGGCCAGAGGGCGCCGGTGGCCGCGGCGATGGCGGCGACGAGCAGGGGGCCGGCCAGCGCGCCGATCTGGTCGAGGAGCTTGTGCACCCCGAACCCGCGTCCGCGACCGACCGCGCCCGCGGCATCCGCGAGCAGCACGGTCTTCGCCGGCGCACGCACCGCCTTGCCCGTCCGCTCGGCGATGAGCAGCGTGCTCGCCGCGGCGAGCGAGGCCGACCCCGCCGCCGGCGCGAGCGCGAGCAGCGGCACGCTCACCGCCGTCATCGCGTACCCGATGATCGTGAACGCCCAGTAGGCGCGGGTCCGGTCGGCCCACGGCCCGGTGACGAGCCGCAGGACGAGCGCGATGGCGGTGGCGGCCCCGGTGACCGCGCCGACGAGCGCAGCGGTCGCGCCGAGTTCCTCGAGCAGCGCGCCGCCGACCGAGATGGCGCCGTCCGACACCATGTCGATGGCGAGGCTCACCAGGCCGAGCCCGACCACCATCGACCAGGGCCGCAGTCCGGGCGCGGCCGGTCGCCTGTCGCTCATCCCACCCCTTCGCCCGCTCGGCCGATCGTCGGGCCGGCGACCGGTGCCGCCGGTCAGCGGCGGAAGACGGCCCGGGCGATCGCGCCCACGCCGACCAGCAGGGCGATGCCAGCCGCTGCGGCCACGCCCAGCACGAGCGCAGGGTTCTCGCGGTACTTCTCCTCGAGCCAGTCGGACGCGTCGTCGAAGAACTCGCCGGCATCGTCGAGGGCGTCGGCCGCCACGGCCCTCGCCTGGCTGGCGGCGTCCGACACCACCGTCGCGACCTTCTCGGCCGCCTCGGTGGCGGCGGCGGTCAGTTCCTCGACCGTGCCCGCGGCGTCGTCGGCGGCGCGGTCGGCCGCGGCCTTCGCGTCGTCGATGGCGGCCTCGACGCGGTCGTCGAGCGGTTCCTGCTTCGCATCCGTCATGGAATCCGTCCCCTTCGGTCCATTGCCTGGTCGAGCCATCGTACGCGCGGCCGGGCGGCGCACGCGACGGCCGCGGCCCGCGGCATCCACGGATGCCGCAGGCCGCGCGCTCACTCGTCCGCGTCGTCCCCGTCGGCCGCCGTGTCCATCGAGGTCACGGGCTGCTTCGGGTCGGGCACGACGCGGCCCGGGTCCCCGTACGACCCGGACGCCCCGGCACCCTCGTCGGCGACCTCGGTGCCGTCGGCGCCGCCCATGCCGTGCGGGTCGCTCATCGGCGGCCCATCGATCGCACGATGGCGCCGAGCACGACCGCGATTCCCACACCTGCGGCGATCACGACGCCCGGGCGGCGCCGGTACTCCTCCTTGACCCTCTCGGTCCATTCGCCGGTCACGCGCTTGGCGTCGTCGGCGAACCGGTCGAGGTCGGCGTTCTCCGCGGCCTCCTTCAGCCGTGCGCCCGCCGTCCGCGCGGCGTCGGCTGCGGCATCGGCGGCCCTTCCGATCGGCGAGCCCGAGGTGCCGCCGACCGAGTCGACGGCCTCGCGGTCGCCGCTGTCCCGGTCCTCTCCCGGACCGGCCGGTGCGGCCGTCGCCGTGCCGGTCGCTGTCGACGAAGTCGCAGGCCGACCGGCCGGCTCCGCGCCGGCGGGCGGCGTGGGCGGCATGGTGCTCGAGGCGGTGGCCGCGGCTCCGGTGGCCTCGCCGGCGTCGGTGCGTGTCGTCTTCTCGTCGCTCATGCTCGTCGCTCCTTCGGGTCCGGGCACCCCGCGGACACGGGGCGCCACCGCAGCAGTCTCGCCCGAGATGCGGCCGAGGTCGAGGCCGTTGACAGGCCGCGCGGAGCCGCCTAGCGGCGGCCGCCGGAGCCCCGGTCAGCCCAGTCCGGCGCGCTCGGAGAGGACGGTGCGCAGCACGTCCCGCGTGGCCGCGAGCCCGCGGTGCACCTCCTGGAAGCTCGTCGAGAGCGGCGCCAGCCCGACGCGGAGGCCCCCCACGTCGCGGTAGTCGGGGATCACGTCGCGCTGCCAGAGACGGGCCGTGACCTCGCGCATGGCCTCGTGCTGGAGCAGCACGTGGCCGCCGCGCTCCTCCGGGTCGCGCGGCGTGCCGACCGAGACGCCGAGCGGCGCGAGCCAGTCGTCGGCGAGGTCGATCGCGAACCGGGTCAGCGCGATCGACTTGGCGCGGATCTCGGGCATCCCGGTCTCCTCGATCATGTTCAGCGTCTCGCGCATCGCGATCATCGCCGAGATCGGCGACGTGCCGCTGACGAATCGACGGATGCCGCTGGCGGGCACGTACTCCGGACCCATCGCGAACAGGTCGGCCGTGCCGAACCAGCCTTGGATCGGCTGCCGGAGCACCCCGTGCAGGTCGTCGCGCACGTAGGCGAAGGCGGGCGAGCCGGGACCGCCGTTGAGGTACTTGTAGGTGCAGCCGACCGCCAGGTCGAAGTCCCACCGGTCGGCGTGCACGGGCACCGAACCGGCCGAGTGGCAGAGGTCCCACAGCACCAGGGCGCCGGAGTCGTGCGCGATGCGCGTGAGCTCCGGCGCATCGGCGAGGTACGCCGAGCGGTACGAGACGTGGTTCAGCACCACGAGGGCCGTGTGCGGCCCGACCGCCCTGGCGAGCTGTTCCGAGGTCACGCCGCGGGTGAGGTCGACGTCGATCCAGCGGATGCGGCATCCGGTCTCGTTCGCGATGCCCTCGAGCACGTACCGGTCGGTGGGGAAGTTGTCGCGGTCCACGACGATCTCGCGGCGCTGGGGGTCGCGGGCCAGCTGCGCGTCGACCGCGGCGCGGGCGAGCTTGTAGATGAGGACCGTGGTCGAATCGCCGATGACCGTCTGGCCCGCCTTCGCCTCGATGACGGCACGGCCGATCTGGTCGCCGATCTCGTAGGGCAGCTGCAGCCACGACTCGTCCCAGCCGCGGATGAGTCGCCCGCCCCACTCCTCGCGCATGAAGGCGGCCACCCGGTCGATCGCCGAGGCGGGCGGGCGGCCGAGCGAGTTGCCGTCGAAGTAGACGAGATCGGTGTCGGCGCCGACGAAGCGCGCGCGGTGGTGCGCCAGGCCGTCGGAGCGGTCCATGCGCCGGGCGTAGGCGAGTCGGGAATCCATGTCAGCGGGGCTCCAGTTCCTCGATGGGGACGATGCGGGCGGTCGTGAGCCAGGCGGCGAACCGGTCCGGATCGACGGGGTCGAACGCGGGGGCCGGGTCCGGGACGAAGGTCGCGATGCCGGCGTCGGTCCAGCCCGGGCTCCGCTCGGGCCAGGGGTCGGTGAGCGCGGCGATCACCTCGGATGCCGTGAGCCCGGCGCGGACGAGCGCGGCGACCTCGGCGGCGTTCACGCCGGCGGCGAGGTCCCCGTTGCCGAGGTCGGTGCCGTACAGCACGCGGCCGCCGGCGGCGTGGAACCGCCGGACGTTGTCGATGGCGACCTCCGCGGCGGGGCCGCCGTCGCGCACGTGGATCGCCAGGGTGGAGATCCACGCCTGGGTCGCCGCCGCGCGCGCGACGAGGTCGTCGTCGAGTCGTTCGGAGAACGGCGCGTGCACGAGCACGTCCACCCCGGCGTCGATGGCGAGCCCGGCCATGCCCGCGCCTTCGGCGTGGGCCGCCACCGGCACCCCGCGCGCGTGCGCCGTGGCGACGATCGCGTCGAGCGTCGGCGGGTCGAGGACCGGTCCCGCTTCGGCGTTCAGGGCGACCTTGACCACCGACGCCCCGAACCGCACCTGCTCGTCGACCGCGGCCTCGACGGGATCCGCGAGCGCGCGATGCCGGCGCTCGCGGTCGCGCTGCGCGGCGGAGCGGCCCTCGACCGGCGGCAGCTCCCTCACGCTGCCCACGGGCGCCCACGGCCGCGTCGACGGGTACCCGCCGATCGCGGTGAGGAACGCGCCCGCGTACCGCACCCGCGGCAACCCGTCGGTGCCGGCGATCGAGGCGATCGCCCCGGGATCGGCCCCGAGGTCGACGACCGCCGCGATCCCGCCCCGCACCGCGGCGTCGGCCTCGGCCAGCTGCAGGTGCACGTGGTGGTCGACGAGCGGCGGGAGCATGGTCCCCGTCCGGCCGGGGTGGTCGCCGTTCATCGAGCGTCGGACGGAGCTCGCGAGCGGCCCGAGGCCCGACCGGCGCATCATCCCGGGATCTCGGTGCGGACCGCGTAGAGCTCGGGGAAGAAGGTGAGCTCCAGCGCGCGGCGGAGGAACGGCGCGCCGCTCGACCCGCCCGTGCCGGTCTTCGAGCCGATGATGCGCTCCACGGTCTTGAGGTGGCGGAACCGCCAGAGCTGGAAGTTGTCCTCGAGGTCGACCAGCTCCTCGCAGGTCTCGTACGCCGACCAGTTCGCGTCGGGGTCGGCGTAGATCGCCGCGAACACGGGCACGAGCGCCGGGCGGAAGGTCCAGGCCTGCGTCACGTCGCGCGCGAGCACGTCGGCGGGGATGTCGTAGCCCGCTCGGGCGAGCAGACGCAGGAACTCGTCGTACACGCTCGGCGACTCGAGGGCGTGGCGCAGGATCGCCGTGGCCGCGGCATCCCCCTCGAAGACCTGCATCATCTTCGCGTTCTTGTTGCCGAGCACGAACTCGACGGCGCGGTACTGATAGGACTGGAAGCCGCTGGCGTTGCCGAGCACCCCGCGGAACTGCGCGTACTCGCTCGGGGTGAGGGTCGCGAGCACCGACCACTGCTCGGTCAGCGTCTTCTGGATGTGCTTGACCCGGGCGATGCACTTCAGCGCCGGGGCGAGCTCATCGGCGCGCAGCAGGTCGCGCGCGGTCTCGAGCTCGTGCAGCACGAGCTTCAGCCACAGTTCGGTGGTCTGGTGCTGGATGATGAAGAGCAGCTCGTCGTGGTGCTCGGGCCGGGAGATCGGTCGCTGCGCCGAGAGCAGCGTGTCGAGGTCGAGGTACCCGCCGTAGCTCATCCGATCGCTGAAGTCGGTGACGACGGATGACTCGATCCGGCGGGTGTTCGCCTCGACGCCCTCGTCGACGTGCTGCTCGTCGTGTGCTGCCACCCGGCCAGCCTAGCCAGCCGGGGGTGCCGACCGTCAGGGCTGCCGGCCGGGCCGGCGTCCGGTCCCCCGGACGCGATCGGCGCCGGGTAGGGTCGGCGCCATGGGCGAGGAGTACCGCTTCACGAGCGAGGTCTACCGCTGGGACGAACGCCAGAGCGACTCCTGGTACTTCGTCGACGTGCCGGAGGAGGAGTCCGACGAGATCCGCGACCGCCCGCGGATGCCCCGCGGCTTCGGATCGGTCCGCGTCGAGGTCACGATCGGCGGCACCACCTGGCGTACGTCGATCTTCCCCGGCCGCGAGCGCTACGCCCTCCCGTTGAAGAAGTCGGTCCGCGCGGCCGAGGGGATCGAGCCCGGCGAGCCGGTCGAGGTCCTGATCCGCACGCTCGAATGACCGCCGCACCCGCGAGGGCGAGGCCCCGGTCCGGACGCCCCGCTCTGGGGGCACAAGGGCCCGCCGTCCGCCGTGTGCGGGAGCGTAGATTGAGCCCGTGGAACCGACCGTCACCATGCGCCGGGACGCTCGCCGCAACCGCGAGCGACTCCTCGTCGAGGCCAAGCGCCTCTTCGCCGAGCGCGGCATCGACGCTCCGCTCGACGAGCTCGCCAGCCGGGCCGAGGTCGGGGCCGGCACCCTCTACCGCCACTTCCCGTCCCGCGACGCGCTGATCCGCGCACTCTACGACGACGGCATCGAGGAGTTGCAGTCGCACGCCTCGGAGATCCTCGCCGCCGACAGTGCATGGGAGTCCGTCGAGCGCTGGCTCGAGACGCTCTCCGGCTGGCTCGCCGAGCGGCCCTACGTCCCGGGCGTGCTGCGCCGGATGGGCGAGCTCGACCCGGACCATCGGCCCGGGATGGAGTTCCAGGCGCTGCTCGACGGCATCGTCGAGCGGGCTCAGGCCGAGGGCGCCCTGCGCCCGGATGTCACGGCCGTCGACCTCGGCGTGCTCGTCGACATGCTCGGCTCGCTCGGCCAGTACGGCGGCGCCTACCTCCCCTACTGGCGGCGGCAGCTGACGATCGTGCTCGACGGCATCAGGGCCAGGCCCGACGCGACGCCGTTGCCCGGGGCCGCGCTGGAGTTCGGCGCGTTCCACGACATGTCGCACCGCAAGCGCGCGGCCGACTGACGGGTCACTCCGCGGCGCGCACCTCGACGAGGTTCGACCACGGGTCGTCGAAGGCGATGGTGCGGCCGTCGTCGCGCAGCGCGACGCGGTGGTGCGCCATCCGTTCGCCGAGTTCGCCGAGCTCGTCGGCGCCCGGCACCACGATCTCGACCTTGCCGAGGCCGAGGGCGAGCTGCCGACGGCCCGCACCGCGACTCCGCCAGGTGTTCATCGCCATGTGGTGGTGGTACCCGCCCGCCGAGACGAAGAGCGCCTGGTCGCCGTAGGCGGCGGTCTCGTCGAAGCCGAGGCGCCGCACGTAGAACTCCCGGGCCGCGCCGACGTCGCCGACGGAGAGGTGCACGTGCCCGACGCCGGCGGAGCCGAGGCCGGTGCCGGCGGCCGCGGCCTCGGCCGCGCGGTCGGTGAGGTGGTCGCGCAGGTAGGCGTTCGGGTCGAGGCCGATCGTTGCCATCTCGACCGTGCCGTGGGTCCACGACCAGGTGGACCGGTCGCGGTCGAAGTACAGCTCGACGCCGTTGCCCTCGGGGTCGTCGAAGTAGAACGCCTCGCTCACGAGGTGGTCGGCGCTGCCGGTGAAGCGGCCCGGATGCTTCGAGGCGACGGACAGCAGCGCCGCCGCGAGGGCCTCGCGCGTGTCGAACAGGATCGCGGTGTGGAACAGGCCGGCGCTGCGCGGCGAGGCGTGCTGCAGTTCGGGGGCGTGCTCGAGGATGATCGCGGGCGTCCCGGCGCGGCCGAGCACGGCGACGTCGCCGTCGTGGCGCAGCAGCTCGAGCGTGACGCCGTCCCGGTAGTAGCGGATCATCGCGTCGAGGTCGGCGACGCGCAGCGTCACCGGCCCCATGGCGGTGTCCGCGGCGAGGCGGTCGGTCGAGGCGGGCCGTTCGGCCGGGTCGGGCAGATCAGTTGTCGTCACAACTATTCCAACTCGTGCGATGCGCGCGCTATTCCGCGCCTCAGGGCTCCCGGGTCAGGCGCTCGACCAGCGCCCGGTAGCGCTCCGCGGTCTGCTCCACGATCTCGGCGGGCAGCGTGGGCGGACCGCCGAGCGAGCGATCCCAGTTCGCCGCCAGCCAGTCGCGCACGATCTGCTTGTCGAAGCTCGCCATGCGCACCTCGGGCGTCGGCCCGGTGAGGTACGCCTCGAGGTCCCAGTACCGGCTCGAATCGCTCGTCAGCACCTCGTCGGCGAGGGTCACGATCCCGAGCTCGCGATCGGCGCCGAACTCGAACTTGGTGTCGGCGAGGATCAGCCCGCGCTCCTCGGCGACCTCCGACGCGTGCGCGAACACCTCGAGCGAGATCGCCCGGAGCTGCTCGGCGACGGTCTCGCCGACGAGCTCGACCGTGCGCTCGTAGGTGATGTTCTCGTCGTGCCGGCCGAGCGGGGCCTTCCACGCGGGCGTGTAGATCGGCGCCGGCAGCCGGTCGCCGTCGGCGAGCCCCTCGGGCAGCGTGATGCCGCCCACGGCGCCCGTTTCGACGTACTCGCGGTACCCGCCGCCCGTGAGGTAGCCGCGCACGACGCACTCGACGGGGAACATGTCGAGGGTCCGGCACAGCATGGCGCGATCGGCGACCTGCGCCGGGACCGCAGGCAGGTCGTGGTACCGGTCGTCCTCGGCGTACGCGAGGTGATTCGGCACCGCGGGCAGGCGGTCGAACCACCACCGCGTGAGCGCCGTCAGCACGGCGCCCTTGCCCGGGATCTCGGGCTCGAGGACCTCGTCGAACGCGCTGACCCGGTCGCTGGCGACCACCAGCACGACCGGAGACAGCGAGAGCGGGTCGCCCGTCCAGGTGTCGTCGTCGGTCATCGAGGCGGTGGGTACGTAGAGGTCGCGCACCTTGCCCGAGTACACGAGCGTCCACCCGGGGAGGTCGATCACGTGGGTCATCCCGTCTCCTTCTCGTCGTCGGGTCCGTCCTCGGGCCGGCGACTGCTGATCAGTCCGCGACGCGGGCCGCGATGTCGGTGCGGTACTGGCCGCCGTCGAGGCGGAGGTGCCCCACCGCCTCGTAGGCGCGCCGACGGGCCTCGGCGAAGTCGCCGCCCACGGCCACCACGTTCAGCACCCGCCCGCCGGTGGCGATGAGGTGGGGCTCGGCGTCGTCTGCGGTCGAGCCCACGGCGGTCGCGGCGTGCGCGAGGTGCACCCCGGGCACGGATGCCGCGGCCTCGAGTCCGTCGATGCGTCGTCCCGTCTCGGGGGACTCGGGGTAGCCCTCGCTCGCGAGCACGACCGTCACGGCGGCGTCGGGCCGGAACTCGGGACGCGGCTGCTCGGACAGCCGGCCCGTCGCGGCCGCGTACAGCAGCCCGGAGAGCGGGGTCGCGAGGCGCGGGAGCACCACCTGGGTCTCGGGGTCGCCGAACCGCGCGTTGAACTCGATCACCCGGATGCCGCGGCTGGTCAGGATGAGCCCCGCGTAGAGCAGGCCGATGAACGGCGTCTGCTCCTCGTCGAGCCGGCGGATGGTGGGCAGCGCGATGGTCTCGATGACCTCGTCGACGAACGCCTCCTCGCTGCCGAAGCGCTCGTCGAGCCAGGGCAGCGGCGAGTAGGCGCCCATGCCGCCCGTGTTCGGGCCCTCGTCGCCGTCGCGCAGCCGCTTGTAGTCCTGGGCGGGGGAGAGCGGCAGCACCGTCGCGCCGTCGGAGAGGAGGAAGAGCGAGACCTCCTGGCCGTCGAGGAACTCCTCGACGAGCACCGGCCCCTGCTGCAGGTAGTGCGACGCGTGGGCGAGCGCGGCCTCGCGGTCCTCCGTGACGAGCACGCCCTTGCCCGCCGCCAGGCCGTCGGCCTTCACGACGTACGGGGCGCCGATCTCGTCGAGGGCGGCGACGACCTTGGGCAGCGAGTCGACGAGCTCGGCACGGCCGGTCGGGACGCCGGCGCCCTCCATCACGCGCTTGGCGAAGGTCTTGGAGCCCTCGAGCTGCGCGGCCGCGCGACCCGGGCCGAACGCGGCGATGCCGCGCGTGCGAAGGGCATCGGCGACGCCGGCGACGAGCGGCGCCTCCGGGCCGATGACCACGAGCTCGATGTCGTTGTCCATGGCGTAGTCGGCGACGACGACGGGGTCGGTCGGGTCGAGCGCGATGGTCTCGACGCTGCCGCGGGCCGACGACGTGTGGGACGCCGCGATGCCCGCGTTGCCCGGGGCGGCCACGATCTCGTGCCCGGCCTCCTCGTCGAGCAGGGCGAGGATGATGGCGTGCTCGCGCGCGCCCGAACCGAGGACGAGGATTCTCACCCCGTCAGGCTACCGGAGCGCTCCGTTCGCGACACGGGCCCCGGCGTGCGGGAGGATGGGGGCATGGCACGCGCGAGGATCGGGGACGACGTCGGACGGGCTGCCCTGGGGGTGGTCGTCCGCGTCGGCGGCGACGACCTCGCGGCGGGGGAGGCGCCGGCGATCGACCGGACGACGCTGGCGCTCGCGGTGCGGTACACGCTGCAGCTGCTGGCCGAGCAGGCGCCGGGCGGCTCCGTCGAGGTGCGCGTCCCGCCCCACGGCGCCGTCCAGTGCGTCGAAGGACCGCGGCACACGCGCGGCACCCCGCCGAACGTCGTCGAGACGGATGCCGCGACCTGGCTCGCACTCGCGACGGGCCGGCTCGACTGGGATGCCGCTCGCGCGACCGGGCGCGTCCACGCCTCGGGCCAGCGGGCCGACCTGACGGGCGTCGTGCCGGTCATCGACGCAGCGCGCCTCAGCGTCTAGCCCGCGCCCGCCGGTCCCCGGGCCGCGTGGGGGAGAATGGGTGCGTGACCGATGCGCCCGAACGACGAGACCCGCACGACCCCGAGCGCGACGCCGCGGCGGAGCCGGCCGTGCCCGAGGCGTCCGTCGACCGCGTCGAGGCGTCGGATGACACCCACCCGAAGGTCGAACGGATGGACCTCGACCCGGAGGCGCCGGGCGAGCACCTCGAGACCGAGGTGACCAGCGACGCCGTGACCGTGCGCCGTGCGCCGCGGTACCCCGCGTTCATCCTCGCCGGTGTGGCGCTCGGCGTCCTGGTCGCACTCGTCCTGACGTTCGCCTTCCCCGAGAACGCGGAGTTCGACCGCGGGCAGGTCTTCGGCTTCCTGCTGCTCTGGTCGGGCGCCATCGGCGCAGCGCTCGGCGGCGCCGTGGCGCTCCTCGTCGACCGCTCGCTCGCGCGTCGCGGTCGCGGCGCGGTCGCCGAGCACGAGGCCACCCACTACGTCGAGGACGACCCCTCGACCTGACCCGATCCCCGGGTCGCGCCGAGCAGACGCGCGAACTCGGCGACGCTCCCGTCGGCGAGTTCGAGCTCGGCGCGACGCAGCACCGGCCGCCAGGTCCCGGACCGATCGAGGGCGAGCACGACGGGCAGGCCGGTGTCGGCGATCACGGCCAGCGCCGCGGCATCCGTCACCTCGTTGCGATGAGCGAGAGCGAACGGCACCCCCAGGCGGTCCACCATGGCGTCCCACTCGGGCTTGCGGTGCCAGGTGTGGGTGATGTCGCAGAGCGCGCACTCCCTGCGCCCGAGCAGGTGGCCGATCACGTAGGCGACCTCGCCGACGAGGCCGCCGTCGGCGTCGTACACGCCGAGGTAGCCGGCCGGCGCGATCGCACGGGCGGCATCGTCGGTCGTCCTGCTCACCATCGCATGGTCGCAGCGCTCGCCGAACGGCGGCTGGGCGACGGCCGTGCCCCGGCTGCGAGGCTCAGCTGAGCTGGGTGCGCTCGACCCAGTCGAGGTACTCGGGCGTCACCGTGCCGGTGACGTACTCGCCGGTGAAGCACGACAGGTCGAGCTCGCCGATGCCGGTGCCCTCGGTGATCGCGGCCTGCAGGTCGGGGACCTCCTGGTAGATCATGTGGTCGGCGTCCAGCTCGCGGGCGATCTCGGGGATCCGGCGGCCGTGCGCGATGAGCTCGGCACGGCTCGGCATGTTGATGCCGTACACGTGCGGGTACCGGACCGGCGGGGCGGCGGAGGTGAACGTGACCTTGTTCGCCCCGGCGGCCCTGGCCATCTCGACGATCTCCTTCGAGGTCGTGCCGCGCACGATGGAGTCGTCGACGATGAGGACGTTCTTGCCCTTGAACTCGGTGCCCATCGCGTTGAGCTTCTGGCGCACCGACCGCTTGCGCTGGGCCTGCCCGGGCATGATGAACGTGCGGCCGACGTAGCGGTTCTTGTAGAAGCCCTCGCGGTACTCGATGCCGAGCTTCTGCGCGACCTGCATGGCGGCGGGCCGCGACGAGTCGGGGATGGGCATGACCACGTCGACGTCGCCGTGGTCCATGTGCGTCGCGATCGTGTTCGCGAGCCGATCGCCCATGCGCAGGCGCGCCTCGTAGACCGAGATGCCGTTCATGATCGAGTCGGGCCGGGCGAGGTAGACGTACTCGAAGGAGCACGGCACGAGGCGCGGGTTCGCGGCGCACTGGCGCGAGATCATCCGGCCGTCGAGCGTGATGAAGACCGCCTCGCCGGGCTCGACGTCGCGGACGATCTCGTAGTCGCCGTTCTCGAGCACGAGCGACTCGGAGGCGACGATCCACTCGTCCTTGCCGCCCTCGGTCGTGCGCTTGCCGAGGATCAGGGGGCGGATGCCGAAGGGGTCGCGGAAGGCGAGCAGGCCGTAGCCGGCGATCATGGCGATGACCGCGTACGAGCCCTCGACGCGCTCGTGCACGTGCGACACGGCGGTGAAGACCTGGTCGGGGTCGAGCTCGAGGCTGGTGATCTGGCCCTGCAGCTCGGTGGCCAGCACGTTGAGCAGCATCTCGGTGTCGCTCGTCGAGTTGACGTGCCGGCGGTCGATGCGGAAGAGGTCTTCCGAGAGCTCGCGGGTGTTCGTGAGGTTGCCGTTGTGCACGAGGATGATGCCGTACGGCGCGTTGACGTAGAACGGCTGCGCCTCCTCCTCGCGCTCGGCGGCGCCCTTCGTGGTGTACCGGACGTGCCCGAGTCCCATGTTCCCGAGGAGCGAGCGCATGTCGCGGGTGCGGAACGCCTCGCGCACCTGGCCGCGGGCCTTGTGCATGTGGAACACGGGTCCGTCGGCGGTGGCGATGCCCGTGGAGTCCTGTCCGCGGTGCTGCAGGAGGAGGAGGCTGTCGTAGATCTGCTGGTTGGCGGGCTCGGTGGAGACGATGCCGACGATGCCGCACATGCGCGCGATGGCTCCTCGTGGGGGTGGGTGGTGGTCCGAGGTGGACGATCAATCCTCCCACACGCGCGCGTGTGAGCCGGCAGAGCGGCAGTCGCTGCTCACCTGCGCATCGACCGCACTGCGTGCGCGGGCGGGATGGCCCGGGACGGCCGTTGCCCAATCGATGAGGATAACCCCGCGTCGCCCGATGGTGGGCAAAGACTTCGGTTCCGTGCGGATGTTCGTCGGTCTCCACGAACGTGTGTCCGGGGTCTCCCCCGGACTGGGGCCGTCTGTCAGGCTTCCCCGCATTCCGATCACCACGGGCTCCGGGATCGACTTGGGGGATCCCGGCCGCCGACTCGAAGAAAGGACGTTCCGTCCATGAAGCTCACCTCGTTCCGCGCCGCCCTCACCGGCGCGGCACTCGTCGCGTGCGGCCTGCTGGCCGTGCCGACGGCGGCGTCGGCCGCCCCGCCCGCCACGCCTCCCGGCGTCGACCAGCGCGCGGTCCCCGCGGCCGAGGCGGCCGCGGCCGCCGACTACTGGACCCCGGAGCGCATGCGCTCGGCGACGCCCGCCGACGTGCTGCTCGCCGGCAAGTCGGCGTCCACGCCCGCCGCCGACGTCGCCGCGGGCGCGCCGGTGACCTACGGCAAGCCGGTGCGCGGTGGAGAGCCCATCACGCCGATGGCCGCGAGCGAAGCGCCCGTGTCGAACATCGGCAAGGTCTTCTTCACCCTCAGCGGACGCAACTACGTCTGCTCGGGCAACTCGGTGAGCGCCGCGAACGCGAGCCTCGTCGCCACCGCCGCGCACTGCGTGCACAGCGGCAAGGCGAAGTACGCCACCAACTGGGTGTTCGTGCCGGCCTACCTCAACGGTGCCGCGCCGTACGGCAAGTGGACGGCGACGAAGCTGCTCGCTCCCACCCAGTGGACCAAGGGCGGCGACATCACCTACGACACCGCCTTCGCGAAGGTCGGCCCGCTCAACGGCCAGACGCTCGCCGCCGCCGTCGGCGCCACGCCGATCGCCTTCAACCAGGCGCGCGGCCTCGCCTACGACGCGTTCGGCTACCCTGCCGCCGCGCCGTTCGACGGACAGAGCCTCAAGTCGTGCTCGGGCACCGCGACCCCCGACCCCTACGGCCAGACGCAGTCCCAGGGCATCCCCTGCGACATGACCGGCGGCTCCTCGGGCGGACCCTGGTTCCTCTCCTCCGGGGCGCAGAACTCGGTGAACAGCTTCGGCTACAACAACATCCCGAACGTGATGTTCGGGCCGTACTACGGCTCGGTCGCGCAGGCGACCTACTCGACCGCCGCAGCGAGCTGACCCGCTGAGACCGGAGCGCCCCGCACCCATCGGTGCGGGGCGCTTCGTCGTGGGCGCGCTACCGCGCGTGCAGGTCGACGAAGTTGCGCAGCATCCGGCTCGGCTCGGACACGATCGCGCGCCGCGCGGAGGCCAGCGTGATCTCGAGCTCGTCGGGCGGGAAGTAGCCGTAGCTCGCGTAGGCGTGGATGCGGAGGGTGATCCCCTCGAGGTCGAGCTCCGGATGGAACTGCGTCGCGTACACGTTGGCGCCCACCCGGAACATCTGGACCGGGCACGTGGGCGAGGAGCCCAGCAGCGTCGCCGACGGGGGGAGGTCGCGGATCCCCTCCTTGTGGCCCACGAAGGCGTTGAACGTCGCCGGAAGGCCGTCGAGCAGCGGGTCGGCAGCTCCCGCGTCGCTCAGCGTGACCGGGACCACGCCGATCGCCTCGCCGAACGTGCGGTCGATCACCGCGCCCTGGTGGGCGCCCAGCGTGCCGACGCCGTAGCACGCGCCGAGGAACGGGAAGTCGCGGGCGACGACCTCGTCGAGCAGCGCGGCGAACTCTGCCTCGACCCGATGCTGCACCGCCGACTTGCGTTCGGGCGGGTCGGAGGCGTTGAACGGGCCGCCGCCGACGAAGATCCCCGACAGCCCGTCGAGGTCCAGCTGCGGCATCGGGCCGGCCTCGAGCCGGATCCGGATCAGCTCGCGCTCGTCGAGCCCGGTGCCGCGAAGGAAGGCGGCGTACTCCTCATCAGCGGGACGGTCCTCGGCCCGCGTCGCCAGGAGGACGAACGGCTTCACGGCTCAACGATAGCCGCGCGGGCGGCGCGGCATCGGCTCAGTACTGCGACGGCGTCGCGAGCACGGCGAGGGTGCAGCGCGACACGCACACGAGGCGTCCCTGCTCGTCCGTGATGCGGATGTCCCACACCTGCGTCGTGCGCCCCCGCGTGATCGGGCGCGCCTCCCCGTACACCCAGCCCTCGGACACGGGCCGCACGTGGTTGGCGTTGATCTCCATGCCCACGCAGTAGGACTGCGCGGGGTCGACGGTGAACGACGCCCCCCAGCTCGCCAGGGTCTCGGCGAGGGCGACGGAGGCGCCGCCGTGCAGCACGCCCGCGGGCTGGCGGGTACGCTCGTCGACCGGCATCCGGCCCTTCAGCGAGTCCTCCGTCAGCTCGGTCATCTCGATGCCGAGGGTGCGGATCATCGCGTGCTCGCTGCGGGAGTTCGCCCACTCGAGGGAGGGCTCGCCGAACCAGATGCTCATGCGCACGAGTCTGCCACGGGGCTCCGCGCGGGCCCCGCGCGGGCGGTTCAGGCGAGCTCGGCGATGATCGGGTGGATCGCGTCGTCGAAGGCCGCGGCATCCGCCCTGAGGTGGTCGGTCACCGCCACGGTCCGGCGGCCGATCCACCAGACGCCGGATGCCGCGAGCGGCAGCACCTCGACGTTCAGCTCGAACGAGTGCGCGCGCCGCCCCACCTCGCGCTCGTGTTCGGCGATCGTGCCCGCGTAGGCGCGGTAGGTGTCGCCGGAGCGCGCCGCCGAGGCCGTGCGGTACCGCTCGTGCGCCCAGTCGGCCCACGACAGCGCCGCCTCCGCGTGCGGTCGGATCGCCGCGGCGAGCGCCTCGGCCCCGGAGACCGGCAGCGCGACCGCGGTGCCGTACTCCTCGACGAGTTCGAGCGGCACCGGCGACGGATGCTCCTCCGGCTCGACCGTCATCGCCCACCACTCGCGCCACTGCTTCTCGAGCGCGTCGTGCGCGTCGACGTCGCGCGGACCGTCGGGTCCGACCCGGCCGATGTCGCGCAGGCGCGGGAACTCGGCCGGCGACGCGACCCCGAGCACCTCGCGCAGGTAGAGGGCGAGCAGCACCCCGGTGCTCGCATTCTCGCGAATCACCCACGATGGCGTGGCACCCGCGCGCATGTCCGGATTCTACCTCCGCGGGCCGTGCGGACGCCCGGAGGCGCGCGCCGCCACCGGTACCCTTGTCGGGTGAGCGCCAACTCGTCCTACGCCGCGGCCGGAGTCGACACCGCCGCCGGCGACCTCGCCGTCGAGCTGATGAAGGAGTCGGTGGCGAAGACCCACGGGCCGAACGTGCTCGGCGGCGTCGGCGGCTTCGCCGGCCTCTACGACCTCTCGTTCGCGAAGGACTACCGTCGGCCCCTCCTCGCGACCTCGACCGACGGCGTCGGAACGAAGATCGCGATCGCGCAGGTGCTCGACGTGCACGACACCATCGGCCAGGACCTCGTCGGCATGGTCGTCGACGACATCGTCGTGGTCGGCGCGACGCCCCTGTTCATGACCGACTACATCGCCTGCGGCAAGGTCGTGCCCGAGCGCATCGCCGCGATCGTCACCGGCATCGCCCGGGCGTGCGCCGAGACCGGCACGGCGCTCGTCGGCGGCGAGACGGCCGAGCATCCGGGCCTCATGGGCGTCGACGACTACGACGTCGCCGGCGCGGCGGTGGGCGTGGTCGAGGCCGACCGGGCCCTCGGCGCCGAGCGGGTCGTCGACGGCGACGCGGTGATCGCGATCGAGTCGAGCGGGCTGCACTCCAACGGCTACTCGCTCGTCCGCCGCATCCTGGCCGATGCGAACCTCGCCTACACGGATGCCGCGGCCGACCTCGGCACGACCTGGGGCGAGGCGCTGCTCGAGCCGACCCGCCTGTACGCGGGGCCGCTCGTGCGCCTGCTCGGCCACGAGGCGCTCGGGGGAGTGGTCCACTCCCTCTCCCACGTGACGGGCGGCGGCATCGCGGCGAACCTCGCCCGGGTGCTGCCCCGCGGCACGTGGGTCGAGGTCGACCGCTCGACGTGGTCGCCGCAGCCGGTGTTCCGCGTGCTGAACGACCTGGCCGGCACCACGCTCGAGTCGACCGAGGGCACGTGGAACCTCGGTATCGGCTTCTTCGCCGTCGTGGCGGGGGAGTCCGCTGCATCCGTCATCGCCGAGCTCGATGCGCTGGGCCTGCGCGCCTGGCAGGTCGGCACGGTCGTCGCCGGCGCCCCCGACGCGGCGGCCCCCGGCTGGGAGCAGGGCGCGAAGGGCGTCGACGGCGGCGCCGTCCGGCTCGTCGGGGCGTACGCGGACTGACCGTGCGCGCCGCCGTCTCGATCGGACTGCCGGGCACCACCGACCACGACGTGCTGCGGGCGCTCGCCCCGCGCCTGGAGAGGCTCGGGTTCGACGGGCTGTGGCTGAACGACGTGCCCCGCGGGGACTCCCTCACGGGGGTGCGGGCGGTTGCGGACGCGACCACCCGGCTCCGTCTCGCGACCGGCGTGATTCCCCTCGATCGGCGTCCGGCGGCGACGCTCGACCTGTCCGGCGCGCCTGCCGACCGACTGACGGTCGGCATCGGATCGGGCGGCGCCCACCGCCCGCTCGCCCTGGTCGCCGACGGCGTGGCCGAGCTTCGGGCGCGGACGGATGCCGAGATCGCCGTGGGCGCACTGGGACCGCGCATGCGCCGGCTCGCCGCCGAGCAGGCCGACGCCGTGCTGCTCAACTGGCTGACGCCGTCCGCCGCCGAGGACGCCGTGCGCGACCTGCGTCGCGACGCCGGAGACCGTGCGGGCCGGGTCCGCGCCATCCTGTACGTGCGCTCGATCGCCGAGGAGGGAGCGCGGCCGGCGCTGCAGCGCGAAGCCGACCGGTACGGCGGGATCGCGTCGTACGCCGCGAACTTCGCGCGGCTCGGCGTCGAGCCCATCGCGGCCACGATCGACGGCGCGGAGTCCTTCGCCGCCTACGACGTCGTCGACGAGCTCGTGCTGCGCGCGGTGACCGCGGGCGGCACGCTCGCCGAGCTCGAGCGCTTCGCCGAGGAGGCCGCGCGCTGGCGCGCCTCGGCCGGGTAGTCGCCGGGACGATCGCCCCTCGCACGGGGTCCCATCGGGGCGAGCGTCGCGGGCATGGACGCCGACGCCGTTCCGGAGCGCACCGTCGACGGCCCGGCCGGCCCGTCGGCCGGATCGCCCGTGCGGCTCGGCCGCTGGGTCGGGTACGTGGTCGCCGGCGAGGGGCTCGGCTTCCTCGTGCCCGTGGCCGGATTCGCCGCGGCCTCGCAGCTCCGGCTCGAGGCGTGGATCGCGCTCGTGCTCGCGGGCGCGGGCGAGGGCGCGTTGCTCGGCCTCGGGCAATCGCTCGCCCTGCGCGGAACCCGCGCCCGGGTGCCGGTCGGCAGGTGGGTCGCGGCGACGGCCGGAGCGGCGTCCGTCGCGTGGGCGATCGGGATGCTGCTGCCGACGCTCATCGACCTCGGGGTCGCCGTCGACCTCGCCGCGCCCGGCACCTGGCTCGTCCTGGCGGTCGCGGGCCTGGCGCTGCTCGCCACGATCCCCGTCGCCCAGTGGCCGCTGCTGAGCGCCGCCGACGTCGACCGGGCGTGGCGGTGGATCCCGCTCAACATGGCGGCGTGGGCCGCCGGGCTCGTCTTCACGTTCCTGCCGTCCCCGTTCATCGACGAGGCGACGCCGCCTGCCCTGCTCGTCGGCTGGTACGCCTTGGCCGGCGCGCTCATGGCGCTCACGGTCGCGCTCGTGACGGGTTGGGGCCTGCGGCGGATGACGCGACGCTGACGGACGCGGCCTCCCCGGCCCGATCGGGCCGATGGGCCTTGCGCCGGCGGCCGGTCGGCGCGGTACGGTGAGTCGAGGAACGGTCGTCTTTCGGGGGGAATCCGATGGGGGAGTCGTCGTCGACCTCGCCGCGCGTGAACGCGCCGTCCGGTACGGACGGGGCCCGGCGACGCGGAACCGGGTCGGGCCGCCTGGCCGCGGTCTCGGGCGCGGTGGCGCTGGGGCTCGCCGTCACCGGGGCCGTGCTGCTCGGCGTGCACCTCACCCGGCCGGCCGTCGACGACCTCGTCGTCCTCCAATCGGTCGACTTCGCGGTCGAGCCGGAGGGCCCGCTCACGGAGGGCGAGGGCTGGTCGGCCGAGGTCGCGGGCTCGCAGCTGCGTCTCCGGGCCGAGCACCCCGGCGCGCTGCATCCGCTGTGGGCGACGTCGCCGGCCACCGAGGCCATCGCGGTCGGTGCGACGCTCGCCCGCCCCGCGGGAGCCGACGCCGGCGGCCTGTACGTCGGCGGCATCACGGCGGTCGGCGCGGACGGCGCCGGGTGGGGCGCCGCATGCGGGACCGATGGGAACGCCTACGTGCTGGCCGTGTGGGACGGCCGGAGCCAGGCGCTCGATTCCGTGCCCGACGCCGGGTGCGATGCGGACCCGTTCGCCCTCACGCTCGAGGTGCGGCGCGACGGCGGGACCGACCGCATCGAGGTCGTGCTCCCCGACGGGGAGCGCGTCGTGCTCAAGCCGGGCGAGGCGCGCGGCCCGTTCACCGCGGCGGGGTTCGTGATGGCCACGGCCGACCGCGAGCAGGTGGTGCCGGGCCTCGACGTCGCCAGGTTCGAGGTGCGGGTGCTCGAGGAGTCGCTCGCGAGCGCCGGCGCGCCGGAGCGCGCGGACACCACCGAGCGGGTCGGCGGGTAGTCGACCGCAGGCCACGGAGGGAACGCGGCGACGCCGACGGACGAGGCCGTCGCACGAGGACGCCCTCGCCGCGGGGGCGCCGTTCGAACGGCCGCCCCGCCCGTCAGCGAGGGCGTGCGCTGGTGGTCAGGAGGCCCGGTGGGTTCCGTCGTCGGCCACGTACGAGTCGTCGTCGGCGTACTCCGCCCACTTCGACGCTTCGTCGTCGTAGTGATCGTGGTTGGAAGCCGTGAGCTCGCGCTCGAGCGCGCTGTAGTCGGTCGCGGGGCTGAAGTACTTCAGCTCCCGCGCGACCTTCGTGTGCTTGGCTTTCTGACGGCCGCGCCCCATGCGTGACCCCCTTACGACGTCTGGCCGGGTGGGATGTACGTCACCCGGCTCTTTCTGATAATGATCAATCCCGGCCGACAGTTTAGCACCGCCGCGGAGGCCCGACGCCGTCCCCCGCGGCGGTGCGGAGCCGACCGCCTCGCCCGCGCGAGGCGGTCGGACGTGCTGAGATGGACGGGTGGATTCGATCCCCGAACGCGTGAAGGTCGCGGTGATCGGCGCCGGCCAGGCCGGCCTGTCGGTGGCCTTCTACCTGCGACGCTTCGCACTCGTCGCCGACGAGGACTTCGTCATGCTCGATCGCGCCCCCGGCCCCGGCGGCGCCTGGCAGCACCGGTGGTCGTCGCTCCGCCTCGGCACCGCGCACAAGGTCAACGACCTGCCGGGGATGGCCGAGCTCGACCTCAGCTTCGACACCGCCGATCGCTCGCTCCCGGCGAAGGACGTGGTCGCCGACTACTACGGCCGGTTCGAACGGCACTTCGACCTTCGGGTCCACCGGCCCGTCGAGGTGCGACGCGTGGTCAACGACGGGGCCGACCTCCGCATCGAGTACGACGACCTCAGCCCGCAGCCGGTCGAGGAGCAGCGCGCCCGCGGCTTCTTCGGACGCCGGCGGCGGAACGCCGAGGAGGCCGGGACGCCGCATGGCGCGGTGCGCGCGCAGTTCCTGGTCAACGCGACCGGCACGTGGGGGTCGCCCTTCGTGCCGTTCTACCCGGGCATGGCCGATTTCCGGGGCCGGCACGTGCACACGTCCGACTACCGCGACGCGGAGGACTTCCGCGACCGGAACGTCGTCGTGGTCGGCGGCGGGACCTCCGCGATCGGCTTCATGCTCGAGCTCGAGGGCGTCGCCGCGAACCTGACCTGGGTGTCGCGCCGACCGATCGACTGGCTCGACCGCCAGGAGCTCGACCTGGAGGGCGCGTCGGCCGCCGTCGCCGCGCAGGATGAGGCGGCGCGCGCCGGCCGGGCCCTTCCCTCGATCGTGAGCGGGACCGGCGTGCCGAAGAGCCGCCGCATCGCCGCGGGCATCGAGCGCGGGCTCCTCGTCGCCCAGCCCATGTTCGACCGCATCGAGGCCGACCGAGTGGTGTGGGACGACGGCGCCTCCGCTCCGGCCGATGCGATCATCTGGGCGACCGGCTTCCGCCCGGAGCTGCGTCACCTCGCGCCGCTGAAGCTGCGCGAGCGGACCGGCGGCGTGATCGTCGGCCAGGGTGCGGCGTGGAACGATCCGCGCGTGTTCCTGGCGGGATACGGACCCCAGGCCTCGACCATCGGAGCCAACCGCGCCGGACGCATGATCGCGCGCCAGATCATGGCGATGATCTAGGCGGGCCTCCCACCTGCCTCGGCGAAGTCGGCCGGGTCGGCGACCCAGTCGTTCAGGTGGAGCACCCGCCCCGGTGCGATCTCCGCCTCCGTCTCGCCGACGAGCCGGAAGCCCGCCTTGCGGCAGACCGCGTTGGAGGCCGGGTTGTCGACCCGCGGGAAGGCGTGCACCGGGAGGCGGTCGCCCCGCTCGTACGCGGCCCGCAGCATCGAGATCACCGCGGCCGGAGCGATCCCCCGGCCGCGGTACTCCGATTCGACCGACCATCCCGCCTCGAGCGCCGGCGCGCCCTCCCACTCGCGATGCCAGTAGCCGACCATGCCGACGCCTTCGGGGTGGCCGGGGATGACGATGCGGAACTGGTGCGCCGAACCCTCGCGCCCGAGCCGGAGGTAGCGCTCGTGCCGGGCACGCACCTGCTCGTCGGTCTCGGGGCCGCCGAACTGGTCCATGAGCTCGGGGGTGTTGGCGCGGCGGAGCACGTCGAGGTCCTCCGCGGACCAGGGCAGCAGCGCGACCTCCGTCATGCCCCCAGTCAAGCGGATGCCACCGGCATCCGGCCGAGGGTGCGTCACGGCGGGTCTGCGCCGCCGGGGCGCCGGGCGAGCCGCGCCACGACCGTCGCGACGACGGCGTGACGCGGCTCGTGCGCCGATGCGGTCGGCGCCGCCGGTCAGCGGCGGGCCAGCTCGCTCAGCACCTCGGCGCGCAGGTCGGCGAGTCCCGAGCGCAGTAGCGACACGGTGTCGGCGTTCACGCGCCCCCGGTTGGCCTGGCTGCGCAGTTCGAGCCGGATCTGCTGGCGGAACTCCGCGATGGCCAGGTCGGCCTCGTGCAGCGCCCGCGTGGCCTCGCCGCTCGGCTGCGCCGTGGGCGACTCGGTGCTCGCGGCCTTCTTCGCCTCGCGGGCGGCGTTGGCCAGCTCGGCGCGCAGCGACCGCATCGCCGCGTCCACCTCGGCGCGGACGCCCTCGGCGAGGCGGCGGACCGAGTCGGTCACGTCCTCCTCGATGGCGTCGAGCTCGTGGCGGCGCGAGGCGAGCTCGGCACGGCCGGCCTCGGTGATCTCGTACACCGACTTGCGGCCGTCGGTGCGCTTGCTGACGAGCCCCTCCTCCTCGAGCTTGGCGAGGCGGGGGTAGATCGTGCCGGCGCTCGGCGAGTAGGTGCCGCCGAAGCGTTCGGACAGGGCCTGGATGAGTTCGTACCCGTGACGGGGCTGCTCCTCGAGCAGGGCGAGCAGGTAGAGGCGCAGGTTCCCGTGGGCGAAGACCGGCGGCGTCATGCGGATGCCTCGCCGCCCGTGCCCTGCGGCGCGTCGGCGTCGTACCCGGTGCCGCCCGCGGCATCCGCCCCGCTCGCCCCTGCGGAGCCCTCGGACGTCGCCGCGCCCGCGGTCGCGCCGGCCTGCTGGCGGCGGATGACCGAGATGTTCCCGGAGACGCTGTTCGCGCCGAGATCCAGCCACGTGCCCTGCAGTTCGCCGGTGACGCGCTCGAAGCCCTTGCCGAGCATGCCGCGCATCTGCGTGTCGTCGAGCAGCAGCGAGCCGCTGACCGTGTTGACGCGGTACCGGGCGCCGCTGCCGGCGTCGAACCGCACGGTGAGGTCGCCCGACACGGTGTTGGTGTCGACGCGGCTCGGCGTGCCCCGCACGTCGAGGATCATGTCGCCCGAGACCGTGTCGGCCTTGAACGAGCCGACCTCGCCGGTGACCGTGACGTCGCCCGAGACCGTGTGCGCCACGACCCGGCCGGTGTGGTCGCCGACGGAGATCTCGCCGGACACGCTCGAGCACTCGATGTCGCCGGCGTGGTTGTCGATGACGAGGTCGCCGTTGACGGCGCTGAAGCGGCCGTCGTTGTCGAAGCCCGACACGAGCGCATCGCCCGAGACGACGCCGAGCTTCATCGCGACGGTGCGCGGCGCGAGGATCGAGATCTCGGCCTTGGCGCTGCCGCGGAAGCCCTTGAAGACCTCGATGAAGTTGTCCCACCGGAGTTGGGGGTGGTCGATCTCGAGCGAGTCGCCGTCGATCTGGATGAGGAGGTCCTTGCCGCTGACGGCCGACACCTCGACGCGGGCGCCCGGCTCGTCGTGGGCGATGACGTCGACCTTGCCGCCGATGAGGCTGACCTTCAGCTTGCGGACGAGTTCGAGGTCGATGACCCGGGTCTCGCCGGGGTTCACGACCCACTTCTCGATGGCCATGCGTGTGCTCCTTCGCTTCGTTCGGCGAGCGGATGCCGCTGCGCCGGCGCCCCATGGGCGCATCGCGATATATCGCGTTTGCAGCCACCATAGGACGCTCCTTGAGGCGAGTCAAGATATATCGCGAGTGGATCGGCGATCGGATGAGGCCGCGCCATCCGCTTGACCTTGACGCGGCGTCAACTTCTAACGTGGTGCGTGAACGGACCCCGGTCAGGAGGAGACGCGGATGGACTGGTCGATCCAGGAGGTGGCGAAGCTCGCGGGCACGACGAGCCGCACCCTGCGCCACTACGACGACGTCGGCCTGCTCGCGCCCGCGCGCATCGGAGCCAACGGCTACCGCTACTACGACCGCGCCGCACTGGTGCGCCTGCAGCGCATCCTGCTGCTGCGCGAGCTCGGGCTCGGCCTGCCGGCCATCGCCGAGGTGCTCGACGGGCAGCGCGACGAGGCGCGCGCGCTCGCGAGCCACCTCGACTGGCTCCGGCAGGAGCAGGATCGGCTGGCGCGGCAGGTCGCGTCGGTCGAGCGGACCATCGGGGCATTGGAGGAAGGAGAGCAGATCATGGCGAAGGACATGTTCGACGGGTTCGACCACACCCAGTACCGCGAGGAGGTCGAGCAGCGCTGGGGCGCCGACGCCTACGCGCGGGGCGACCGGTGGTGGCGCGGCCTGCGCGACGACGAGCGGCAGGCGTGGAAGGACCGCGTGGCCGCGCTCGGTCGTGACTGGATCGCGGCAGCGCAATCGGGCGCCGCGCCCGACGGGCCGGAGGGCCAGGCCCTGGCGCGTCGTCACGTCGAGTGGCTGACGGGCGTCCCGGGCACGCCGGCCGCGGAGGCGGGCGGCGACGTGAAGGCGTACGTCCTCGGCCTCGGCGAGATGTACGTGGCCGACGAGCGCTTCGCCGCCAACTACGGCGGCGAGGCGGGAGCGGTGTTCGTGCGCGACGCGCTCCGCGCCTTCGCGGAGGCGAACCTGTAGGCGTCGCCGCCGAGATCGAGAGCGGATGCCGCGGGAGGGCTCCCGCGGCATCCGCTCGTCGCGCCCCGGTCATCCCGCGCGGCATCCGCCGTCGCGTTGCCGCTCGTGCCGGGAATCCCGCCTGAGAAGCCGGCGGAAGCGGCAACGCGGCAACGCGGCAACGCGGCAGCGAACGCGGTCGGCGGCAGCGCGAGGCCGACCGAGCCGGCGACCGCGAGGCCGGCGGCGGGGTACCCACGTCGTCCCGGTCGGCGCAGGTGGCGCATCCGCCACCATCCGGCCCGGCGGAGTGCGCGGCAGGTCAGGCCCGGGCGGGGGTGACGTCCGTGGCGGGGTGCGGGATGTCCCGGTCCGGCGCCCCGCCACGAGCCGTGGCATCCGTTCCGCGCTTCACCGCGAACAGCGGGATGGCGTAGCCGCAGAGCGGACCGATGAACAGGGCGAACGCGAGCGTGCCGAGGCCGACGTTGCCGCCCAGCACCCAGCCCGTGATGAGCACGGCGACCTCGATGCCGGTGCGGACGATCCAGATGCGCCAGCCGGTGCGCCGGTGCAGGCCGGTCATCAGGCCGTCGCGCGGGCCGGGACCGAAGTGCGCGCCGATGTAGAGCCCCGTGGCGGCCGCGAGCACGACGATGCCGCCGAACAGCATGAGGATGCGCGCCCACAGGTCGAGCCCGGTGGGGATCATCCACAGCGACAGGTCGGCGAACGGCCCGACGAGGAGGGCGTTCATCAGCGTGCCGAAGCCGGGCCGCTGCCGGATCGGGATCCAGAGCAGCAGCACGACCGCGCTCGTGATGACCGTGATGAGGCCGAATCCGAGCCCGGTCTGCTTCGCGATGCCCTGGGTGAGCACGTCCCACGGGGCGACGCCGAGCTCGCCGCGCACGATGAGCGCGATGCCGAGGCCGTACAGGTACAGCCCCGCGAAGAGCTGCACTAGCCGCCGCGCGAACACCGGAGCGGAGTCGGAGGTGCGCAGGCGGCGGATGCCACGGGTGGGACGGAGCGACATGATTGCAATCCAATCTCCCGATTGGCCTTTCGGCAAGAAGCCAATCCGCCTAAAGTGGCTCCCATCATGGATGCCACCCTCAGCGCCCGCGCGCTCGAGAACCTGCTCGGCGGCTGGCGGGCCGGCGACCGGAGCGCCTACCGCGCGCTCGCCGACCGCGTCCGCCTGCTCGTCCTCGACGGGCGGATCCCCGTCGGGACGCGCCTGCCCGCCGAACGCGACCTCGCCGAACGGCTCGGGCTCAGCCGCACCACGGTGACGGCCGCGTACCGCGAGCTGCGCGACCAGGACCTGCTGCACAGCGTGCGCGGATCGGGCAGCGTGGCACGCCTGCCCGGTGCGCCGGCCGTGCTCCCGGCCCCGCCGGCCGCCGACTACGTCGACTTCTCGAAGGCCGCACCGCCCGCGCTGCCCTGGCTGGCCGAGGTCGCCCGCGACGCGGTCGACGACCTGCCCGCGCACCTCGGCGACTCGGGCTTCGACCCGATCGGCCTGCCCGTCCTGCGTGAGGCGATCGCCGACCGCTACCGCGCCCGCGGCCTGCCCACCGACCCCGGGCAGATCATGGTGACCATCGGAGCGCAGCACGCGATCGCGCTGCTCTCCCGGGCGATCGTCGGACGCGGCGACCGCGCGCTGATCGAGGCGCCGACCTACCCGCACGCCTACGAGGCGCTCCGCGGTTCGGGGGCCCGCCTCGTGCCCGTGTCCGTCTCGCCCTCCGACCCCGGTCCCGAGGGGTTCGGCGCCGCCGACGAGGCCGACGACCTGGTGCGCGCCATCCGCCACTCGAACCCGGTCGCGGCCTACCTCATGCCCGACTTCCAGAACCCCACCGGTCGCTCGCTCACCGCCGACGCCCGCGAGCGCGTGCTCGACGCGGCCGCGCGCCAAGGCACCGTGGTCGTCGCCGACGAGACCACCGCCGAGCTCGACATCGACCGGCGCGAGCACCCGCTGCCGCTGGCCGCGTACGGACCGGCGGTCATGGTCGGCTCGGTCGGCAAGACCGTGTGGGGCGGCATCCGCGTGGGGTGGATCCGCGCCGACCGGCCGCTCATCCGCCGGCTGCTCGCCGTGCGCGCCCCGGGCGACCTCGGCACGCCGATCCTCGAGCAGCTCATCGTCGCGCGGCTGCTCGGGCGTATGGACGACATCCTCGAGCTGCGCCGCACCCAGCTGCGCGCCGGCCGCGCCCACCTCGAGGCGGCGCTCGCCGGGGCGTTCCCCGATTGGCACGTGCCGCACGTCGACGGGGGCATCGTGACGTGGGTCGGCCTGGGCGCGCCGGTCAGCTCGCAGCTCGCCCTGGCGGCGCGGGCCGAGGGGCTGATCGTCGCGGCGGGGCCGCGGTTCGGCATCGACGGCGCGTTCGAGCGGTTCCTGCGGCTGCCGATCTGCTACCCGCCCGAGGTGACGGATGCCGCGGTGGGCGCGCTCGCGCGCGCGTGGGCCTCGATGTCGCGGGCGCCCGTGCCCGACCAGAGCGTCCTGGCCGCGGTCGTCTGACCTGCGGGCGGGCCGGTTCGGAGTCCTCGGCCACGAGGTTCACACTTTCGGAGGACCCGGGCGGGGCCGCGCGCTGAGAGAATCGACACCATGTCCCTGCTCGCGAAGCTCAGCATGCGTAATCGCGCCCTCATCGCGCTCGTCACGATCGTGGTCGCGATCTTCGGGGGCATCGCGCTCACGAACCTCAAGCAGGAGCTCGCGCCCTCGATCCAGCTCCCGCAGCTGAGCATCATCACCGCCTACCCGGGGGCCTCGCCGGATGTCGTGAACGCCGACGTCTCGACGCCGATCGAGACCGCCATCCAGGGCATCAGCGGGCTCGACTCGACGTCGACCACCAGCTCGACCGGGGTCTCGCGCGTGGTCGCGAGCTTCACGTTCGGCACCGACCTCGCGTTCGCCGAGCAGAAGCTGCTGTCGGCGGTCAACCGCATCGCGCCGCAACTGCCCGAGGACGTGGACCCCCAGGTCATCGCGTTCAGCTTCGACGACCTGCCGGTGACCGCGGTCGCGGTGACCGGGGCCGAGGACCCCTCGACGCTGTCCGACGAGATCACCCGGACGACCCTGCCCGAGCTGCGCGACATCGACGGCGTGCGCGAGGCGACCCTCGTCGGCGACCAGGGCCGCCGCGTGGTGATCACCCCGGACCCCGCGACGCTCGCGCAGTACGGGCTCACGACCCAGGCGATCCGCGACGCGCTCGCGCAGAACGGCGTGCTGCTCCCGGCCGGCCAGATCACGGAGGGCGACTCGACGTTCGCCGTGCAGGCGGGCACCCGGCTCGGCAGCGTCGACGAGGTCGCGGCGCTGCCGCTGGTCGGCGCGACCGAGCAGCAGCCCGCGACCGACCTGCCCGAGGGCGAGACCCTGCCGGACGGCGGCGTCGTCCCGGGCACGGACGGCGCGACCGGGGAGTTCCCCGGCGAGCTGCCCGGGGCCGAGGCCGGCAGCGTGAGCGTGCCCGTCGCGGTCGCCATCGGCGACGTGGCCTCCGTCGAGCTCACCGAGAATCCCCGTGCGAGCATCTCCCGGGTGAACGGCGAGCCCGCGCTCGCGATCTCGATCACGAAGCTCCCGTCGGCCAACACCGTCGAGGTGTCGAACGCGGTGGCCGCCGCCCTGCCCGAACTGCAGGCCGCACTCGACACGACCAACCCGGGCGCGGAGTTCACGGTCGTCTTCGACCAAGCCCCGTACATCGAGAAGTCGATCGAGTCGCTGGCGGTCGAGGGCACGCTCGGCCTGGTCTTCGCCGTGCTCGTGATCCTCGTGTTCCTGCTGTCGGTGCGCGCCACGCTGGTGACGGCGATCTCGATCCCGACCTCGGTGCTCATCACCTTCATCGGCCTGCAGGCCGCCGACTACACGCTGAACATCCTGACGCTCGGCGCGCTGACGATCTCGATCGGCCGCGTCGTCGACGACTCCATCGTCGTCATCGAGAACATCAAGCGGCACTACGTGGTCGGGGCCGAGAAGGCGCCCACCATCATCCACGCGGTCCGCGAGGTCGCCGGTGCGATCACCGCGTCGACGGTGACGACGGTCGCCGTGTTCCTCCCGATCGCGCTGGTCGACGGGGTCACGGGCGAGCTGTTCCGGCCGTTCTCGCTGACCGTCACGATCGCGCTGCTCGCCTCGCTGCTGGTCTCGCTGACCATCGTGCCGGTGCTGGCGTACTGGTTCCTCCGGCCCGCGAAGCCCGCCAAGGGCCAGACCGAGGCGGATGCCGCGGCCGCGGCGGCCTTCGTCGACGACGTGTGGCTCGCGCCCGAGCTCCGCGACCCCGACGGCGGCACGGGGCTGGAGCGGAAGCCGACGACGGCGGCGACCACGACCGCGGACGCGGCCGCCGCGACCTCGGCCGCGGCTGCGCCGCGCGCCGGGGTCGACGAACTCGAGCACCCGTCGCGCCTGCAGCGGGGCTACCTGCCCGTGATCGGCTGGACGCTGCGCCACTCCGCGATCACCATCATCGCGGCCGTGATCGTGCTCGCGGGCACCGCCGCACTCGCCCCGCTGATGAAGACGAACTTCCTCGGCAATAGCGGCCAGAACACGTTCCGGGTCACCCAGCAGCTGCCGGTCGGATCGAGCCTCGAGTCCATGGCCGAGGCCTCGCTCCCGGTCGAGGAGGCCATCCGCGGGGTCGAGGGCGTCGAGACGGTCCAGACGTCGATCGGGACGGCGACCGGCGGCGGCGCGCTCGCCGCGTTCGGCGGCAGCGGCGACACCGTGGCGTACAACGTCACCACGGACGACGACGCCGACCAGGTCGCCCTGCAGGACGAGGTCCGCGCGCAGCTCGCCGACCTCGACGACGTCGGCGAGATCACCCTCGCCACGCAGTCCGGCTTCGGCGCATCGAGCGACATCGAGGTCGACATCTCGGCGTCGAACGGGGAGGACCTCCGCACTGCGACGGACGCCGTGGTCGAGGAGCTCTCGATGCTCGACTCCCTCACCCAGGTCGACTCGAACCTCGAGGCGTCCCGCCCGTACGTCGCGGTCGCGATCGACCGCGCGGCCGCGGCCGAGGCGGGGTACTCGGAGGTCGCCCTCGGGGGCATCGTCTCCGCGTCGATGCAGCCGCAGTCGGCCGGGTCGATCGTGATCGACGAGCAGACCCTGACCATCTACCTGGCCGCGGAGGAGCCGCCGACCACCGTCGAGGAGCTCGCGGCGCTGCCGGTGCCCACGCCCGCCGGCACGGTGCGCCTCGACTCGCTCGCCACGGTGGCGCAGGCCGACGGGCCGGCGACCGTCACGACCGTGAAGGGGCTGCGCAGCGCCACCGTCGCGGCGACCCCCGCGGGTGACGACCTCGGCACCGCGAGCGCCGACGTGCGCTCGGCGGTCGACTCGCTCGACCTGCCCGACGGCACGTCGGCCTCGCTCGGCGGCGTGACCGCCGACCAGCAGGAGTCGTTCTCGCAGCTCGGCCTCGCGCTGCTCGCGGCCATCCTGATCGTGTACATCGTCATGGTCGCGACGTTCCGGTCGCTGCTCCAGCCGCTGCTGCTGCTGGTGTCGGTGCCGTTCGCCGCGACGGGCGCCATCCTGCTGCAGGTCGTCACCGGCATCCCGCTCGGGGTGGCCTCGCTGGTGGGCGTGCTGATGCTCGTCGGCATCGTGGTGACGAATGCGATCGTGCTCATCGACCTCGTCAACCAGTACCGAGACCGCGGGATGACCGTGCGCGACGCGCTCACGCACGGCGCCTCGCGGCGTCTGCGCCCCATCCTCATGACGGCGCTCGCGACGATCTTCGCGCTGCTGCCGCTCGCGCTCGGCCTGACCGGGAGCGGCGGGTTCATCTCGCAGCCGCTCGCCCTCGTCGTGATCGGCGGACTCCTCTCCTCGACCGTGCTCACGCTGCTCGTGCTGCCCGCGCTGTACGACCTCGTCGAGGGCGGCCGGGAGCGGCGTCGCGCCAGGCGCGAGGCCCGCGCGGCGGAGCAGGAGCGGGCGGATGACGGCGCGTCGACGCCGCCGAAGGAGCCGGGCCCGGTGGAGGCCGGCGCGAACTGAGCCGACGTGACGGGATCGGGGGGATGGAACGCACCGGACGCGACGTCGACGCCTTCCTGGCCGGGCTTCACGGCGCCCGCGCCGACGCCGTGCGCGAACTGGACCGCGTGATCGCAGCCGAGTTCGCCGGCCTCGAGCGGGAGCTCTGGGAGGGCGAGTTCTGGGGCGGCACGGCGCAGTCGATCATCGGCTACGGGGCGATCACGCAGCCGCGCCCGCGCGGCCGGTCGGCGGATTGGTTCCTCGTCGGGCTGGCGGACCAGTCGAAGCACCTCAGCGTCTACGTCAACGCCGCCGAGGACGGCGAGTACTTGGTGAAGCGGCGAGCCGCCGGGCTGGGCGGGTGAAGGTGGGCGCGGCGGCGATCACGGTCACGTCCCTCGACCGGCTCGACCTCGACGCCTTCGTCGCGCTGCTGCGGCGAGCTCGCGAACTCGCGCCGGGCGCGCGCTGACGGCCCGCTGGGGTCCGCGTTCCCGGCCGAGAACGGACCCGGCCGCCGCGTCGCCTGCGGTTCACCGAACCTTCACCGGAAGGTCGCGTCGCGCCCACCCCCGGGGGTGCGTGCGATCCGTACGTTCGATGCATGTCCACTGAGGTGCCGCTCCACGAACGGGTGCACGACGCGCTGCGCGAGCGGATCGGGCGCGGCGAATGGACGGCGGGCATGCGACTGCCCAGCGAACTGGCGCTGTGCCGCGAGTTCGGGACGTCGCGGGCGACGGTCCGCCGGGCGCTCCTGGCGCTGCGCGAGGAGGGCTACGTGGTGGGCGGGCGCGGCCGCGCGCCGGTCGTCGGGCGGGTGGTGCCGTCGCAGTCGTTCTCGACGTTCTCGTCGTTCACCGAGTGGGCGCGCTCGATCGGCAAGACGCCGGGCCAGCACACCCTCGAAGCGGCCAGACGGCCGGCCCCTTCGGCGGTGGCCGGGTTCCTGGGCCTCGACGAGGGTGCGGCGGTCGTCCAGGTGGTGCGGGTGCGCACCCTCGACGACGTGCCGACCATGGTCGAGCGCACCTCGTTCGCGCCCGACATCGGCGCGCTGCTCGCCGACATGGACTGCGATCGCGGGTCGCTCCACGCGCACCTCGTCGGGAAGGGCGTCGACCTGCGCCGGGCACGGCACACGATCGACGCGGTCGCCGCGAACCCGCTGGACGCCGAGGCGCTCGAGGTCGGCGCAGGCAGTCCGCTGCTGCGCGAGCGCCGCGTCACCTACGACGGCGCGCGCCGGCCGCTGTCGTACGCCGACGACCGCTATCGCCCCGAGCTCGCGACGTTCACCATCGAGAACGAGGTCGACCGGCGCACGCCCTTGAGGCGGTCGCACCCGACGGCGGAGGGAGCCCGCCGATGATCACGCTGGCCGTGCTCGGCCTCGAAGGCGCGACGCTCCGGCGAACGCCGGCGGGTGGTCGGGCGCACCTCGGCGGGCCGGAGCCGCTTCGCGGGGTGGAAGCGACGCTCGCCGACCTGCGTCGACGCGGCGTCCGCGTGGCGCTCGTGTGCGAGATGCAGCGGGCCGCTGCCGACTCGACCCTCGCCGCGCTCGGCTGGACGGTGTCGGACACGCCGGGCGGCGCCGGTGCCGTCGACGCCGTCGTCTGCGGCGATGAGATCCTCGCGCCGCCGCCGGCGCCCTACGCGGTGCACCACGCGATGGAGCTCGCGGGCACGCTCGACGTCCGGCAGGTGCTCGTCGCCGGCGACACGCTCGCGCTGCTCGAGGCCGGTCGGGCCGCCGGTGCCGGATGGGTCGTCGGCCTGCTCACCGGCGAAGCGCGGCGGTCCGAGCTCGAGGCCGCCCCGCACGATGCCGTGCTCTCCTCGGTCAACGACCTGATCGCGCTCGCGGTGCCGGCGGCGCCGCCGCGGTGAGTCGAGGGAGGACTCAGCCCGTGTGCGGGCCGAGCGGCGTGCCCTGGTGGAAGAGCATGCGCGGCCGATCGCCGTCGATGCGCCAGAGCGAGCTGCGACGGCTGCGCATGCCGTCGGCGTCGAGCGTGTAGGTCAGCAGCGCCAGGTCGGGTGCGACGCGCGCGACCTGCTCGCCGGTCACGACCGCGGAGTGCAGGTCGACGGTGTCGGGTCCGGTCATGACCTCGATGAGCTCGTCGCGCGACCAGAGGCGGCCGCTTCGCCCGATCTCGCGGAACGACTCGTGGAGCAGGTCCTCCAATGCCGCCGGGTCGCGGCGCACCTCGGGTTCGAGCAGCCGGCGCTCGGCTCCGGTCACCAGGACCGCCATCGCCTCGTCTTCCATGTCGCGAGCCTACCCGGGCGGCGCCGACGGGACTTCAGCCCGTTGCGGCCGGGTGGAGCGCGTGCGCACCATGGGCCCATGACGGCGACCGCGCGCGCGACGAGCGACCTGCCGGATCCGGCGCGCGCGGACGCGGAGGAGGTGGCACGCCGTCTCGGGGTCGACGTGGAGCGCGGCCTGAGCTCGGAGGACGCGGCCGCACGCCTCGAGCGATACGGCCCGAACGAGGTGCGCGCGGCGCGCCGCACGCCGCTGCTGCGGCGGGTGCTGGCCCAGCTCGCCGACCCGCTCATCGTGCTCCTGCTCGCCGCGGTCGTCGTGTCGGTCGCCGCGTGGGCCGTCGAGGGTGCCGGAGGATGGCCGGTCGACGCGGTCGTGATCCTCGCGATCATCGCGCTGAACGGCGTCCTCGGGCTCGTGCAGGAGTTCCGGGCCGAGAAGGCGGTGGCGGCGCTCGCCGTGATGACGCGGGCGCATTCGACGGTCCTGCGCGACGGCCGTCTCCGCACGCTCCCGAGCGACCGCCTGGTCCCCGGGGACGTGCTGGTGCTGTCCGAGGGCGACCGCGTCGGCGCCGACGGCCGCCTCGTCCGCGCGGCCGCCCTCCGCGTCGCGGAGGCCTCGCTCACCGGCGAGAGCGAGCCCGTCGAGAAGGACCCGTCGACGCTCGACCGGGAGGCGCCGCTCGGGGACCGCCGCGACATGGTCTTCGCCGGAACGGCGGTCAGCCGGGGGACCGGCCGCGCGATCGTGACGGCGACGGGCATGTCGACGCAATTGGGCGCCATCGCGACCATGCTCGATGAGACCGACGACGACCCGACCCCGCTGCAGCGCGAGGTCGCGCGCCTCGGCCGCACGCTCGGCGTGATCGTCGTGGCGATCGCGCTCGTGGTCATGCTGACGGTGACGATCGTGCAGGGCGTCGACACCCCGGCCGACTTCGTCACCGTCCTCCTGCTCGGGGTCTCCCTCGCGGTCGCGGCCGTGCCCGAGGGGCTCCCCGCGATCATGTCGCTGGTCCTCGCCCTCGGCGTCCAGCGGATGGCGCGGCGCAACGCCGTCGTGAAGCAGCTCTCGAGCGTCGAGACGCTCGGCTCGGCATCCGTCGTCTGCACCGACAAGACCGGCACGCTCACGACCAACGAGATGACGATCCAGCGGGTGGTGACGTCGTCGGGGACCGTCGACCTGGGCGGGGTGGGCTACGCCCCGGAGGGTGCGGCGACCGCGCACGGCCGCGAACTGGCCGACGGCCCGCTGCGCCTCGAGGCGCAGATCGTGCTGGGCGCCGGGTCGCTCGCGAACGATGCGCAGCTCGCCCGTCGCGAAGGGGAGTGGGCCATCGAGGGCGATCCGACCGAGGCCGCCTTCCTCGTCGCCGCCCGCAAGATCGCGGGCACCGCGGAGGAGGCCGCGCGGTACGACCGGGTCGGGGAGGTGCCCTTCGACTCGGAGCGCAAGATGATGTCGACCGCTCACCGTCACGAGAGCGGCGACCTCGTGGTGCTGAGCAAGGGAGCGCCGGACGTCCTGCTCGGGCACTGCACGCGGGTGCAGCACGGGGGCGAGGCGGTCCCGCTCGACCCGGTGCGACGGGCGCGGGCGCTCGCGGAGATCGAGGAGCTCTCCGACGAGGCGTTCCGCACCCTCGCCGTGGCCTACCGCCCCGCGCCGGAGCTGGCGGGCGATGGCGGCCGGGCGGATGCCGCGGACTTCGACGAGTCCGCCGAGCAGGACCTCGTCTACGCCGGGGTCGTGGGCATCATCGACCCGCCGCGCCCCGAGGTGCGCCCGGCCATCGCCGAGGCGCGGGCCGCCGGCATCCGCGTCGTCATGGTCACCGGCGACCACCCGGCGACCGCCGCGCGGATCGCGAAGGACCTCGGCATCGCCGAGGCGGACGGCATCGCCGTGCCCGGGGGTCGCATCGACGGCATGGACGACGCCCAGCTCCGGGACGCGGTCCGCAGCGCGTCGGTGTTCGCCCGCGTCGCCCCGAGGCACAAGCTCCGCATCGTCGACGCGCTCCAGGCCGAGGGGCACATCGTGGCCATGACGGGCGACGGCGTGAACGACGCGCCCGCGCTGAAGTCGGCCGACATCGGCATCGCGATGGGCATCACGGGGACCGAGGTCGCGAAGGAGGCGGCCGACATGGTCCTCGCCGACGACGACTTCGCGACCATCGTGCACGCAGTGCGCGAGGGTCGGTCGATCTACGACAACATCCGCAAGTTCCTGCGCTACCTGCTCTACTCCAACATGGGCGAGGTCCTGACCGTCTTCCTCGGCGTCGTGTTCGCCGGGGTCCTCGGGTTCGCCGGCGCGTCCGACGAGGCCGTCGTGCTGCCGCTGCTCGCCACGCAGATCCTCTGGATCAACCTCGTCACCGACTCCGGCCCGGCCCTCGCCATGGGCGTCGACCCCGAGGTCGACGACGTCATGGCGCGTCCGCCGCGCGGCATCCACGATCGGGCGATCGACCTCGGCATGTGGATCGGGATCGCCGCGACGGGGCTGGTGATCGCCGTCGCCACCCTCCTCACCATGGACGCCTTCCTCCCGGCAGGCCTCATCCCCGGCGGCACCGACAGCTTCGAGGTCGCGCGCACCGCCGGGTTCACCACCCTCGTGTTCTGCGGCCTGTTCACCGCCTTCAACGCCCGCTCGACCACGTCGAGCGCGTTCCGCTCCCTGTTCGCCAATCGCTGGCTGTGGGCCGCGACCGCGCTGGCCGTCGCGCTCCAGGTGGCCGTGGTCTCGTGGCCGCCCCTCCAGGTGGCCTTCGGGACGGCGTCGCTGGATGCGGTGCACTGGGCCGTGTGCGTCGGGATGGCCTCGATCGTGCTGTGGACGGCCGAGGTCCGCAAGCTCGTCGCCCGGACCGTCGCGAGTCGTCGGGCGCGGGCGTAGCCTGAAGGTGGACGTCCGTCCAGCGGATCGAGGTGATGCCGAATGTACTGGGACCACGGATACGGCATGGGGTTGGGCTGGATCCCGGTCGTCCTGCTCGGGCTGCTCGTCCTCGGCGCGCTCGCCGCGACGGTCGTCCTGGTGGTGAAGGCGGTGTCGGGTTCGAATGCGCCGCCGCACCACGGGCCGGGCTCGGCGCAACCGCCGGCGCGGGCCATCGCCGAGGAGCGGCTCGCACGGGGCGAACTCACCCCCGACGAGTTCCGCGAGATCGTCAGGGCGCTCGAGGACGGGGCGGGTCGGTCCGGCTGACGGACGCGACCGTCCGGGATCGCGGACGCGCCCGGTGCCGCGCGCGCGACCCGCGGCATCCGTCGTTGCTAGCGTCGAGCCATGACCGAGACGTCGCTGTCGCACGATCCGCTCTGGCCCCGCGCGGGCGGCTGGCCCGCGTTCGACGAGACGGCCGGCGACGCGGTCGCCGACCTGGCCCTGCTCGGGGTGCCGGCGTTCCGGACGTCGCTCTCACCCACGAGCGCGCATGAGACGCCCGAGGCCATCCGCCGGGCGCTGCGGCGGTACAGTGCGTCGCTCGTCCCCGACCGCTCGGGCGATGCCGCTGCCGGGCGACCTCGCGGTGTCGTCGACCTCGACGGGCTCGCCGTCGTCGACGCCGGCGACGTCGCCGAGCCCGACGGCGCCGAGGGCGAGCAGCGGACGCGCGCTCGCGTGGGCGAGGTGCTCGACCGGGCTCGGGCGCTCATCGCCCTGGGCGGAGACAACTCGGTCACGTACGCGACCGCGCTCGGAGCGTGGGGCGAGGATCTCGCACGCGCCGGACTGGTCACGATCGACGCGCACTACGACCTGCGGGACGGCGTCTCGAACGGCTCGCCGGTCCGGCGACTCGTCGAGGCCGGCCTCGATCCGCGCCGGATCGTGCAGGTCGGCATCCAGGACTTCGCGAACTCCGCCGCGTACGCGCGCCGGGCGGCCGAGCTCGGCATCACGGTCGTCCACCGCGACGAGCTGCACGGCCGCCCGCCGGCGGACGTGATGGGCGAGGCACTGGCGATCGCGGGCGCAGGCGGCGGCCCGGTGCACCTCGACGTCGACGTCGACGCGTGCGACCGGTCGGTCGCGCCCGGGTGCCCGGCGTCCGTGCCCGGCGGCCTGGCCGCGTGGGAGCTGCGGGCGCTGGTCCGTGCGGCGGCCCGCGACCCGCGCGTCCGCAGCGCCGACCTCGTCGAGATCGACGCGACGACGGATGCCGCCGACGAGCGGACGGTGCGTCTGGCGGCGCTGTGCGTGCTCGAGTTCGCCGCCGGCGTCGCGCTCCGTCGGTGAGCTACCGGCGCGCGGCATCCGGCGCGCGGTGGCAGACTCGCGGCATGAAGACCCTCGTCCTGGTCCGGCACGCCAAGTCCTCGTGGGGCGATCCGGCCATCCCCGACCACGACCGCCCGCTGAACGACCGCGGACGTCGCGACGCTCCCGAGATGGGTCGCCGCCTGCGCGAGCGGGGCACGGCTCCCGACGCCATCCTCTCGAGCACCGCCGCCCGCGCGCGGACCACGGCCGAGGCGATCGCGGCCGCGCTGGGGCTCCAGCCGGACGCGGTGACGCTCGACGAAGGGCTCTACGGTGCCTCGGCCGACGCGATCCTCGGGGCGGTCGGCGTGCTCGACGAGGGAATCGCCACGGTCATGGTCGTGGCGCACGATCCGGGACTGTCGGAACTGGTGTGGCGGATGTCGGGCGAGGTCGAGCACATGCCGACCTGTGCGGTGGCGGAGTTCCGGTTCGCTGCGGCCTCGTGGGCCGAGGTCGCCGAGGCGGAGCCGATCGAGACCCGATTCGACACGCCGCGCTGACAGGGGTCAGCTCGGAGCAGGGCCAGAATCCTCGCCGGCCGACGCGGCTTCGGAGTTCCGCTCGTTGCGGAGTTCGCGGTACCGGTCGGCGGTGATCACCGTGACCCGGTTGCCGTCGCGCTCCCCGACCTCATCGAAGCCGAGGCGGGTCGCGAGCAGCAGCGACGCCTCGTTGCCCGAGGTCATCACGGCCTCGACGACCGCGGCGTGCAGGCGGTCGAAGGCGAGCCCGAGCATGCCCTCGGCCGCCTCGCGCGCGAACCCGCGGCCCTGCCATTCCGGGCCGACCAGCCAGCCGATCTCGAGCCGCCGCGATTCGGGGTCGAGTGAGCGCAGGTGGAGCGACACGTCGCCGACGAGCCGCCCCTCGTACTCGACGCCGAGCGCGAGGAAGTCGTTGAGCTGCTCGAGTCGGGTGTGCCGGGTGCGGTGGAGGAGGTGGACGAACGACTCGGCGCGCGAGCGCAGCGGCCACGAGAGGTGCTCGATCACCGTCGGGTCGGACTGCCACGCGTACCAGGTGTCGGCGTCGGCGAGCCGGTGCGGACGGAGCAGCAGTCGCTCGGTGCGGATGACCGGAGCCCGCACGGGATCGTCGATGCGGGGTCCTCGCATGAAGCGGGGGCGCCGGGGCAGGAGCGACCGGACGACGTGCCCCGGTCGGGGCCGGCCGTTCGACGATCGCTCGCCCGATCCGCTCATCGGCGGCTCCCTCGTGGTCGGTTGCCCCCTATTCTTCCGGACACCCGCCTGTGAGCACGCCTCATATCCCCCGGGTTGACATCGGGCCGGACCGTCCAGCGTCGTCGGAGTGCTGCGAGAATCGATGCATGGCGCCTCTCGACCCGGTCTCGACGCGGTTCGCGCGTCAGCGGGTCCTGCCCGGGTTCGGCGCCGAGGGGCAGCAGCGCCTGGTCGACGCGAAGGTGGTCCTCCTCGGCGCCGGGGGACTCGGCAGCGCGGTGCTGCCGGTCCTGGTCGCCGCCGGCGTGGGCCGGATCACGGTCGTCGACGACGACCTCGTCGAGGAGACCAACCTCCACCGCCAGGTGCTGCACGGGCCGGCCGACGTAGGCCGGCTCAAGGTCGAGTCCGCGTCGGACGCCGCGGCGGCCCTGTCGACGGACGCGGAGGTGTCGGCGGTGCCGCACCGGTTCGACGAGTCGAACGCCGACGAGCTGCTCGCGGGGGCCGACCTCGTGATCGACGGCACCGACGACATCCTGACGCGGTACGTCGCCGACGACGCGGCCGCGCGCGCCGGCATCCCGCTCGTCTGGGGCTCGGCGGCCCGCTTCGGCGGCCAGGTCGGCGTCTCGTGGGAGGCGCGGGGCGTGACGTACCGCGACCTCTTCCCGCATCCTCCCGCCGACGGCGGACTGAGCTGCGAGGTCGACGGCATCCTGCCCTCGGTGTGCACCGTGACCGGCGGGATGATGGCCGGCGAGGCGCTGAAGCTGATCACGGGCGTCGGCGAACCCCTGCTCGGGCGGGTCGCCGTGTACGACGCCCTGTCCGGGCGCACCCGCGAGATCGCCTACCGTCGCGAGGACCAGGCGGCCGTTCCCGCCCCGGAGCCCGCGCGAGCGGCTCCCGCGCGCCCGACGGTCGGCGAGGTCGGCCCCGGGGCGCTCGCCGAGGAGCTCGCCGGCGGAGGTGGACCCGTGCTCCTCGATGTCCGCGAGCCGTGGGAGGCCGACCTGGCCGCCATCGAGGGGTCGGTGCTGATCCCGCTCGGCGAGCTCGAGGGCCGGATCGGCGAGATCGACCCCGCGGCGGCCGTCGTCGTCTACTGCCACCTCGGGGCGCGCTCCGCGTACGCCGCCCGGATGCTCGCGGGGGCCGGGTTCGGCGACGTCCGCAACCTCGTGGGCGGCATCGACGCGTGGTCGCGCGTCGTCGACGAGCGAATGGCGCGGTACTGATGGCCGGTCGCATCCCCGTCGACGAGCACGCCCGGTTCGTGCGCTCGCTCCTCGCGCCGCTCGGCGCACGTCCGTCCGAGGCGGTGGAGCTCGCCGACGCGCTCAGTCGCCTCACCGCCTCGCCCGTGGAGTCGCCGATCGCGCTGCCGCCCTTCCGCAACTCGCAGATGGACGGGTTCGCGGTCCGCGCCGCCGACGTCGCCGAGGCGCCCGTGACCCTGCCGGTCGCCGGCGAGGCTGCCGCCCAGCCCGGAACGGTCGATCCGCTCGCGCCGGGCACCGCCGTCCGGATCATGACGGGCGCCATGGTGCCCGAGGGCGCCGACGCCGTCGTGCCCGTCGAGGACACCGAGCCGGATCGCGACCGGGTCCGCATCCTGCGCGCGCGATCCGCCGGCGAGTACGTGCGCGAAGCGGGCTCCGACCTGGCCGCAGGCGCCGACGTGCTGCCCGCCGGGGTGCGGCTCGGGTCGCGTCACCTCGCCGCCGCTGCGGCATCCGGGCTCACCCGGCTCCTCGTGCGCGAGCAGGTGCGGGTGGCGGTCGTCAGCACCGGCAGCGAGCTCGCCGAGCCGGGCGCGGCGCTCGGGCCGGGCCGGATCCCGGACGCGAACGGCGTCGCCCTCGCCGCGGCCGTGCGAGCGGCCGGGGCGCGCGTCGTGCACGCCGGGCGCGTCCGCGACGACACCGAACGGCTGCGCGCCGAGCTCGACGTGGCGATCGTGGCGGGTGCCGAGCTCGTCCTCACGAGCGGCGGCATCTCCCAGGGGGACTACGAGGTGGTGCGCGAACTGCTCGAGCCGCTCGGCGCCTGGGTCGGTTCGGTCGCGATGCAGCCGGGCGGCCCCCAGGCGACCGCCGTCTACCGCGGCGTGCCGGTGATCGCGTTCCCCGGCAACCCCGTCAGCACGCAGCTCTCGTTCGAGCTGTTCGTCGCGCCGACCCTGCGCGCCATCGCGGGGCTGCCGCAGGCCCGGACCGAGCGGATGCCGCTCGCCGAGCCGGTGCGCTCGATCCCCGGCCGGCGGCAGTACCTGCGGGGGCGCCGCACCGACGACGGACGGGCGCTGCCGGTCGGCGGGCCCGGCTCGCATCTCGTGGCCGCGCTCGCGGCATCCGACCTGCTGATCGTCGTGCCCGAAGAGGTCGAGACGCTCGACGCCGGCGACCCGGTCGATACCGTGGTCCTATGAGCGAGCTCACGCACCTCGACGACGACGGCCGCGCACGCATGGTCGACGTCGGCGGCAAGCCGGTCACGCGCAGGGTGGCGATCGCCGAGGGGCGGCTCGAGACGACCGCCGAGGTCGTCGCGCTGGTGCGCAGCGACGGACTGAGGAAGGCCGACGTGCTGCCGACGGCGCGCATCGCCGGCATCCAGGGTGCCAAGCGCACGAGCGAGCTCATCCCGCTCGCCCACATCGTGCCGCTCGACGCGGTGTCGATCGACTTCGGCTTCGACGAGGCGGCCGTCACGATCCGGGCGACGGCGTCGACGACGGCGCGCACGGGGATCGAGATGGAGGCCCTGACCGCGGTCGCCGTGGCGGGCCTCGCGCTGCACGACATGGTGAAGGCCGTCGACCCGGCCGCGCGCCTGGACGGCGTGCGCCTGGTCGAGAAGCGCGGCGGCAAGCGAGGCGTCTGGCGTGCGGACGGCGCGGTGGCTGACGGCGACGAGGCGGCGGATGCCGCGCCCGGGCGGCGCGCGATCGTGCTCGTCGCGTCGACGCGCGCGGCGTCCGGGGTCGCCGACGACACCACGGGCCCCGTGATCGCGGCGTGGCTCGCCGATCACGGGTTCGATGCGGGGGCGCCCCGCGTCGTGTCCGACGCCGACGTCGCCGAGGCGCTCCGCGACGCGGTCGGCGAATCGCCCGCGGTGGTCGTCACGACGGGGGGAACGGGCGTCGGCCCCGCCGACCGGACCCCCGAGGCGACGCGCGGCGTGCTCGACCGCGAACTGCCGGGCGTGGCCGAGGCGATGCGGTCGGCGGGCCGCGCGGCCACCCCGACGGCGGCGCTCAGCCGCGGGCTCGCCGGGGTCGCAGGTCGCACGATCGTCGTGAACCTCCCCGGCTCGCGCGGCGGGGTGGCGGACGGGCTCGCGGTGCTCGACGGCATCCTGGCCCACGCGATCGACCAGGTCGCCGGCGGCGACCATCCGCCGAGGGCATCGCAGTCGCGACCCGCGGGCGGTTCGGCGCACGCGGCCGCGCCCCACCCCAGGCACTCCGGTGACCTGGCCGGGCATGCCGCGCACGGCACCGCCCATGCCGGCACGGACGGCGAGGCCGACCGGCTCGACGGCGGCGGTGCGCCGCATGCCTGACCCCGAGGTGCTCGCGCTCGTCACCGAGTCCCCCATCGATCGCGCCGCGGTCGAGGCCTTCGTGACGACGCGCCGGGACGGAGCCCTCGTCTCGTTCGAGGGCGTCATCCGCGACCACGACCACGGTGCGGCGGTGACCGCGCTCGACTACTCCGCCCACCCCGACGCCGAGCGGTTCCTCCGCGAGACGTGCGTCGAGGTCGCGCGGGAGACCGGCCTGCGCGTGGCCGCGGTGCACCGCATCGGGAGCCTCGCGATCGGCGACGTCGCGCTCGTCGCCTCGGTCGCCGCACCGCACCGCGCCGAGGCGTTCGCGGCCTGCGCGCTGCTCGTCGACCGGATCAAGGAGCGCACGCCCATCTGGAAGCGCCAGCACCTCGACGGCGGCACCGCCGAGTGGGTCAACCTCTGACGCGTCGCTTGCGGCCGGGACGGGCGCGCGGGACCATCGGGGAATGACGACGGGGCTGCTCGAGCGCGCCCACGAGATGCACGTGCTGCGCGACATCGCGGGCGAGGCGCGGCACGGGCACGGCCGCATCGCGCTGGTGCACGGCGAGGCGGGCATCGGCAAGACCAGCCTCATCGACGCGATGCGGGCCGATCCGCCCGCGCACGGCCGAGTGCTCGTCGGCGGATGCGACGCGATGAGCACGCCGCGCACGCTCGGCCCCTTGCGCGACCTCGCGGACGAGGTCGGCCCGGCGCTCCGCGCGGCCCTGCGCGAGGGCGAGCGCGAGGAGGTGCTCTCGGCGCTGCAGGACGAGCTCGCCGCGCACGCGGGGACCGTGCTCGTCGTCGAGGACCTCCACTGGGCCGACGAGGCCACGCTCGACGTCCTCCGGTTCCTCGGCCGCCGCATCGAGAAGGTCCCCGCGCTGCTCGTGCTGACCTACCGCGACGAGCTGGACCGGGACCATCCGCTCGCGCGGCTGCTCGGCGACCTCGAGCACGGCGACCGGGTGGTTCGGATGCCGCTCGAGCGATTGTCGCCCGAGGCCGTCGGCGCGCTGACCGACGGCCGCGGCGTCGCCGCCGATCGCATCTACGCGCTGACCCGGGGCAACCCGTACTTCGTGAGCGAGATCATCGCCTCCGCCGATGCCGACGTCGTGCCGCCGACCGTGGTCGACGCGGTGACGGGCCGCCTGCGTCGCCTGGCGGGCGCCGTGCAGGACGAGCTCGAGCAGCTCGCGGTCGTGCCGTCGGCGGTGGACTCGCGGTTGCTGGCCGCGCTGGTCCCGGGCGGTCCCGGCGCGTTGCGGCCGGCCGAGGAGGCCGGGCTGCTCGTGGTCCGTCCGGCCGGCGCCCAGTTCCGCCACGAACTCACCCGCCGCGCCATCGTCGACGGCCTCCCGTCGTCGCGGCGGATCGAGCTCGAGGCGGGCGTGCTCGCGGCGCTCCTCGACCTCGGCGTGGACGATGCGGCCCGCCTCGCCCACCACGCGATCGCGTCCGGCGACGCCGAGGCCATCGTGCGCTGGGCGCCGCGGGCGGCGCGCGAGGCCGCGGCGTCGGGCGCGCACCGGCAGGCGGTCGCACATCTCCGCGCGGCCCTCGAGTACGCCGACCGCTTCCCGCCGGCGGAGCGCGCGGACCTCTCCGAGCGCGCCGCGATCGAGGCCTACACGGTGGGAGCCGGTCACGAGGCGTTCGACCGGCAGGTCGGGACGCTCGCCCTCCGCCGGAGCCTCGGCGATCCGGTGGCCCTCGGCCGCAGCCTTCGATGGTTCTCGCGGATCAGCTGGATGGCGGGGCGCCGCCCCGAGGCCGAGGCGGCGGCGCGCGAGGCCTCCGAGGTGCTCGCGGATGCCGGCGACCCGGCCATGTTCGCCTTCGCCCTCAGCAACGAGGCGCAGCTCGCGCTGCTGGTCCACGACCTCGTCGGCGCCCGCGACCTCGCGGCGCGCGCGATCGCCATCGCACGCGAGACGGGCGACCGAGGGGTGCTCTCGCACGCGCTGACGAACCACGGCACCGCGATCGAGCAGCTCGGCGACGACGCCGGCCTCGCCGAACTGGCCGAGGCGGCGGAGATCGCCATGGAGACCGGTGACGTCGAGAACGCGTCCAGGGCGTACGTGAACCTGATCTGGGTGCACCTCGACGAGTACCGCCTCGACGAGGCCGAGGTGCTGGTGGCACCGGCGCTGGATGCCGCCGAACGATCGGAGTTCATGGGCATCGCGACGTACCACCGGGCCGAGCGCGGCCGGCTGGAGCTGGCCCGGGCGCGGTGGGAGGACGCGCTCGCCAGCGGTGAGGTCTCCGCCGACGTGCCGCACGCGCGGTGCGTGGGCATGACCGTGGTCGGGACGGTCCACGTGCGACGCGGCGATTCCCGTGCGGATGAGGCGCTCGCGGAGGCGGAGGACATCGCCCGGCGCATCGGCGAGTTCCAGCGTCGAGGACCGGTCGGCATGGCCCGCGCCGAGCAGGCGCTGCTGCGCGGTGACGCCGCGGCCGCCGCCGCGATCGCCCTGCCGCTCTACGAGGAAGCGGTCGAGCGGAGCGCGCACGGCCTCGACGTCGAACTGGCCTACCTGCTCGGCCGGGCCGGGCACCCGGTCGACCCACGGGGCGACGATCGCAACCCCTTCGCCCTGCAGGCGCGTGGCGACTGGCGGCGCGCGGCGGCTCGCTGGCACGAGCTCGCGTGCCCGTACCACGAGGCGCAGGCGCTCGCCGAGAGCCCGGACGACGACGACCTGGTCGACGCCCTCGCGATCCTCGACCGGATCGGCGCGGTTCCGCTCGCACGTCTCGTCCGTGCGGAACTGCGCGAACGGGGTGCGGCGCACATTCCGCGTGGGCCGTCGAGCGGAACCCGCCGCAACCCCGACGGACTCACCGACCGGCAGGCCGCCGTGCTCGCGCTGCTCGCGGAGGGGCTCACCAACGCCGAGATCGCGGAGCGGCTGGTGGTGTCGGTGCGCACGGTCGACAGCCACGTCGCGGCGATCCTCGCGAAGCTCGGGGTCGGCTCCCGGCAGGAGGCGGCGCACCTCGCGCACGAGCACGGGATGACGGCGGGCGACGGCCGATCGGAGTAGGGCGGGCGCCCCGCGCCCAGATCTCGGTAGCCGTGACGGCGGATGTCGGTAGCCGTCGCCGATGACCGTGCGCCGCGACGGCGGTGGACTGGAACCAGCTTCCCGCAGCCGCGGGGACCGGGTCCGAGGAGGACACCATGAACACCGCGATCACCGCCGCCCCGTCGCTCCGCACCGGCCACGTGGGTCCGTTCCACCGCATGACCGCCGCGATCGCCTCGGCGCGCGCCCGGCGCCGAGCGGCCGCCCCGACCGCCGACGAGCTGTACCGCCTGCAGGCCGAGGCGGCTCGCCTGCGCGACGAGGCGCGGAACGCGGCGCGCTTCTCGCACGTGTTCTGAGGCGGGAGGTCAGCCGCCCGCGAAGGGCGGCAGCACGTCGACCAGGTCGCCGAGTCGAGCGGAGGGGTCGCGGCGCACGACCCCGTCGACGAGGAACGAACCGTGCTCGAGCACCCTGGCCATCGGCGCGCCGTAGCGCTCCACGAGCAGGTCGCGGAGCGCTCCGGCGGTGGCGTCGGCCGCCACCTCGATGCGCTCCTCGTCGGTCCCGGCCGCTTCGGCGGCCGCCGCGAAGTAGCGGACGGCCACGGTGCGCATGCGCAGTGACGTCGGCTCAGCCACCGATGCCGCCCATCGACCGGGCCGGGCGCACGAAGTCGACGTCGTCGATGCCGTGGCCGGCCTTCTTCGCCCACATCGCCGCACGCCACCGATCCGCGAGGTCGTCGTCGGACGCCCCGGCCCGCAGCATCCCGCGCAGGTCGGTCTCGTCGTCGCCGAACAGGCACGAGCGGACGGACCCCTCGGCCGTGAGCCGGGTGCGGTCGCAGGCGCCGCAGAACGGGCGGGTCACCGACGCGATGACCCCGACCGTGGCGGGGCCGCCGTCGACCAGCCACTCCTCGGCGGGTGCCGCCGGGTCGTCGCGACCGACCGGGTCGAGGTCGAAGCGGGACCGGAGGACAGCGAGCAGTTCCTCGGCGTCGACCATGTTCGCTCGACGCCAGGTCTCGTCGGCGTCGAGCGGCATCTGCTCGATGAAGCGAAGCCGGCATCCGTGCTCGAGCGACCAGGCCAGCAGGTCCGGCGCATCGGGCAGCGTCTCGCGCATGAGCACCGCGTTGACCTTCAGCGGCCCGAGTCCGGCGCGGTGGGCCGCCGCGATGCCCGCGAGCACGGCGGGGAGGCGGTCGCGACGGGTCAGCCGGGTGAAGTGCGCGCGGTCGAGCGTGTCGAGCGACACGTTGACCCGTGACAGGCCCGCCCGCCGCAACGACTCGGCCTTCCGGTCGAGCCCGATGCCGTTCGTGGTCATCGACAGCGGGACCCCGGGGGCGGCGCTCGCGCTCAGCCGCACGATCTCGACGAGGTCGGGCCGGGTCAGCGGCTCGCCGCCCGTGAAACGGACCTCGCGGACGCCGAGGTCTCGCACGGCCACCCCGACCAGGCGGGCGATCTCCTCCGCCGAGAGCAGCTCGTCGCGTGGGATCAGGGGCAGGCCCTCGGCGGGCATGCAGTACGTGCACCGGAGCGAGCAGGCCGAGGTGATCGAGATGCGCAGGTCGCGGGCGATCCGGCCGAAGCGGTCGACGAGCCCCGCGACCTCCGGCCGGCCCTCGATCGCGGGCGCTGCCGACGACGCCCGACGCAGGGTCGGGATGCCGAGCGCGACAGCGGTCATCACTCCACGATACGCACCTGCCGCCGAAGCGGGGGTTACGGTCCGCGAACGTCGGGGCTATCGTCGGTCCCGACGGTCCGGTCCGAGCGGGGAGGAGACGGGCATGTCGTTCATCACGAGGGGCTTCACCGGGCGGGGCCGCGAACGCGACGACCGCCTGCCGCCCGGCCAGACCCTGGTCGGCGACTTCCCGGTGCTGTCGGCCGGCCCGACCCCCGACATCGACACCGCCGACTGGGAGTTCACGATCCGCACCGAGACCGGCGCGTCCGCATCGTGGACGTGGGACGAGCTCATGGCCCTGCCGATCGAGAACGTCACGACCGACATCCACTGCGTGACCCACTGGTCGAAGCTCGGCACCGGATGGCGCGGCGTGTCGCTCGACACCCTCTTCGACGGCGTCGAGACCGACTACGAGTACACGATGGCCCACAGCTACGGCGGCTACACGACGAACGTGCCCCTCGACGACCTGCTGGGCGGCAAGGCCTGGGTCGCGTTCGAGTTCGACGGCGCACCGCTCGATCCCGAGCACGGCGGCCCGGCACGGCTGCTCGTGCCGCACCTCTACTTCTGGAAGAGTGCGAAGTGGGTCCGCGGACTCGAGATGCTCGCGGAGGACGAACCCGGCTTCTGGGAGCAGAACGGCTACCACCTGCGAGGCGACCCCTGGCGGGAGGAGCGGTACTGGTGACGGCGGTGCCGCGGGCGGGATGGCACGTCGCCACCGTCGCGGCGACCCGTCGGGAGACCCCGAACGCCGCGCGGATCGAACTCGACGTCGACGGCTGGCCCGGCAACGAGGCCGGCCAGCACCTCGACGTGCGCCTCACCGCCCCCGACGGGTACACCGCGACCCGCTCGTACTCGATCGCCTCGTCGGGCCCGGGGTCGCGGGTCGTGCTCGCGATCGACCGGCTGCCGGACGGCGAGGTCTCGCCGTTCCTCGTCGACGAGCTGCGGGCCGGCGACCGGCTCGAGGTGCACGGTCCGCTCGGCGCGTTCTTCGTGTGGCGTCCGTCCGCCGTGACCGACGACCCCAGGCCGGTGCAGCTCGTCGCCGGCGGCTCGGGCGTGGTGCCCCTGTACGCGATGGCGCAGGCGCACGCCGACGCCGACGACCCGACCGGCTTCCGGCTGCTCTACTCCGTGCGGACCCCCGACGACGTGTACTTCGCCGACGAGTGGCGGGCGCTCGCCGCGGCATCCGCACCGCTGGCCCTCGACCTCGTGTACACCCGGCGCGCCCCGGAGGGGTGGCCGACCCCGCCCGGGCGCGTGACGCCCGACGCGCTCGCCGCGGCGGTCGTGCCCGCCGCCGAGCGTCCGCGCGTGTACGTCTGCGGCTCGACCGGGTTCGTCGAGCGCATCGCCGACCAGCTCGTGGAGCTCGGGCACGAGCCGCGAGACATCCGCACCGAACGCTACGGAGGCACGTGATGACCGGTCACCTCGACGGCAACGCGCTCGCGGGTGCGCTCGCCGACTTCTTCTCGTTCGACATCACCACGACGACGGGGCGGTGCAACGCCTGCGGCACGGTCGCGGAGTTCGCCCGGGCGATGGTGTACGTGAGCGGGGCGGGCACCGTCGTGCGCTGCGCGACCTGCGACCACGTGCTGGCCGTGCTCGTCGACACCGGGGAGCGCGCGTGGATCGACCTCGCGGGGGTCAGCTCGATCGAGGTGCGGCGCTGATCGACGCGCCTCCCGGGACCGGATCGGGCGGCCGTGGCCCTACGCTGGCGTCATGGAATCGCGCATCGAGCCGGCCGAGCTGCGCAGGTTCGTCGCGCACACGGAGGGCCGGGTCTCGCCCAAGGAGGTCGCCGCCCTGTACGGGCGGGCCGAGATGCTCGCGCGGCTCCCGATGCGCGTGCAACGGTGGATCGTCGCGCACGCCGGCGGTGACGCCGACATGGGCTTCGTCGTCGAGCCGTACTGCCTGTTCCTCGCCTACGAGGTCGTCGACGAGGCTGCCGCGAGCCGGATGCTGCCGCCGGGCTACCGGCTCGTGCCGACGGCGATGTTCGCCGACGAGACGCCGCGCCTCTGCGCCATCCTGGGCGCGTTCACCGTGCACGCCTCGGTCTTCTGGGGCGTCCGGGTCGAGCTGTACCTGATCGCCGAGAACCTGCGCACCGGGATGCTGACGTGGGTGATCTGCGACTACGAGTCCAACACGATCAACTACGACCCCGGTGAGGGGTTCTCCGCGGCGACCACCAGCCGGGCGGTCGTCACCACGACGCACCGCGGCGAGGTCGTCGTCGACGTCCGGAGCGCCGCCCGCCCGAACGTGCTCAGGGTCACCGCCGACGTCGAGGCCGGCACGATGCACGCGCTCGACCAGCGCCTGTGGATCGACGGGAACCTGTCGGTCGACTACGGGGGGCGCCTCATGAACCCCGACTCCGAGCCCTTCGGCCTCGTCTTCGATCCCGGCGAGATGGCGCGGGCGCTGCGGATCCCGCCCGACGAGGTGGAGGTCGAGGCGAACACCTTCGGCGCGGGATTCCGGGCCGACCGGCCGTTCGAGGCGGCCTGCTTCCCGTACGCCCAGCACTTCCTCACGACGAGCTACCCCCGGAGCACTCCGATCCGCGATCGCGACGCACTGGAGGACGCGGTGCGCGCCCACGTCGGGCAGGACGCGATCCGCGGCGAGCGCCGCAGCCGGTAGCCGCGGCGCACGGCGTCAGCGCGTCAGCTGCGCCCGCAGCGCCTGGAGGTCGCCGAGCACCCAGGCGCTCGCGAGGCGCCCCTCCTGGGCGGTGAAGAACGCCGCGCCGGCGTACTCGAAGCGTCGCCCGGTGGCCGGGACGCCCGCCAACTCGCCGGTGTGCGTCCCGCGGTAGCGGAGGCGCGCGGCGGCCCGGTCGTCGTGCACGACGAGGTCGACGACCTCGTTCGCGAAGTCGGCGGATCCCGCGCGGACGAGGTCGCGGTATGCGCGCCATTCGTCGCGCCCCGTCGTCTCGAGGCCGAGCGAGCCGCGGAACGCGAACCCGGGGGCGAGGACGAGGTCGACCGCGTCGTCGTCCCATCGGTTCCAGAGCCGGGAGTAGAACGCGTCGATCAATCGGGCGGTGTCCATGCCCGGGCGCCTCACGCGCCCCGGAGGATCGACGACATCCGCTTGCCGCGGGTGACCTCGTCGACGAGCTTGTCCATGTAGCGGATCTGCTGCATCAGCGGGTCCTCGATCTCCTCGACGCGCACGCCGCAGATCACGCCGGTGATGAGCCCGGCGTTCGGATTCATCGCGGGCGCCTCGGCGAAGAAGGTCCTGAGGTCGACGCCCGACTCGATGGCACGCCGCAGGCCGTCGCGGTCGTACCCGGTCAGCCAGCAGACGACCTCGTCCACCTCGTCGGCCGAGTGCCCCTTCCGCTCGGCCTTCTGCACGTACAGCGGATGGATCGACGCGAAGCTCATGCGGAAGACGCGGTGCTCGGTCATCTGTCTCGGTCTCCGATCCGGTCAGTCGTCGATGTCGGCGAGGCCCTGGGCCCGCAGGGTCTCGATGCGGTCGCGCATGGCCTGCACCTGCTCGGCCGGGTGGCCCGTCCAATCCTCCAACTCGCCCACGACGCGCACGGCATCGCGCGTGCGGTACGAGCGCGTCGGGTTGCCGGGGAAGCGCGTGTCGGTCACGTTCGGGTCGTCTTCGAGCGGTCCCGTCGGCTCGACGAGGTAGATCCGGCCGGGCCCGTCGCCCGCGGCGAGCTCGGCGCCCCACGCGGCCGCGTCGAGGGTCAGGGTGACGTAGACGTGGTTGGCCGTCCGCCCCGCCTCGAAGTTGGACTCGCGCCCGGGTTCGAGCAGTTCGCCGACCCGGAGGGCGGCCTTGGTGCCGTGCAGGTACGCCCCTGATTCGTGGGCCTCGAACGGCGTCGGCGGATCCGTCATGTGCGCACACCCCCAGTGCTCGGATCGCACTTTAGCCCAACGTGGGAGGCTGGGGGCGTGTGGATCGGGTGGATCGAGTTCGACCTGCTGCTCGGCGACGTGCACTCGCTGAAGCAGAAGCGCAGCGTGCTGCGTCCGCTGCTCGCGGAACTCCGACGCGCGACCGAGGCGTCCGTCGCCGAGGTCGGCGACCACGACTTGCACCGGCGGGCGGCGATCGGGGTCGCGGTCGCGGCGGCCGGAGGCGATCGGGTGGCCGACGTGCTCGACCGCGCCGAACGGCTCGTGGCGGCGCACCCGGAGTTCACGCTGCTGTCCGCCCGCCGCGGCACGCGCCGGAGTGACGACGACTGACGGGCCGGTGCCCCGCTCACGCGAGCGTGGCGGCCACGATCAGCCACCAGGCGGGGAACGCCAGCCAGGCCAGTCCGCCGATCACGCCGGCCCCGACGTAGAGCGCGGTCTGCACGGGACTCCCGGCAGGCACGGCGAACCCGATGCCGGCGAGGGCGGCGCCGACCACGAGCGCGATGAGCATCGCGAGCGCGAGGACCGCCGGCCATCGGGGAACGGCGGCCTGCCCGGCTGCATTCGCGGAGGCCGCGGCCATCCACGCGAACGCGACCACCGTCGCCGCGAGCGAGACGACGGCCTGGGCGTCCAGCCCGACCCGACCCGAGAGCATGAGCAGGGTCACGACGGCGATCGCGGCGGCCCCGACCGAGGCGGCGACCGACAGCGCCCAGAGCCAGGGTCCGGCCCGGAGGTGCAGGGCGAGCAGGACCGTCGCCACGATCCACGGCACCGCGCCGATCACCGTCAACCAGTCGTTGACCGGCCCGAGCCACGACCAGCGCGACGGCCCGCCCTCGAACGGTGCGGCGAGTGCGAAGAAGAGCACGAGCGCGACCAGCGACGCCAGGCTGATGAACCCCTGCAGTCCCGCCGAGATGCGCACCTGCTCGGCCGAGATCACGGGTTGCATCGCGAGGTCCACCGGCTCCCGCCTTCCGTTCGGGGTCCGTTCGGGTCCGTTCGCCATTGTCCTCCGGTTCGGCGGGCGGGACCAGGGGAACGAGCGGATGCCCGGCGTCGTCGTCAGGCGACGCGCGCGCCGTCCTTCCACGTCTCGGCGATGAGCGGCACCCCCGGCCGGTAGGCCAGGTGCACGTGCGACGGCGCGTCGAGGAGGGCGAGGTCGGCGCGTGCGCCGGGTCGCAGCACCCCGACATCCGCTCGCCGCAGCGCGGCCGCGCCGCCGGCGGTCGCCGCCCAGACGGCCTCGGCCGGGGTCATGCCCATGTCGCGGACCGCGACCGCGATGCAGAACGGCACCGAGCTCGTGAAGCTCGATCCGGGGTTGCAGTCGCTCGCGAGCGCGACGGTGACCCCGGCGTCGATCAGGCGCCGTGCGTCGGGGTACGGATGCCGCGTCGAGAACTCCACGCCCGGCAGCAGGGTCGCGACGGTGCTCGATCCGGCGAGGGCCGCGACATCCGCGTCGGCCAGGTACGTGCAGTGGTCGACGGATGCCGCGTCGAGCTCGACCGCGAGCCGCACCCCGTCGCCCTCGCCGAGCTGGTTGCCGTGCACGCGCACGCCGAGTCCCGCGGCGCGGCCGGCCTCGAGCACGCGACGGGACTGCTCGGCGGTGAAGGCGCCGCGCTCGCAGAAGGCGTCGACCCACCGCACGTGCGGCCGGCACGCGTCGAGCATCTCGCCGACCACCTGGTCGACGTACGCCTCGGCGCCGGGGCCCTCGGGCTCGCGGAACTCGAACGGCACGACGTGCGCGCCGAGGAACGTCACCTCGTCGGTGACCTCGCGGGCGAGGCGCGCGAGCCGGGCCTCGTCGGCCACGGTGAGGCCGTACCCCGTCTTGACCTCGAACGTCGTGGTGCCCTGCCGGTGCAGCTCGCGCACGAAGCCCGCGAGCCGTGTCCGCAGCTCGTCGTCGCTCGCCTCGCGCGTCGCCGCGACCGTCGAGCGGATCCCGCCGGCCTCGTACGCTCGTCCGGCCATCCGTGCGGCGAACTCCTCCGCCCGGTCGCCGCCGAAGACGAGGTGGGTGTGGGAGTCGACGAACCCGGGGATGACCGCGCGCCCGCCCGCGTCGACGACCTCGACCCGGTGGGGGCGCGGGAGGTCGCTCGCGGACTCGACGGAGGGCGCCTCCGAGGAGGGGCCGATCCAGGTGATCACCCCGTCGTCGGCGAGCAGGGCGGCATCGCGCAGGATGCCGAGCCGGCCCGCGTCGCGCCCGGGGGCCGGGTCGTTCGTGACGAGCTCGCCGATGCCCGTGACCAGCAGCCGCGACGAGACGGCGGACGGCCGCACCCGTCAGCCCTCGAGCATGGGCACGCGCAGCCCGCGCTCACGTGCGACCTCGACGGCCCGGTCGTAGCCCGCGTCGACGTGACGCATGACGCCGGTGCCGGGGTCGTTGACGAGCACGCGCGCGATCTTCTCGGCCGCGAGGTCGGTGCCGTCGGCGACCACGACCTGGCCGGCGTGGATCGAGCGGCCGATGCCCACGCCGCCGCCGTGGTGGATCGACACCCAGGTCGCCCCGGACGCGGTGTTGAGCAGCGCGTTGAGCAGCGGCCAGTCGGCGATCGCGTCGGAGCCGTCGGCCATGGCCTCGGTCTCGCGGTACGGCGACGCGACCGAGCCCGAGTCGAGGTGGTCGCGGCCGATCGCGACCGGCGCCGAGAGCTCGCCGGAGGCGACCATCTCGTTGAACTTCAGGCCCGCGAGGTGGCGCTCCTGGTAGCCGAGCCAGCAGATCCGGGCGGGCAGGCCCTCGAAGTGGACCTTCTCGCCGGCCTGCTCGATCCAGCGGCGCAGGTGCGCGTCCTCCGGGAACAGCTCGAGGATGGCGCGGTCGGTCGCCGCGATGTCGGCCGGGTCGCCGGAGAGCGCCGCCCACCGGAACGGGCCCTTGCCCTCGGCGAAGAGCGGCCGGATGTAGGCCGGCACGAACCCCGGGAAGTCGAAGGCGTGCTCGTAGCCGCCGAGCTCGGCCTCGCGGCGGATCGAGTTGCCGTAGTCGAACACCTCGGCGCCCTCGGCCTGGAAGCCCACCATCGCCTCGACGTGCCTGGCCATCGAGCGGCGCGCGAGCTCGGTGAACTCGTGCGGGTCGCTCGCGGCGAGCGAGTGCCACTCGGGGACCGACACGCCCTCGGGCAGGTAGGACAGGGGGTCGTGCGCGCTGGTCTGGTCGGTGACGATGTCGATCGGCACGCGCCGCTCGAGGAGGTCCGGGAAGACGGTCGCGGCGTTGCCGACCACGCCGACGCTCAGCGCCTCGCCCGCGTCCTTGGCGGCGAGCACCCGCTCGAGCGCGGCGTCGAGCGACGGGGCGACTTCGTCGAGGTATCCGTGCTCGACGCGGCGGGTCAGCCGCGTCTCGTCGACGTCGACGATGAGCACCGCCCCGCCGTTCATGGTGACCGCCAGCGGCTGCGCCCCGCCCATGCCGCCGCATCCGGCGGTGAGCGTGAGGGTGCCGGCCAGCGACGCCGTCGCGGCCTCGGCCTCGCTCGCGCCGCGCTTGGCGGCGAGCGAGCGGGCCACCGCGCCGAACGTCTCGTACGTGCCCTGCAGGATCCCCTGCGTGCCGATGTAGATCCACGAGCCGGCGGTCATCTGGCCGTACATGGTGAGGCCGAGCTGCTCGAGCCGGCGGAACTCGGGCCACGTCGCCCAGTCGCCGACGAGGTTCGAGTTCGCGATGAGCACCCGCGGGGCCCACTCGTGGGTGCGGAAGACGCCCACGGGCTTGCCGGACTGCACGAGCAGGGTCTCGTCGGACTCCAGCCCCTCGAGCGTGCGCACGATCGCGTCGTACGCCTCCCACGTGCGGGCGGCCTTGCCGGTGCCGCCGTAGACGATGAGGTCCTCGGGACGCTCGGCGACCTCGGGGTCGAGGTTGTTCATGAGCATGCGCAGGGGCGCCTCGGTCTGCCAGCTCTTCGCGGTCAGCTCGGTGCCGCGTGCGGCGCGGACGGTGCGGGGGCCGGCGGCGGCGCCGGTCGAGGAGGGTGCAGCGATGGTCATGATCCGATCCCACACCCTCGAGGGGGCGCGGGCAACGGATGCCGCGGGCGTGCTGTCCGGGATCCCGGACGCGGTGCCTCAGCCGAGCTCGACGCCGCGTGCCGCCATGAACGGGACCGCGTCGACCGCGGTCCCGTCGATCCGCACCTCGTAGTGGAGGTGGCAGCCGGTCGATGCGCCGGTGCTGCCCACGACGGCGATGAGCTCGCCCGCCGCGACCTGCTGGCCGGGGTCGACCAGGATGCCGCCGTCCTGGATGTGGGCGTACCCGGTCGAGACCCCGGAACCGTGGTCGAGGAGCACCCAGTTGCCGTAGGTGCCGTTCGGGCCGGCCGAGACGACGGTGCCGTCGGTCGCGGCGTAGATGCCCGTGCCGCACTGCGCGGCGATGTCGGTGCCGCGGTGGAACTCGTTGACTCCGGAGACCGGGCGCACCGGGCGCGGCCCGAACACGTCCGAGATCGTGCCGGTGACGGGGTTCGCCCAGCCCTGGTCGCTGAGCTGACCGGCGTCGGCCGGGACGGTGTCGATGATCGCGACCGTGTCGGAGGCGACCCGCGACTGCAGGCCGCGGAGGTCGGCACGCGCGTCGGCCACGGCCTCGCGTGCGGCGTCGACGTCGGCCTGGAGCTCGTCGATCGGCACCGCCTCGACGGCGAGCCACGCGGCGGCCGCGCGCTCCTCGGCGGTCACCGCCTCGGCGTCGCGCCGCTCGGCGATCTCGCGGAGGCGCTCGGCGTCGCCGGAGAGCTGCTCCATGCGCTCGAGGCCGCCGAGGCCGGCAAGCAGGTCGTTCCCGGCGCGGAACGCCGCGTCGATCGAGGTCAGCGCGGCCCCGTCTCCGCGGGTCGCCGCGAGGTAGGCGGCGGCGGCGCGCTCGGCGATGCCGCGCGCCTCCTCGGCGCGCTCGTCGAGGCGTTCGGCGGTCGCCCGGGCGACCTGCTGCGTGCTGCGCCCGGCGTCGAGCGCCGCCTCGGCCTCGCGCAACTCGGCCGTCGCCCGCTCGAGCGCGGCGCGGAGGCCGATGAGCGCGGTCGACTCCGCGCCGGACCGGGTGTCGACCGACGACATCTCCGCGACGGGTCCGTCGCCCCGGAGGGTATACGGACCCGGGGCACCGGGCGCGGCGGTGGGCGTCGGCGTCGGCGTCGCGGTGGGCGTCGCCGGAGCAGGCGTCGGCGTGGGGGTCGGCGTCGGCGTCGGGGTCGGCTCGACCGGCTCGGTCGGGGCGGGCTCGGTCGGCGCCGGCTCGGTCGGCGTCGGCTCGGTCGGTGCCGGTTCCGTGGGCGCCGGCTCGGTCGGCTCGACGGGCGCGGGCTCGGTGGTCTCCGTCGGGGCCGGCTCGGTGGTCTCAGCCGGGGCCGGCTCGCTCGTCGGCTCCGCGGTCGTGCTCGTGGCGGACGTCTGGTCGGTCTCCGACGCGAACGCCGGACCGAGCGGGACGAGCGAGAGCATCAGCGTGCCGGCGATCGCCGCGACGGCAAGGCTGCACCGCCGGGCGGGCCTCGCTCGGAACGGGTCGTGCTCGTCGGTGCTTCGCTGTTGCATAGGGCTGTCCATCGCCGACGGTCCTCGTCGACGATTGCCCCAGTCTGGCATCGGCGTCGGGGTCGCACAACCTCGTCTCGGCGCAGCCGCTCCGACGCCGTGGGGTGCCGCGTCGCCGACGCTCAGTCGAGGTCGGTGCGCACCGCCGCGCGGGCCGCGACCTCGCCCGCGACGACCGCCTCGACGAGCCCCTCGATCTCGGGTGCGACGAACCGGTCCGGCCCGGGGGCGGCGCCGCGCTCGACCGCCATCGACACCACGGCGCCCGTGGCGGGTCCGGGCTCGAGCGGAGCGCGCAGTGCGATGCCGCGGGCGGCCGTGAGCACCTCGATCGCGAGCACGCGACCCAGTCCGTCGATCGCCCGGCGCAGCTTCCGCGCGGCGGCCCAGCCCATCGAGACGTGGTCCTCCTGCATCGCCGACGAGGGGATCGAGTCGACCGACGCCGGGGCGGCGAGCCGCTTCAGCTCCGAGACGATCCCCGCGGCCGTGTACTGGGCGATCATGAGCCCGGAGTCGACGCCCACCTCGTGCGCGAGGAACGGCGGCAGGCCGTGGTTTCGCGCCTTGTCGAGGAAGCGGTCGGTGCGCCGCTCGCTCATCGAGGCGACATCCGCCACGGCGATCGCGAGGAAGTCGAGCACGTAGCCGACGGGGGCCCCGTGGAAGTTGCCGTTCGACTCGACGCGGCCGTCGGGCGTGAGCACCGGGTTGTCGATCGCGCTGGCGAGCTCGGCCTCGGCGACGGATGCCGCGTGCGCGAGCGTGTCGCGCGCCGCGCCGTGCACCTGGGGGGCGCAACGCAGCGAGTAGGCGTCCTGCACGCGCGTGCACTCCGGCCCCTTGTGGCTGGCGACGATGGGGGAGTCGGCGAGGAGGTTCCGGAGGTTCCGCGCCGACACGGCCTGGCCGCGCTGCGGGCGGAGCTCGTGCAGGTCGGCGGCGAACACCGCGTCGGTGCCGAGGAGGCCCTCGACGCTCATCGCCGCGGCGACGTCGGCGGTGGTGAGCAGCATCCGGAGGTCGTGGATGGCGAGCGCGAGCATGCCGAGCATGCCGTCGGTGCCGTTGATGAGGGCCAGGCCCTCCTTCTCGCCGAGGCGGACGGGCTCGATGCCCGCGGCGGCGAGGGCGCTCGCGGCATCCGTCGCCTCGCCCGCGGCGTCGCGCACGTCGCCCTCGCCCATCGCGACGAGCGCGCAGTGCGCGAGCGGCGCGAGGTCGCCGGAGCAGCCGAGCGAGCCGTACTCGCGCACGACGGGCGTGATGCCCGCGTTCAGGATCGCCGCGTAGGTCTCCGCGGTGACCCGGCGCACGCCCGTCCGGCCGGTCATGAGCGTCGACAGCCGGAGCAGCATGAGCCCGCGGACGACCTCGCGCTCGACCTCCGCGCCGGAACCGGCGGCGTGCGAGCGGACCAGGCTCGCCTGGAGCTGCGCCCGCCGGTCCTCCGCGATGAACGTGGTCGCCAGCGCGCCGAAGCCGGTCGAGATGCCGTAGTGCGGCTCGGGGTCGGCGGCGAGGCCGTCGATGACGGCCCGGCTCGCGGCGACCGCGTCGAGCGCGGCGGGGTCGAGGTCGACGCGCGCGCCGTGGCGGGCGACGGCGACGACCTCCTCGATCGTGAGCGGTCCGGTGCCGACGGTGACGGCGTCGACGGATGCCGCGGTGCGGGCGTTCTCGGGCGCGATGGTGCTCATGCTCCGATTCCACACCCCGCCCGTGCGGCTCGGAACGCCCGGAGGTACGCTGTCGTCCGGGATCCCGGACGAATCCCCCCGGTGCAGGAGGAGGCGCGATGTCGGAGTCGAAGGCGCCCGCCGCCGACCAGGCCCTCGCGATCCTCTCGCACCTCGCGGCCCAGCGCGGGCCGGCGCCCGCCGCGGCCATCGCCGCCGCGCTCGGGCTGCCGCGCTCGACGACGTACCAGCTCCTCGCCGTGCTCCAGGAGCGCGGGTTCGTCGTGCACCTGCCCGAGGACCGTCGCTACGGGCTCGGCGTCGCCGCGTTCGAGCTGTCGAGCGGGTTCAGCCGGCAGCAGCCCCTCACTCGTCTCGGCCGTCCGCTCGTCGCCGGCGTCGTCGACCGCCTCGGGGAGTCCGGCCACCTCGCGGTGCTGCACGGTCGCGACGTGCTCTACCTCGTCGAGGAGCGGGCGCCGCGCCGTCCCTCCCTGGTCTCGGACGTCGGCGTGCGCCTGCCGGCCCACTTGACCGCATCGGGCCGCGCCATGCTCGCCGTGCTGCCCCCGGCGCAGCTGCGGGCGCTCTACCCCGACCGCGCCGCCTTCGCCGAGTGGCATCCGGGCCCCGCCGATGCCGCGCCGTGGAGCTACTCGCGCCTGAAGTCGGTGCTCGCCGAGGCCCGCACGGCCGGGGTCGCCGGCGAACACGGCGAGGTCACCGCCGGGCTCGCGTCGGTCGGCGCCGTCGTGCTCGACCACCTCGGCTGGCCCGCCGCGGCCATCGCCGTCACCTTCGACCAGGGCGCGCCCGACGAGCTCGTCGACGCCGCGACCGGCGCGGTGACCGAGGCGGCGGCCACTCTCTCGCGGCGCATCCGCGGGACCCGCTGAGCGAGGGCCGTCAGGCGGTCGGCGCCAGCCAGCCGCGCAGCATCCGCGTGACCCACGGCAGCACCCAGTAGGTCATGATCGGCGTGAGCACCAGCGTCGTCGCCAGCACCCGGAGCGCCAGCGGCACGCCCTCCCAGGCCGGCACGAGCGCCATGAGCAGCGCGAAGGCCAGGTTCACCGGGAAGAACCCGAGCCAGATGCTCACGGCCTGCTTCCACCGCGGCGGGGCGGCGGGCAGCGTCGCCGGCTCGGCGGGGTCGGCGGCCGCGGGCACGGAGCCGGTGGGCGGGTCGTCGAACCAGCCCTCGATGCCCGTGCGGCGCCTGGCCCGCTCCTCCCGCACGAACCCGCGCCCCATCTCGAGCCACCACGCCCGCTCGGGCGACTGCTCCCACGCGGCGAGCGTGCGCTCGTCGGCGAAGCGGTACAGCATGTGCCATACGTCGGAGTCGTCGCCCGCCCGGACCCACCCGGAGCCGAGGAAGCCCGGGTACCGGTTCGCGAGGTTCACCCCCGTCTGCACCCAGACGGTCGCCTCCGCGATGCGGTCGGGGTCGACCACGCGGCGGATCGACACGGTGATCGGTTCACTGGCCATGACCCCATCGAACCGCACGGGCGTTGCGTGCGCGTAACGGACGCTGCGGCGCAGCGGTTCGCCCTAGCCGAGGTGGAGGTGCAGGAAGGTCGCGACCCGCTCGCGCAGCGCCTCGTCGAGGATGCCGATCGAATGGGCGTCGCCCGGCACGATCGCCAGCTCCGCGGGCACCGCCGAGGCGCGGAGCGTCGCGGCGAGGCGCTCGGACTGCGAGACCGGGATCACCTCGTCGGCGGCGTGGGCGATGAGGAAGGGCGGATCGCTCGGATCGACGTGCGCAGTCGCGGAGGCCTCGATCGCCTGCGGGCAGGCGTCGTCGGCCGCCATCGGATCGCAGCCCAGGAACTCGCCGACGATCCCGCGCAGCCACGCCGACGCGGCATCAGCTTCGAGCTCGGCCGCGCTGATCCCGACCGGCCCGGACAGCTCCGCCACGGCCGCGACGCGCGACCCCTCGTCGAGCGGGCCGTCGCCGAGCGTGCCGAGCAGCGCCGCGAGGTGGCCGCCGGCCGAGCCGCCGAACACGCCGATGCGGCCGGGGTCGATGCCGAAGCGCTCCACCTGCGCCGGTTCGCGCAGCCACGCGACCGCGGCGGCGACGTCGTCGACCTGCGCCGGATACCGCGCCTCGGGCACCAGGCGGTAGTTCACGGATGCCGCGACGAAGCCCTCGCTCGCGAGCCACAGGCACACGTTGCGCCAGTCGGCGTTGGCCTTGTCGCCCCGGGCCCAGCTGCCGCCGTGCACCGAGACCACCGTCGGCTGCGACCCGCCGATCACGTCCGCCGGCGGGCGGCACACGTCGAGCGTGAGCAGCGTGCCGTCGGCGGCGACCCCGTACTCGAGGTCGGCGTCGACTCGGAGGCCCGCGGGCGGCTGGAAGGTGCGGATGCCGATGATCTCCGAACCCGCGACCTCGCTCGACGCCTGCTCGGCGTTCGGGTCGAGTTCGCGGACGGGCTGGTGGAACGCCGAGACCGCCGCCGCGACGGCGAGCGCCGCGCTGACGGCGAGGGCGACCCGCAGGGGCCGACGACGCCGGCCTCCGCGACCGCCGGAGAGTCGGGTGGGGGTCACGGGGGCTCCGGGTTCGGGGGTGTGGTGATGCTACCTCACGTTCGCGCGGATGGCGCATCGAGCCCTACGCTCGCTGCGGACCCCTCCCGCCTCGCCCATCGGACGGCCCGTGACCCGAACCCTGCTGGGCGCCGCCGTCGGCGCCGCCCTCACCCTGTCCCTCACGTCGTGCGCGCCCGCCGACGACCTCGTCGTCGTGCTCGACGGGATCGAGTTCATCCTCGAGGCGCTCGAGGACGCCGCCGCGCCGCCGGGGGACGCCGCCGACGACGCCGGCATGGATCCCGCCGAGGTCGACGCCGCGCTCGCACTGCTCGAGGGGCTGCCGGTGAAGGGCCGCGCCCCGCTCACCGGCTACGAGCGCGACGAGTTCGGCCACGGCTGGATCGACGTCGATCGCAACGGCTGCGACACCCGGAACGACGTGCTCGCACGCGACCTGCAGGACCCGGAACGGCCCGAGGGCTGCCGCGTCCTCTCCGGCCTGCTCGACGACCCGTACACCGGGCGGATGATCGCGTTCGTGCGGGGGAACGACACCTCGCGGCTCGTGCAGATCGATCACGTCGTGCCCCTCGCCAACGCCTGGGTCACCGGCGCGCAGTCGATGAGCGAGGACGAACGCGTGGCGTTCGCGAACGACCCCCGCAACCTGCTCGCCGTCGACGGCGCGGCCAACCAGCAGAAGGGCGCCGGCGACGCGGCGACCTGGCTGCCGCCGGACCGCTCGTTCCGCTGCGAGTACGTGGCCACGCAGGTGCAGGTGAAGGCGACGCACGGCCTGTGGGTGACCCGGCCCGAGCGGGACGCGATCGCCGGGGTGCTCGACGGATGCCGCGGGGCGGACTGAGCGGGCGGACCCGCTCCGGCTCACTCGCCGACGGCGATCGGCAGCTCCTCGGTGCTCGGGCCGCTGGAGAACCCGACCAGCGACTTCGCCATGCACACGCTGAACCGCTCGCCGACGTACTGGCCGAACTGGTCGATGCGCCGGTAGCCGTGCTTGGCGTAGAGGGCGAGCGCCGCGTGGTGCAGCGGCCCGGTCTCGAGGACGATCTCGCGGACGCCCCGCCGGGCGGCATCCGTCTCGATGCGCTCGATCAGCGCGCTGGCCACGCCGAGCCCACGTGCGCCGTCGAGGACGAACATGCGCTTCAACTCGCCCCGCGCCTCGCCGACCTCGGCGGACTCGACCAGCGCGGCCATGCCGAGCGCGGTGCCGTCGATGCTCCGGGCGACGTAGACCGCCGTGCCGGGCGCCTCGAGCTGCGCGATGTCGAGCAGGAAGTTCGACTCGGGCGGGTACAGGGACTGCGCATACGCCGTGCTGCCCTCGAGCAGGAGCGCGACCCCGGCCTCGCGGGGTGACTCGATGGAGATCGACAGCGGTGTGGTCACGACGTGAGCGTACGCGACTCGCGTTACCGGGCCGTTACGTTCTGGGAATCGGTGGATGCCCTGCCGGGCGGATTCACAGGCGGGCCTCCGGTAGCCTTGTCCGGTCGGTTCTGGACACCGCGCGATCGCGCGGATGGGTTTGTGAGTCCTGAGGGCCGGTTCCGCGGTGGATCGCCGCGGATAGTCACACGTATGTGAACGGCCCCGGTCGACGACTGCCCGGGTTCTCAGTCAGGCTGCGCACGAGGTGCGGGCCTGCCTGCCATGTACACGAGTACAACCCAGGAAGCACCCATGCCGAAGAACAAGAAGCCCGCGGGCGGACGTCCCGCCAAGAACTTCGACCCCTCCTACGCCAAGGGCGGCCGGTCGCGCGGCGCGACCGCGCAGAAGCCGGGCTCGCGCAGCCCGGGCCACCGCGGCTACCGCGCGGATGAGGCCGTCGCCCCGCGCAAGGCGCGCTGGAGCCGCGAGGAGCGCGTCGAGTCGGGGCGCACCCCGCACCGCGCCGACCGGCCCGGTCGCGACCGTGACGACCGTGCGCCGCGCCGGTTCGACCGCGACGACCGCGCGCCGCGTCGGTTCGACCGCGACGACCGTGCCCCGCGTCGGTTCGACCGTGACGACCGTGCGCCGCGCCGGTTCGACCGCGACGACCGTGCGCCGCGTCGCGACCGTGACGACCGTCCCGCGCGCTCGTTCGACCGTGACGACCGCAGCCCTCGTCGGTTCGACCGCGACGAGCGTGCCCCGCGCCGGTTCGACCGTGACGACCGTGCCCCGCGCCGGTTCGACCGCGACGACCGTGCGCCGCGTCGCGACCGCGACGATCGTCCCGCGCGCTCGTTCGACCGCGACGACCGCGGCCCTCGTCGGTTCGACCGCGATGACCGCGCCCCGCGCCGTGACCGCGATGACCGCGCCCCCCGCCGCGACCGCGAGTTCGACCGCCCCGGCTTCCGCGACTCCGAGCGACGGCCGTCCTCGTTCTACCCCTCCGCGGACCGCGGCGAGCGCTACGCGCCGGCCGACGACGTCGTGCTCGAGCGACTCGAGGCCGAGGCCATCCGCGCCGAGGAGGTCGACGGCATCGGCTTCGCCGACCTGGGCCTCGGCGGCAACATCGTCCGTGCGCTGAAGGAACTGGGCGCCGAGACCCCGTTCCCCATCCAGGCCGCCACCATCCCCGTGGTCCTCGAGGGCCGCGACGTGCTCGGCCGCGGTCGCACCGGTTCGGGCAAGACCATCGCGTTCGGCGCCCCGACCGTCGAGCGGCTCATGAAGCTCTGGGCCGAGAACGGCGGCCGGTCCGGCGGCAAGCGCCAGTTCGGCCGCAAGCCGCGTGCGCTGATCCTCGCGCCGACCCGCGAGCTCGCGCTGCAGATCGACCGCACCGTGCAGCCGATCGCGCAGAGCGTCGGACTGTTCACCACGCAGATCTACGGCGGCGTCCCGCAGGGCCGCCAGGTCGGCGCCCTCCAGCGCGGCGTCGACATCGTCATCGGCACGCCCGGCCGGGTCGAGGACCTCATCGAGCAGGGACGCCTCGACCTCAGCGAGGTCGCGATCACGATCCTCGACGAGGCCGACCACATGTGCGACCTCGGCTTCCTCGAGCCGGTGCAGCGGATCATCCGCCGCACGGCCCCCGACGGCCAGAAGCTCCTGTTCTCGGCGACGCTCGACGCAGGCGTGGCCGCGCTCGTCGACGAGTTCCTCGTCGACCCGGCCGTGCACGAGGTCGCCGGCGAGGACCAGTCCTCCGGCACGATCGAGCACCGCGTGTTCGTCATCGACAACCGCGACAAGCGCGACATCGTGGCGCAGCTGGCCGACCGCGAGGGCAAGACCCTGGTGTTCTCGCGCACGCGCGCCTTCGCCGAGGACCTCACCGACCACCTCGCCGACGCCGGCATCCTCGCGGTGGCGCTGCACGGCGACCTCAACCAGGCCAAGCGCACGCGCAACCTGCAGCAGCTCACGAGCGGCCGGGTCGACGTGCTCGTCGCGACGGATGTCGCCGCGCGCGGCATCCACGTCGACGACATCGACCTGGTCATCCAGGCCGACGCGCCCGACGAGTACAAGACGTACCTGCACCGCTCGGGCCGCACCGGTCGCGCCGGTCGCGAGGGTCGCGTCGTGACCCTGATCCCGCGCAACCGCCAGCGTCGCCTCGCCGACCTGCTCGGCCGTGCCGAGATCGAGGTCGACTTCGAGGACGTGCGCCTCGGCGACGAGCTGCTCAGCGCGCTCTGACCCGCTCGCCGCGACGGCACTCGCACGGAGGGCCCCGACCGCCACGGTCGGGGCCCTCCGTCGTATGCGCTTCTCAGGACGACACGCCGAGTGCCCTGGGATCGACCGGCGTGTCGTCCTGAGAACGGTGCTGAAACGGGCGGAGGCTCCTGAGAACGGTGCCGAACCGGGCCGAACGCGGCGGAGGCTCCTGAGAACGGTGCCGAACCGGGCGGAGGCTCCTGAGAACGGTGCCGAAACGGCCGGAGGCTCCTGAGAACGGTGCCGGAACGGCCGGAGGCTCCTGAGAACGGTGCGACGTGCCGGGGTTCGGGGTCGCACGCCGGCCGGCGACGGCGTCCGCCGACTGGCGCATGCGGCATCCGTTCGGCATACTTACTGACTGAACGGTCGGTTGTGAATGCACAACCGGGAGCGGATGCCGCGCTCGCCGCGCGCCGGCGACGGACATCCCCGACAACGTGGTCAGGAGAGAGCATGGCGGACGCGTACCTCGTCGGCGGAGTGCGGACCCCGGTGGGTCGCTACGGGGGAGCGCTCGCGAGCGTGCGCCCCGACGACCTCGCGAGCCTCGTCGTCGGCGAGGCCGTGCGCCGTGCCGGGCTCGAGCAGGCCGCGATCGAGGCGGGGGCCGTCGACGAGATCATCCTCGGCGCCGCCAACCAGGCCGGCGAGGACAACCGGAACGTCGCCCGCATGTCGGTACTGCTCGCGGGCCTGCCCGACTCAGTGCCCGGCATCACGGTGAACCGGCTCTGCGCCTCGGGCATGTCGGCGATCACGATGGCCGCGCAGGCGATCCGGTCCGGCGACGCCGACCTCATCGTCGCCGGCGGCGTCGAGTCGATGACCCGCGCGCCCTGGGTGCAGGCCAAGCCAGAGAAGCCCTGGGCCAAGCCCGGCGAGGCGTACGACACGTCGATCGGATGGCGCTTCCCGAACCCGAAGCTCCTCGCCCGCGAGAAGGCGACCTACTCGATGCCCGAGACCGCCGAGGAGGTCGCCCGCGTCGACGGCATCACGCGCGAGGACGCCGACGCCTTCGCGCTCCGGAGCCAGCAGCGCGCCGCCGCCGCGATCGACGCAGGCCGGTTCGAGGCCGAGATCGTCGGCGTGCCCACCGCGCGCGGCGAGGTGCTCGTCGACGAGGGCCCGCGGCGCGACACGTCGCTCGAGGTGCTCGCGGGCCTCCGCCCGGTCGTGAAGGGCGGCTCCGTCGTCACCGCCGGCAACTCGAGCTCGCTGAACGATGGCGCATCCGCGATCGTGGTCGCGAGCGAGGCCGCCGTGGAGAAGTACGGGCTCCGGCCGCGCGCCCGCGTGGTGGTCGGCGCCTCGGCGGGCCTCGCCCCCGAGGTCATGGGCCTCGGGCCCGTCCCGGCCACCGAGAAGGCGCTCGCCCGGGCGGGGCTCTCGGTGGGCGACCTCGGCTCGATCGAGCTCAACGAGGCGTTCGCGACGCAGTCGCTCGCCTCGATGCGCCGGCTCGAGCTCGACCCCGAGCGGGTCAACGCCGACGGCGGCGCGATCGCCCTGGGCCATCCGCTGGGCTCCTCCGGCGCGCGCCTCGTCGTGACCCTCCTCGGCCGCATGGAGCGCGAGGGCTCGCGCTACGGCCTCGCGACGATGTGCGTCGGCGTCGGGCAGGGCTCGGCGCTGATCGTCGAGGGCGTGCGATGAACCCGCCGGATGTCGCGGTCTCGCCCGACGCGCCCGCGCCGCTGCTCGTCGAACGCGCCGCCGATCGCGTCGTCGCCACGCTGAACCGGCCCGACAAGCGCAATGCGATCGACCAGGCCACGATCGACGCGCTGCACGCGCTCTGCGACGAGCTCGAGGCCGATCCGCGCATCCTGGTCCTCGCCGGGTCGGGCGGCGTGTTCGCCTCCGGCGCCGACATCGCCCAGCTCCGCGAGCGACGCGCGGCCGACGCGCTCGCGGGCATCAACGCCAACGCCTTCGTGCGCGTCAACGAGCTCCCGATGCCGGTCATCGCGGCCGTCGAGGGGTGGGCGCTCGGCGGGGGCGCCGAGCTCGCCTACGCCGCCGACATCCGCATCGCCGCGCCCGACGCCCGCTTCGGCAATCCCGAGACGGGCCTCGGCATCATCCCCGCCGCCGGCGCGACCTGGCGGCTGAAGGAGATCGTGGGCGAGGCCCGCGCCGCCGAGCTGCTGCTCACCGGCCGGATCGTCGACGCGGCCGAGGCGCTCTCGATCGGGCTGGTCACGGGCGTGCACCCCGCCGCCGACCTCCTCGCCGAGGCGCACGCGATCGCCGATCGCATCGCCGCGAACGACCCGGCGGCGACCATCGCGACCAAGCAGGTCCTGCGCGCCCCGCGCGCCGACCACCCGCGCGTCGACCTCGAGGAGCAGGCCGTGCTCTTCGAGAGCCCCGAGAAGCACCGGCGCATGACGGATTTCCTGGAGCGCCGGACGAGGAGGAGCGCAGAGTGAGCATCGACACGACACCCACCGCACCCGAGCGGGTCGGCGTGCTCGGCGGCGGCCGGATGGGCGCGGGCATCGCGCACGCGTTCCTGCTCGCCGGCTCGCACGTCGTCGTCGTCGAGCGCGACGACGATGCCGCGGAGGCCGCGCGCGGGCGCGTGCTCGACTCGGTCGCGGCATCCGTCGCGCGCGGCACCACCGACGAGACCGCCGAGGCCATCGGCGCGCGGCTCGAGGTCGCGACCGACGTCGACGGATTCGCCGGCGCCGGGCTGGTCGTCGAGGCGGTGCCCGAGGAACTCGACCTGAAGCTCGACGCGCTCACCCGCGTCGAGGCGGTGCTCGCAGCGGATGCCGCGCTCGCGAGCAACACGTCGTCGATCTCGATCGACGAGCTCGCCGGCCGCCTCGACCGACCCGCGCGCTTCCTGGGGATGCACTTCTTCAACCCAGTGCCCGCGTCGGCGCTCGTGGAGGTCGTGCGGGGCGCGGAGACCGACGGCGCGCTCGTCGAGCAGGCCCGCGGCTGGGTGCAGGCGATCGGCAAGACGCCGATCATCGTGCACGACGCCCCCGGGTTCGCGTCGAGCCGGCTCGGGGTCGCGCTCGGGCTGGAGGCGATCCGCATGCTCGAGGAGGGCGTCGCCTCGGCCGAGGACATCGACGCCGCGATGACGCTCGGCTACAAGCACCCGGTGGGCCCGCTGAGGCTCACCGACCTCGTCGGCCTCGACGTGCGGCTCGGCATCGCCGAGTACCTCGCGGGCGAGCTCGGCGAGCGATTCGAACCGCCCGCCCTCCTGCGCCGCATGGTCGCCGAGGGCAAGCTCGGTCGCAAGACCGGCGAGGGCTTCTACCTGTGGGACGCGCAGTGACGCGCGGAGAGGACACGACGATGACCGACATCCTGCCCAGCTACGTCCGTGACGGATGGTGGACGCCGGGCGACGACGCCGCGGCATCCGCGACCGAGGTGCGCGACGCGTCGACCGGCGAGGTCGTCGCGCGCGTCTCGACCGAGGGCCTCGACCTCGGCGCGGTGCTCGAGCACGCGCGCACGGTCGGCCAGGCCTCGCTCGGCGCCCTCACGTTCCACCAGCGGGCGGTGCTGCTGAAGCAGATGGCGCTCGCGCTCACCGAGCGCAAGGCGGAGCTGTACGAGCTCTCGGCGCGCACGGGCGCGACCCAGCGCGACTCGTGGGTCGACGTCGACGGCGGCATCGGCGTGCTGTTCACCTACTCGTCGAAGGGGCGCCGCGAGATGCCCAACGGCAAGGTGCTCGTCGACGGCCCGGTCGAGCCGCTCTCGAAGGACGGCTCGTTCATCGGCCGCCACGTCTACACCCGCCTGCCGGGCGTCGCCGTGCAGATCAACGCGTTCAACTTCCCGGTGTGGGGCTCGCTCGAGAAGTTCGCGCCGGCGTTCCTCGCGGGCGTGCCCACGGTCGTGAAGCCCGCGACGCCCACCGGCTACCTCACCGAGGCCTACGTGCGCATCCTGGTCGAGTCGGGGCTCCTGCCCGAGGGCTCGCTCCAGCTCGTGTCGGGCAGCGTCCCCGACCTCTTCGAGCACCTCCGCCTCGGCGACCACGTCGCGTTCACCGGCTCGGCGTCGACCGCGGAGCGCCTCCGGGCGCACGACTCGGTGCAGACCGGCGGGGTGCGGTTCTCGAGCGAGACCGACTCGATCAACGCGTCGGTGCTCGGCACGGATGCCACGCCCGACACCCCGGAGTTCGACGCGTACGTCAAGCAGCTCGTCGTCGAGATGACGTCGAAGGCGGGGCAGAAGTGCACCGCGATCCGCCGGGCGATCGTGCCCGCGGCGTCCGTCGACGCGCTCGTGGACGCCGTGCGCGCGCGCCTCGCCGAGCGCGTGGTCGTCGGCGACCCGCGTGCCGAGGGCACCACCATGGGCCCGCTCGCCTCGACCGGGCAGCGCGACGAGGTGCTGCGCCAGGTCCGCCGGCTGCAGGAGGCCGGCGGCGAGCTGGTCGTCGGCTCCCTCGACGCGCCCGCGGGCGTCGACGCCGAGGGGGCGTTCGTGCAGCCCATGCTGCTGAAGTTCACGGATGCCGCCGCGCCGGCGGTGCACGAGGTCGAGGCGTTCGGCCCCGTGGCATCCGTCATCGCCTACGACTCGATCGCCGAGGCCGTGGACCTCGTCGCGCGGGGTGGCGGGTCGCTGGTCACGAGCGTCGCGACGCACGACCCCGAGGTCGCTGTCGCGCTCGCCACCGGCATCGCGCCGATGAACGGCCGGCTCCTGTTCCTCGACCGCGACGACGCGCGCTCCTCGACCGGCCACGGCTCGCCCGTGCCGCATCTCGTGCACGGCGGTCCGGGTCGCGCGGGCGGCAGCGAGGAACTCGGCGGCATCCGCGCGGTCAAGCACTACATGCAGCGCACCGCGGTGCAGGGCTCGCCGGCGATGCTGACGGCCCTGACGGGCGTGTGGCACGCCGGCGCCGAGGCGCGCCCGTACGAGGCGGCGGGCGAGCCGCACCCGTTCCGCAAGTCGCTCGCCGACCTGCGCATCGGCGACCAGGTCGCGTCGGCGCCGCGGACGGTGACGCTCGACGACATCGAGACGTTCGCGAACTTCACCGGCGACACGTTCTACGCGCACATGGACGAGGAGGCCGCGGCGGCGAACCCGTTCTTCCCCGGCCGGGTCGCCCACGGCTACCTGCTCGTCTCGTGGGCCGCAGGTCTGTTCGTGGATGCCGCGCCCGGTCCGGTGCTCGCCAACTCCGGCCTCGAGAACCTGCGCTTCATCACGCCCGTCTCGCCCGGCGACTCGATCCGCGTCGAGCTCACGGCGAAGGAGATCTCGCCGCGCGAGACCGACGAGTACGGCGAGGTGCGCTGGGACGCGGTGCTGAAGAACCAGGACGACGAGATCGTCGCGACCTACGACGTGCTCACGCTCGTCGCGAAGGAGCCGGCACCGGTGCCGCAGCCGGCGTAGCGCCCCGGGCCCGGCGGCCCTCGTGCTCCGCTCAGCCGCGGAGCGCGAGGGCGAAGGGCAGGACGCCCGCCGCGCCCGCCTGCCGGAGCGCGCGGGCGGCGACCGTGAGGGTCCAGCGGCTGTCGGCGAGGTCGTCGACGAGCAGCACCGGGCCGGCCGGTAGGTCGAGCCCATCGGCCGAGAAGCGGTTCCAGACCCCGGCGAGGCGGAACGCGCTGTTGCCGCCGGGTGCACCCGTCGGCCCGCCGTCGACGGGCGCGAGCGCGCCGAGGTACGGCAGGCGGCCGACCTCGGCGAGGCCGCGCGCGAGCGAGTCGACGAGCTGCGGGCGGGAGCGGGACGGCACGCAGACCACGGCGACCGGCCGTTCGGCCCAGCCCCAGTCGGCGAGCACGCGCACGCACGCCGCCATCACCTGCGGCGGAACGGGCGCGTCGGGCGCGCCCGACGCGAACAGTCCGCGCAGCGTGCCGCCCCACCCGAGGTCGGTGAGCCGGGCGAGGGCGCGCCCCTCGGTCGCCTGCTCGCCGGGCGGAATGCGTCCCTTCACGGGCACGCCCAGCCGGTCGGCGCCGGTCGGCCAGGCGCGCCGGGGCTCGATCGGCACGCCGACGCGATCGAGCGCGGCGGCCGCGGCCTCGGCGGCGCCCGACTCGAGCCCGCCCGGGTACCAGGCGCCGGCGCACGTGTCGCACCGGCCGCACGGTCGCGCGCTGTCGTCGTCGAGCGAGCGCTGGAGGAACGCCATGCGGCATCCGTCGGTCGTCTCGTACTCGATCATGTGCTGCTGCTCGGCCTCGCGCTCGGCCGCGATGCGCGCGTAGCGGTCGGCGTCGTACTCCCACCGCTCGCCCGTCGCGACCCAGCCGCCCTGCACGCGGCGCACGGCGCCGTCGACGTCGAGCACCTTCAGCAGCAGCTCGAGCTGGGTGCGGCGCACGTCGACGCGCGCCTCGAGGGCGGGGGTCGACAGCGGCACGTCGGAGAGCTCGGCGATGACGCGCCGCGCGCGCTCCTCGTCGGGCATCGACGCCGTGGCGAAGTAGTGCCAGATCGCCCGGTCCTCGGGGCCGGGCAGGAGCAGCACGTCGGCGTTGTCGCTCGCGCGGCCCGCCCGGCCGACCTGCTGGTAGTAGGCCACCGGCGACGACGGCGCCCCGAGGTGCACCACGAAGCCGAGGTCGGGCTTGTCGAAGCCCATGCCGAGCGCGCTCGTGGCGACGAGCGCCTTCACCTCGTTGCGCTTGAGCAGGCCCTCGGACTCCTCGCGCTCGTCGGGATCGGTCTGCCCCGTGTAGGCGCGCACGTCGTGGCCCCGCTCGCGCAGGAGCCTGGCGGTGTCGTTCGCGGCCGACACGGTGAGCGTGTAGACGATGCCCGAGCCGGGGAGGTCGTCGAGATGGCTCAGCAGCCACGCCAGCCGCGAGGGGGCATCGGGCAGGCGCAGCACGCCGAGCCGCAGCGACGTGCGGGCGAGCGGGCCGCGGATGGTCAGCACCTCGTCGCCGTGGCCGAGCTGCTCGGCGACGTCGGCCACGACCCGGCTGTTGGCGGTGGCGGTGGTCGCGAGCACCGGCACTCCGGAAGGGATCTCGGCGATCAGGTCGCGAAGCCGCCGGTAGTCGGGCCGGAAGTCGTGGCCCCAGTCGCTGATGCAGTGCGCCTCGTCGACCACGAGCAGCCCGATGCGCCGGACGAGCGCCGGCAGCTGCTGCTCGCGGAATGCCGGGTTGTTCAGACGCTCGGGCGAGACGAGCAGCACGTCGACCGCGTCGTCGGCGAGCCGCTGCTGCACGTCGGCCCACTCGTGCGGATTGGTCGAGTTGATCGCGACGGCGCGGACGCCCGCACGCCGGGCCGCCGCGATCTGGTCTCGCATGAGCGCGAGCAGCGGGGACACGAGCACGGTCGGTCCGCCGCCGCGTCGCCGGAGCAGCAGCGTCGCGACGAAGTACACGGCCGACTTGCCCCAGCCGGTGCGCTGCACGACCAGTGCGCGCCGCCGCCCCTCGACGAGGGCCTCGATCGCCTCGAACTGCCCGTCGTGGAACTCGGCGTCGGCGCGGCCCACGAGATCGCGGAGGGCCGCGAGCGCCTCGTCGCGGAGGCCGGCGCCCGCAGGTGGTTCGGCGGCAGGGGCGGCGTCGGCGACGGGTGGGGACATGCCACCAGCCTTGCGCATGCGGCTGACAGCGGTCGTCGGGAGCGCTGCCCGGAGCGCTTGACGCGCAAAATGTGAGTGACTAACATTCCACTGTGTCCACCGACCTCCCCGGCGCCGGCTCGAAGCGCGAGCGCACGCTCGCCGCCCTCGTCGAGCACGGCCTCGACCTCTTCGAGCGACAGGGCTACGACCAGACCACGGTCGCCCAGGTCGCCCGCGCCGCGGGCGTGACCGAGATGACGTTCTTCCGGTACTTCCCCGCGAAGGAGCACCTCGTGCTCGACGACCCCTACGACCCGGAGCTCACCGCGGCCGTCGCCGCGCAGCCGCGCGACCTGCCGCCGTTCATCCGCGCCGCCCGCGGCATCCGCTCGGCTTGGCGATCGCTGCCCGACCCCGAGACGCCGATCATCCGCCGGCGCATCCGCATCGTCGCCCGGACCCCGTCGCTGCGCGGGGCGATGTGGCGGAATACCGGCAACACGGAACGGGCGCTGGTCGGGCAGCTCGTGGCCGACGGCGCGAGCGCCGACGAGGCGCGCGTCGCCGCGGCGGCGGTGCTCGCGGCCCTCGTCGCGGGGTTGTTCCTCTGGGCCGACGGCGAGCACGACGCGCTCTCCGACGCGATCGAACGGGCCCTCGACGTGGTCGAGGCGCGCGCATGAACGCGGAACCCGGGTTCGAGGCCCGCGGACTGGTGCGCCGGTTCCGGGGCGGTGCGGGGCTGCACGGCATCGACCTCGACGTGGCACGCGGCGAGATCCACGCGCTCGTCGGCCTCAACGGCGCCGGCAAGACCACGCTCATGCGCCTGCTGCTCGGCATGCTCCGCCCCGACGCCGGCTCCGTGCGGGTCTGCGGCGTCGACGTCGCCGACGCGGATGCCGCGACCTGGGCGCGCGTCGGCCAGCTCGTCGAGCACCCGCTCGCCTACGCCGAGCTCACCGGGCGGGCGAACCTCGAGGTCGCCGCCCGGCTGCACGGCCTCGGGCGCGCGCGGGCGGCCGCGGCGGCGGTCGACCGGGTCATCGACGAGTTCGCACTCGCACGCTACGCGGGCGTGCGCGCGAGCCGCCTGTCGCTCGGCAACCGCCAGCGCGTCGGCATCGCCGGCGCGCTCCTCCACGACCCCGACGCGATCGTGCTCGACGAGCCCACCAACGGGCTCGACCCGGCCGGGGTCATCGTGCTGCGCGAGTCGCTGCTCCGCCGCGCGGCGGCCGGGGCGGGGATCCTCGTCTCGAGCCACCACCTCGACGAGGTGGCGCGCGTCGCCGATCGGATCACCGTCGTCAACGACGGCCGCGTCATCGGCTCGCTCGATCCCGGTGGCATCGACCTCGAGCGGGCGTTCTTCGCCCTGGTCCACGACGACGACGCCTCGAGGGGGGCCGCGGCATGAGCGGGCGTCGCGCCGCGCGCGCCGGCATCGGGCCGGCGATGGCCGTCGAGGCGCGCAAGGCCGTCGCCTCCCGCGTCATGGCCTCGACCACGGTGCTCCTCGTCGTCGGCGTGGGCGTGCTCGCCCTCGGCATGCTGCTCGGCGCGGCATCCGGCGACGAGCAGGTGGTCGCGAAGCTCGGTCCGCTCGCCGAGGAGACCGGCTGGGCGGGGCTCGTCGGCATCGTGCTGCAGATCACCGCGGCCGCCGGCGTCCTCGCGTTCGGCGTCGCGCTCAGCTGGATGTTCGGGCGCGAGTTCGCCGACGGCACCGTCGCCGCGCTCTTCGGCCTGCCCGTCTCCCGCCCGGCCGTCGCCCTCGCGAAGCTCGCGGTCTACTCGGCGTGGTCGCTCATCGTCGCCGCGGCCCTCACCGGGGTCGTCGCCGTCGTCGGCCTCGCCATGGGGTACGGCGCCGCGGATGCCGCGGGGGCGGCCGCGCTCGCGCGCATCCCCGTGCTCGTGGTGCTCTCCGCGATGGTCGCCGTTCCGGCCGCGTGGGTCGCGACGCTCGGTCGCGGCCTCCTGCCCGGGATCGCCGCGACCGTCGGCATCATCGTGATCGCCCAGGTCTCGGCCATCGCCGACGTGGGGGCATGGGTGCCGTTCGTCGCGCCGGCGCTGTGGGCGATCGCGCCCGAGGCCGTGCCGCCCGGCGCGCTCCTCACCGTGGCGACGGTGCCGCTCGTCTTCGGCGCGCTGTGCGCGGTCGCGTGGTCGCGCCTGCAGCTCGACCGATGACGCCCGCGAGGGGCCGTCCGCGTCAGTCGGCGTGCGACTCGATGACCGCGGCGAACCGCGCCGCGATGTAGGCGTACCCGGCGTCGTTCAGGTGCAGCCCGTCGCCGGAGTCGAAGCGCGGCGAGTTCCGCTCGTTGATCCACGCGGCGGGCAGCTCGGGGTCGATGAACGTCGCCTCGGCCTCGGCCGCCCCCTCGCGGACGGCGTCGAGACGGGCACTGCGCTGCACCCCGAGCGCGAGGGGCTCGAGCGGCCCGAACACCACGATCGCGGCATCCGGCCAGCGTTCCCGGGCGGCCTCGACCGCCTCGACGGTCGCGAGCACCTCCTCGCGGTGCGGGGCGAGGAAGTCGTTCAGCCCGCCCTGCAGCACGATGACGTCGTACTCGGCGCTGGAGGCGGCGTGCGCCGCGATGCGATCGCCGAAGGCGAGGCCGATCCGGCCGTCGGAGGCGTTGCCCTTGGTGAAGCCCGTTCCGCCGACCGCGTCGATCGTGGCGCGCCAGGAGAGGGCGTCGGCCGCGGTGCGCGCCCACCCCGCGTCGGGCTTCGAGGCGCCGACGCCCTCGGAGAACGAGTCGCCGATGATCAGCGCCGAGGGCGACTCGGGCAGCGTCGCGAGGGGGTCGGAGGGCACCTGCTCCTCGGGCGGCAGCTCGGATGACGCGAGCGGGTCGGCCACGATCATCACGCCCACCCCGGCGCCGAGCATCGCCCCGATCACGAGGGTCGCCGCGATCCGGGCGATCGCGAGCGCGCGCGAACGACGGGGCGGGGGCTGGTCGGGCACGGATCGATGCTAGATCACTCGTCGGGGGTCGGCCGACCCGACCCCGTCCGGGCGGTCGCCGGCACGCGCAATCCGTCGAGCGCGACGGCGATCACGTCGTCGGCCAGTCGCGCGGCGTCCTCGCGCCCACCGGGTCGGTACCACTCGACGATGGAGTTGATCATGCCGAACAGCAGCCGCTCCACGATGCGGCCGTCGATGTCGGTGCGCAGCGTGCCCTCGGCCTGGGCCGCCTCGACGAGGGCCATGACCCGCTTGTCGAAGGCGCGCCGGCGGGCGAGCGCGGTGCGTTCGACGTCGGTGTTGCCGCGGACTCGCAGCAGCAGGGTCACGTACGGCAGCTCGGCGACGAGCACGTGCACCGCGCCCCGGAGCACGTGGTCGAGCCGGTCGGCGGCGCTGCCCTCGGTCGCGGCGGCCTCGTCGAGCACGCCCTCGAGCGAGCCCAGCGCCTGGTCGAGCGCGCGCTCGAGGATCTCGTCCTTCGAGCCGAAGTGGTGGTAGATCGCGGACTTCGACAGGCCGAGCCGGTCGGCGAGCACGCCCATCGACGTGGCGTCGTAGCCGAACTCGTTGAACGCCGTCACCGCGACCTCGAGGATGCCCTGCTGGTCGTACCCCGGCCGGCCGCGCCGCGCCCCGTTCTCCGTCATCCGGTCCAGTCTCGCATCAGCGGGGTTCGCGCAGGTCGTAGACGCGCTTGTACTTGCCCTCGCTGCGGGGGAGCGTGCCCGGCTCCTCCAGTCGGACCGTCACCGACGACCCGACGAACTCCTTGATGCGGCCGGCGAGCACGACGGTGGCCGCCTGGCACACGTCGACCTCGAGGTCGGGGTGCCGCTCGATGCGCACGGTCAGGTCGTCCATGTGGCCGGTGCGGGTGAGCTCGAGGATGAAGTGCGGGGTCAGGTGCTCGATGCCGAGCACGAGCTCCTCGATCTGCGTGGGGAAGAGGTTCACCCCGCGCAGGATGATCATGTCGTCGTTGCGGCCGGTGATCTTCTCCATCCGTCGCATCCCGGGGCGCGCGGTGCCGGGCAGGAGCCGGGTGAGGTCGCGCGTGCGGTAGCGGATGACCGGGAAGGCCTCCTTCGTCAGCGACGTGAAGACGAGCTCGCCCTGCTCGCCGTCGGGCAACTGCTCGCCGGTCTCCCCGTCGATGACCTCGGGCAGGAAGTGGTCCTCCCAGAGGTGCGGGCCGTCCTTGGTCTCGATGCACTCGTTGCCGACGCCCGGGCCCATGACCTCGCTCAGGCCGTAGATGTCGACGGCGTCGATGGCCATCCGCTCCTCGATCCGGCGGCGCATCTCGTTCGTCCACGGCTCGGCGCCGAGGATCGCGGTCTTCAGCGACGTCGAGCGAGGGTCGATGCCGGCCTCCTCCATCGCGTCGGCGATCGTGAGCAGGTAGCTGGGGGTGCACATGATCGCGTCGGGCTCGAAGTCGCGGATGAGCTGCACCTGGCGCGCGGTCTGTCCGCCCGACATCGGGATGACGGTGGCCCCGAGCTTCTCGATGCCGGCGTGCGCGCCGAGCCCGCCCGTGAACAGGCCGTAGCCGTACGCGTTGTGCACCTTCATGCCGGGGCGGACGCCGGAGGCGCGCAGGCAGCGGGCGACGAGCGTCGCCCAGCGGTCGAGGTCGCCGTGCGTGTAGCCGACCACGGTCGGGCGACCGGTGGTGCCGGACGAGGCGTGGATGCGGGCCACCTGGTCCATCGGCACGGCGAACATCCCGAACGGGTAGGTCTCGCGCAGGTCGGCCTTGGTCGTGAACGGCAGCTTCGCGACATCCGCGAGCGCACGGATGTCGTCGGGGTGCACGCCGTGCTCGTCGAACTTGCGCGTGTACAGCGGAACGTTCTCGTAGGCGTGGCGCACGGTCCACTGCAGCCGCTCGAGCTGGAGGGCCTCGATCTCGGTGCGCGACATGCGCTCCTCGGGATCGAGCTCCTCGGCGGCGGCGGGCGCGAGGCCCGAGACGGTCGGGCGGGTCTGGTGGTGCGGAAGGGTCGTCGTCGACACGGTGGCTCCCGGTGGATCAGATGGTGCGGTTGGTGGTGATGGATCGTCCGCGGAACTCGGCGACGACGTCGCCCTGCTCGTCGACGACCGTCACGTCGTAGAGGCCGGTGCGGCCGCTGCGGGCGCGGCGCACGGCGGTCGCCGTGAGCGTCTGCCCGGCGACCGTGGACTTGAGGAAGGTGATGTCGGCGCCCGCGGCCACGGTGACCTGATGGTCCTCGTTGCAGGCGATCGCGAAGGCCGTGTCGGCCAGCGTGAAGACGAGTCCGCCGTGGGTGATGGCGAAGCCGTTGGTCATGTCCTCGCGCACGCGCATCGAGACGACGGCGTGCCCCGGGTCGTCGTGCTCGACGACCATGCCGAGCATGGCCGAGGCGAGGTCGCGCTGCATCATCTCGCGGTTGAGGCGATCGGATGCCGCGGCATCCGTCGCCGCGTCGGCGGGCCCGCCCGCGTCGTGGCGTCCGGTCGCGACCTCCGTCATGCGCTGCTCCTCGTCGAGTGCGGTGGGGTGACGCCGCCGACCGTGTTGCCGCGGCGCGTGACCCGAGCCTATACTAACTGAACGATCGGTTGGTAATGTCGGATGCCACGGCACCCGCCGCCGCCGGTCCCGAGAGCATTGGAGTCGACGATGACCGCACCCGCCGAACTGAGCGTGGCCAGCATCGATGAGCACCGCGACGAGGCGGCGCAGGCCCGCTTCGACGACCTCATCGCGCAGGACTCGCGCATCGAGCCGCGCGACTGGATGCCCGACGCGTACCGCAAGACGCTGATCCGGCAGATCAGCCAGCACGCGCACTCCGAGATCATCGGCATGCAGCCCGAGTCGAACTGGATCTCCCGGGCGCCCAGCCTCAAGCGCAAGGCGATCCTCATGGCCAAGGTGCAGGACGAGGCCGGCCACGGGCTCTACCTCTACTCGGCGGCCCAGACGCTCGGCATCGGGCGCGAGGAGATGATGCAGCAGCTCATCGAGGGCCGGGCCAGGTACTCCTCGATCTTCAACTACACGACCCCGACCTGGGCCGACATGGGCGCCATCGGATGGCTCGTCGACGGCGCCGCGATCTGCAACCAGGTGCCGCTCTGCCGCGCCTCCTACGGTCCCTACGGGCGCGCCATGGTGCGCATCTGCAAGGAGGAGTCGTTCCACCAGCGCCAGGGCTTCGAGATCCTGCTCGAGCTGATGCAGGGCACCGAGGCGCAGCGACGGATGGCGCAGGACGCCGTCGACCGCTGGTACTGGCCGAGCCTCATGATGTTCGGCCCGCCCGACGACCAGTCGCCCAACTCGGCGCAGTCGATGGCGTGGAACATCAAGCGCTTCTCGAACGACGACCTGCGCCAGCGCTTCGTCGGCATGCTCGTCCCGCAGGCCGAGGCGCTCGGCGTGACCCTGCCCGACCCGAACCTGAAGTGGAACGACGAGACGCAGTCGTACGACATGAGCGAGATCGACTGGACCGAGTTCCACGAGGTCCTCGCCGGCCGCGGGCCCGCCAACGCCGAGCGCCTGCGCCGCCGCCGCGAGGCCCACGAGGAGGGCGCCTGGGTGCGCGAGGCCGCGGCCGAGTACGCCCGCAAGCAGGCCGCGAAGGCGGCGACCGCCGCCTGAGGCGGCACCACGAGACCCGCGATCCGCGACGGAGCGGACCGAGACGAGGAGACGAGATGAGCACCCCCGGCGAGACCGGCACCGAGGCCTGGCCCCTGTGGGAGGTCTTCGTGCGCGCCAACCGCGGCCTGAGCCACGTGCACGTCGGGTCGCTGCACGCGCCCGACGCCGACATGGCCGTGCGCAACGCCCGCGACCTGTACACGCGCCGCAACGAGGGCGTGTCGATCTGGGTCGTGCCCGCCGACGCGGTCACGACCAGCGACCCCGACGCGAAGGGCGCGTTCTTCGAGAGCCCGGCCGGCAAGAACTACCGGCACGCGGTGTACTACACGAAGTCCGAAGGGGTGAAGCACCTGTGAGCGACGCCGAGACGCCCGGCGCCGGCGCCGTCGACCCGCACGGCGACGTCACCGTCGACCGCGTCGCGCTCGCCGAGGAGCTCGCCGGCGCCGCGGCCTCGGCCGGCCACGCGGCATCCGCCGACGTCGCCGAGTACGCGCTGCGCCTCGGCGACGACGCCCTCGTGCTCAGCCAGCGCCTCGGCGACTGGATCAGCCGTGCGCCCGAGCTCGAGGAGGACGTCGCGCTCGGCAACATCGCGCTCGACCTGCTCGGCCACGCCCGCTCGCTGCTGCACTACGCCGGCACGCGCGACGGCCGCAGCGAGGACGACCTCGCCTACTTCCGCGACGAGCCCGAGTTCCGCAACGCCTGGCTGTTCGAGCAGCCGAACGGCGACTTCGCGCACACCATCGCGCGCCAGCTGTTCACGGCGACCTACCTCGTCGAGCTCTACCGGCACCTCGAGCACTCCTCCGACGCCACGCTCGCGGCCATCGCCGCGAAGAGTGCGAAGGAGGTCGACTACCACCGCGACCACGCCGTGCAGTGGACCCTGCGCCTCGCGGGCGGCACCGACGAGTCGCGCCGCCGCATGATCCGCGCGGTCGAGCAGACCTGGCCCTACGTCGACGAGCTGTTCCGCGACGACGAGCTCGTCTCGCGGCTCGCCGAGCAGGGCGTCGCACCGCTGCCGTCGTCGCTGCGGCCGGCGTTCGACGCCGTGATCGACCAGGTCTTCGCCGAGGCCGAGCTCGCCCGACCCGAGGGCCGGCTGGCGTTCGTCGCCTCCGGCGGCGGCCGCGACGGCCGGCACACCGAGCACCTCGGCCCCATGCTCGCCGAGATGCAGGTGCTCGCGCGCGCCCACCCGGGAGCGTCGTGGTGACCGCCGAGGTCCGTCCCGGCGCGACGGGCGAGGCCGAGGCCGCGGCATCGGTCGCCCGGCCCGTGCCCGATGACCCCGCCGCGCGCGCCGCCTGGGACGTCGCCGCGACGGTGACCGACCCCGAGGTGCCCGTGCTCACCATCGAGGACCTCGGCGTGCTGCGCTCGGTCGCCGTCGACGACGACGGCGTGCACGTCGAGCTCACGCCCACGTACAGCGGCTGCCCCGCCATGGACGCGATGCGCGACGACGTCGTGCTCGCGCTCACCCACGCCGGCTACGACCACGTCGACGTGCGGATGGTGCTCTCGCCCGCCTGGACCACCGACTGGATGAGCGAGTCCGGCAAGGAGAAGCTGCGCCGCTACGGCATCCAAGCGCCCTCCGGACACGCGCCGGTCCGGGACGGCGGGCCGATCCGCCTGCAGATGGCGGTGAAGTGCCCGCGCTGCGACTCGCTCAACACCCGAGAACTCGCCCGCTTCGGCTCGACGTCGTGCAAGGCGCTCTACGAGTGCCGCGACTGCCTCGAGCCCTTCGACTACTTCAAGGTGCTCTGATGGCCGCGATCAACCTGGGCTCCACGGGAGCCCCGACCACCCCTGCCGGCTCGCTCGGCACCGATGCCGCGATCGCCGACGCGTTCCTCGCCAGCGCGGTCGGCGGCGACACCGCGCCGAAGCGCCGTCGCGCGCGCTTCCACTCGCTCGAGGTCGCCGAGGTGCGCCCGCTGACCGACGACTCGGTCGAGGTCACCTTCGCGGTGCCCGACGAGCTCGCCGACGACTACGCGTACCTGCCCGGCCAGTACGTCGCGCTGCGGCGCGACTTCGACGGGCACGAGCTGCGCCGGTCGTACTCGATCTGCCGGCCGCCGGTGCGCGGCAGCGTCTCGGTCGCGATCAAGCGCGACCTCGGCGGTCGGTTCTCGACGTGGGCGAACTCCGAGCTCGCGGCGGGAGACCGCATCGACGTGATGAGCCCGCAGGGCACCTTCACCTCGGGCCTCGACTCGCTCGACGGCAAGCACGTCGTCGGCATCGCCGCGGGGTCGGGCATCACCCCCCTCATGGCGCTCGCCCACACCGTGCTCGCCCGGTCCGACGACGCGCGGTTCACGCTCGTCTACACGAACCGGTCCACGCGCGACGTCATGTTCCTCGAGGAGCTCGCCGAGCTGAAGGACCGTTACCCCGCCCGGCTCGCGCTGCACCACGTGCTCTCGCGCGAGCAGCGCACCGCGCCGCTCCTCTCGGGCCGCATCGACGCCGAGAAGCTCGAGCGCATGCTCGACGCGCTCATCCCGCCGGCGACGGTCGACGAGTGGTTCCTGTGCGGGCCGTTCGAGCTGGTGCAGCTCGCGCGCGACACGCTCGAGGCCCGGGGCGTGCCATCCGGCCGGGTGCGCTACGAGCTGTTCACGACCGACGCCGACCGCGCGACCGAACCCCGGCACGGCCGGCCGGTCACGGTCGAGCGAGGGGAGCCGACGGTCGCGATCGAGTTCACGCTCGACGGCAACTCGACGAGCGTCGAGAGCCCGAAGAGCGCGAACGAGTCGATCCTGAACGCGGCGCTGCGCGTGCGGCCCGACGTGCCGTTCGCGTGCGCGGGCGGCGTCTGCGGCACCTGCCGCGCGCGCGTCGTCGAGGGCAGCGTGAACATGACCGAGAACTACGCGCTCGAGCCCGACGAGCTCGAGCGCGGCTACGTGCTCACCTGCCAGTCGCACGCGACGTCGGACCGCGTCGTCGTCGACTACGACGTGTGACCCCACGAGGAGAGGGACGGATGATCGAGCTCGAGATCCACGACGGCGTGGCCGAGATCACGCTGAACGCGCCCGCCAGGATGAACGCGCTGGGGGAGGCCGCGATCGGGGACCTCTCCGACGCGTACGAGCAGGCCGAGTTCGCGGGCGTCCGCGCGCTGGTGCTGCGCGGCGAGGGCCGCGCGTTCTGCGCCGGCCGCGACATCGCCGGCGTCGACCCGCGCGACGACGACGTGCACGGCTATCTCGGCGGGCTCGTCGAGCCGCTCCTGAAGCGGATGTCGCGCTTCCCCGCGCCGACCTTCGCGGTCGCCCACGGCGCCTGCCTCGGCGTGGGCCTCGGCCTGCTCATCGCGAGCGACATCGTCTACGTCGCCGACACCGCGAAGATCGGCTCGCCGTTCAAGAACCTCGGCGCGACGCTCGACTCGGGCGGGCACGCGCTGTTCTACGAGCGGCTCGGCGCCCACCGCGCGATGGACCTGATCGTCACCGGGCGGCTGATGACGGGGGCCGAGGCGGTCGCCGCCGGCCTGTTCTCGCAGGTCATGCCCGCCGACGAGGTGACGGATGCCACGCGCCGGGCGGCCCGCGAGGCGGCATCCGGCCCGACCCGGGCCTTCGTCGCGTCGAAGCGGCTCATCGCCGACCTGCGCGACCACCGCCACGGGCTCTGGACCTCGATGTCGGACGAGAACCGGGCGCAGGCCGCGCTGTGCGACACCGACGACTACCGGGAGGGCTTCGCCGCGTTCCAGGAGAAGCGCGCGCCGCAGTTCACCGGTCGCGGCTGAGCGGGTCCCACCCCGTTCTGGGGGCAGACCGCCCCGCGGCCCGCCCGTACGATCGCGGGGACTGGCAACCCTACCTGCCACCCGAACCGGAGTACCGCTGTGAGATCCATCCTCGCCCTCGTGACCGCCGCCCTCACCGCAGCCGCGACGCTGACGGTCGGATCGCCGAGCCCGGTCGCCGCGCAGCCGGCGGTCTCCGCCGGCGCGGTGCGCGCCGCCGTCGCGCCGCCCGTGAACGAGGTCGTGCTCGAGAACCGCCTCGGCGGGCACTCGTCGTGGCGCATCCCGTGGGCGGGCTACTCGCTCGCCACCGACACCGACCTGGCCGTGAAGGCCTATGCCACGAAGGTGAGCATCGACAACGGCGAGGTCGCCGACTTCCGCGTGCACGTGTCGTCGCCGGGGAGCGTGCGCTACGACGTCTACCGGCTCGGCTGGTACCAGGGCCTCGGCGGACGCCGCATCACGGGCGGCACGTTCAACGGTATCCGCCAGCCCGCGTGCACGACCGCGATGCCGAACGGCACCGTCTCGTGCGACTGGTCCACGTCGCTCTCGGTCCAGACCACCGAGAGCTGGACCAGCGGCGTCTACGCGGTGGTCTTCACGCGCGGCACCAAGCAGACGTACGCGACGATCGTGGTGCGCGACGACGACCGCACGGGCGCCCTCGTCCACCTGTCGCCGTCGTTCACGTACCAGGCGTACAACAACTTCCCGAACAACGGGTCGACCGGCAAGAGCCTGTACTCGCACAACTCCTACGGCGCGACCACGGTCAACGGCACCACGGCCGCCGTCAAGGTGAGCTTCGACCGCCCCTACGCCAACGCGGGCGCGGCGCTGATCATGGCCGAGGAGGCGCCGATGATCCGCTACGCCGAGTCGCGCGGCCTCGACATGACGTACGCGACCAACCTCGACCTGCACCGCGACGCCGGGCTGCTCGCCGGACAGGAGGGCATGGTCTCGATCGGCCACGACGAGTACTGGACGAAGCAGATGTTCACGGCGGCCGAGACCGCGCGCGACGCCGGCACCGACCTCGCCTACCTCGGCGGCAACAACATGTACTGGCAGGTCCGCATCGAGGACGCGCCCTCCGGAGCGAACGACCGGGTCGTGGTCAGCTACAAGAACGCCGCCCTCGACCCCGTGAAGGACGACACCCGCACCATCCTGTTCCGGTCGCTGCCGAGGCCGGAGCAGCCGGTGATCGGCCAGATGTGGCCCACCGGCGACGGCACGGGGCTCGTGGGGCCGTACGCGTCGTGGGTGGTGAAGAACTCGGCGCACTGGCTGTACCGCGGGACGGGGCTGCGCGACGGGTCGAAGATCCCGAACCTGATCGGCGTCGAGGCCGACCGCCGGCACCCGGAGGTCGCGGGCCCGGTGGTCAAGAGCGGAACGCAGCTGTCCGTCCTCGCGCAGTCGCCGTTCACCGCGCGAAACGGCCTGACCGGCCTCCACGAGTCCACGCTCTACCAGGCGCCGTCCGACGCGTACGTCTTCAGCGCCGGGACGCTCAACTACACGATGGGCCTCATGGGCGAGGGCATCACGCCGCAGCAGAGCGTGCGGTCCATGTCGACCAACCTGTTCACCCGCATGGGCGGCGGCCGGCTGGACGCGACGAGCGAGCGGGCCGCGGGCAGCGACCGCTACCTGACCGCCGTCGCCCTGTCGCAGCGGGGCTTCCCGGACTCCGGCGTCCCGGTGGCGTACCTCGCCGCGGGCGGCAACTTCCCGGACGCGCTCGCCGCCGGACCCGCGACACGGGGCGAGGGCCCGGTGCTGCTCGTGCCCGGTTCGACCATCACCGCGGAGACGCTCGCCGAGCTGCAGCGGCTGAAGCCCGCGAAGCTGGTGATCGCGGGCAGCAGCGCGGTGGTCTCCGACTCGGTACTCCAGCAGGCGTCGGCCGCCGCGGGCGTGACCGCGGTGCGCGATGCCGGGTCCGACCGCTACGCGACGGCCGCGGCGGTCTCGCGCCGCGCGTTCCCGACCCCCGGCGTCCCCGTCGCCTACGTGGCCGTGGGCGACAGCTTCCCCGACGCGCTGTCTGCGGGGACCGCTGCGGCGCAGCTGGGCGGGCCGGTCCTGCTCACCGCGAAGTCGTCGCTGCCCGCGGCGACCGCGGCCGAGCTCGACCGACTCGACCCGAAGCGGATCGTCGTGGTCGGCAGCGCGGGCGTCGTCTCCGAGTCGGTGCGATCGAAGCTGTCGGCCTACGCGCCGCAGGTGGTGCGCATCGCCGGCCCGGACCGCTACGAGACCGCCATGGCCGTCGCCCGCGACCTCGTCGAGGCGGGCGCGGTGGACACGGTGGGCCTGGCCACCGGGCTGAACTTCCCCGACGCGCTCGCCCTGGGGCCGGTGGTCGCCTCCTCGGGCGGCGTGCTCGTGCTCGTGGGCTCGACGTTGACGCCCGCCGTCGCGGAGGAACTCGTGCGGTCCGATCCCCGCCGGGTGCTCGTGGCGGGCTCGGCCGCGGTCGTCTCCGACAGCCTCGTCGGCGCGGTCGAGGCGCTCTACGACCCGGTCTCCGACGCCGTCGCGCCCGTGACCATGCAGGCCGTGCCCGACGACCCGAAGGTGCCGAACACTGGCCCGCGCGACGAGTTCGCGCCCCGCGACCAGAAGCGCGAGCTGCCCTGGCTGCAGCGGCCCGACTCCGAGTGGAGGTACGACCCCAAGGCGGGCTGAGCGTACGGAACCGGTCGGTTCGCTCGGAGGATCAGGGGTCGCGCTGCTGCGCGTTCGCGTCGATGTCGCGGCCGAGGTCGTCCTCGATGAGGAGGTCGCGCCGGATGTGGTCGCTGCGGTAGGCCGCGCGCCCGAGCATGTGCGCAGCCATGGGCTGGGTGAGCAGCTGGAACGTCATGATCAGCACGGCCGTCGAGACCACGCCCCAAGCCGGTACGCGGAGCACGACGGCGAGCAGGATGACGGCGAGGCCGAGCACCTGCGGCTTGGTGCCGGCATGCAGCCGATTCGGCACGTCGGGAAATCGCAGGATGCCGATCCCGGCCGCCATCGAGAGGAACGCGCTCAGCAGCACCAGGCCGCCCACCCCGAGCTCGAACGCCGTCATGATGCATCCTGCTTCGACGCGAAGCGGGCGATGGCGATCGAGCCGAAGACGGCGAACATCGCCAGCACGAGCAGCACCACGAGCGTGTCGGTGTGGCGGTTGATCGCCATCTCGGCCGCGAGGCCGCACATCGCGATCGCGAGCAGCACGTCGGTCGCGAGCGCGCGGTCGAGGATCGAGGGGCCGCGGATGATCCGGACGATCGCGGCGACGGCGCCGACGCCGAACATCACGCCTGCGGCGATCCCGATGAGGGTGAGGGGGGTCATGCCGTTCCTCCGTTCACGCCCGCGCGCCGGCGGCGGCGCGCCTCCCGGACCAGTCGGGCCTGCTCGCGGGAGCCGATCGCGAGGACGATCCGCTCTTCGGTGTCGAGCACCTTCCGTCGCGCGCGTTCGACGTCCTGCGGCGTCCGGGGGCCGAGCACGTGCAGGTACAGCAGGCCCCGTTCGCGATCGATGTCGAGCACGAGCGTGCCGGGCACGACGGTCACCGCCTCGGCGGTCAGCGTCGTGATGAGATCCGACCGGGTCAGCAGCTGGACGTCGATGATCGCGTTCACCGGACGCCACGTCGGCCAGATCGCCTTGAACGCCACCTCGATCGACGCCACGACGACGTCGAACATCATGCGGAATCCGAGCACGAGCGCGCGCCAGGGGTCGAACCGTCCCCCGAGCAGCACCGGCGGCAGGTAGAGCGCGCGGGTCACGGCGATCGCGAGGATCACGCCCGTGGCGACGGTGAGCACGTCGACGTGATCCCACAGGAGGACCCACAGCACCACCAGGAAGAGGAGCAGCGGCGCCTGCCGCCACACGGCCTCCCAGCGGGAGAACTCGTCGGGCTCGCGCGGCCGGCGGTCGCCGGCGGCATCCGTCGTCATCCGACACCTCCCGGGAAGACCAGCGACACGTACACGCTCGCGTCGCGGAGGTTCTCCGCCGCGCGCCCCGCCAGGTCGTACAGGGGGCCGGCGAACACCGTGAGCGAGACCGTCAGCGCGACCAGCGCGGTGGTGGCCGCGATCATCAGCGTGGGCGTCGTCCGCGTCTCCACCAGCGTCGCTCCGGCCGGGGCCTCCTGCATCGAGTCGATCATCGCCGAGCGGTAGCCCTCGACGTCGCCGGTCGGGCGCCAGAAGGCGAGGTTCCAGAAGCGCGCGAGCGCGTACAGGGTCACGAGCGAGGTCGCGGCGCCGACGGCGACGACGACCCAGATGAGCCACGGGGGACCGCTCATCGACGAGCCGAGCGTCTGCGACGCCGCGGTCCCGTTCGCGGAGTCGGCGCCGGCGACGAACAACCCCACCTTGCCGAGGAATCCGGAGAACGGCGGGATGCCGCCGAGGTTCAGCGCCGGCACGAAGAACAGCACCGCGAGCAGGGGCGAGGCGTTGCGCAGGCCGCCGAGCCGGGTGATCGAGGTGGCGCCGCCGAAGCGCTCGATGAGCCCGGTGGTCAGGAAGAGCGTCGTCTGCACCGTGATGTGGTGCACGACGTAGTAGATCGTCGCCGCGAGGCCCGCGATGCTCGCGAGCCCGATGCCGAAGATCATGTAGCCGATGTGGCTGACCAGCGTGAACGAGAGCAGTCGCTTGATGTCGGCCTGGGTCAGCGCGCCGAGGATCCCGACCGCCATCGTGAGGCCGCCGACCACGAGGAAGAGGGTCGACACGTCGCTCTCGGGGAAGATCACCGTCTCGGTGCGGATGACGGCGTACACGCCGACCTTCGTGAGCAGGCCCGCGAAGACCGCGGTGACCGGCGCGGGGGCCGTCGGGTACGAGTCGGGCAGCCAGAACGACAGCGGGAACACGGCCGCCTTGATGCCGAACGCGATGAGCAGCAGCAGGTGCAGCATGAGCTGCACGTCCTGCGGGAGCTCCGCGAGGCGCAGCGAGAGCTGCGCGATGTTGGCCGTCCCCGTCGCGCCGTAGATGAGCGCGATGGCGCTGAGGAAGAACAGCGACGACATCAGGCTCACGATGATGTACGTGATCCCGGCGCGGATCCGCTCGCCCGTGCCGCCGAGCGTCAGCAGCACGTAGCTCGCCGAGAGCAGGATCTCGAACCCGACGTAGAGGTTGAAGAGGTCGCCGGCGACGAACGCGTTGAACACGCCCGCGGAGAGGATCAGGTACGTCGGGTGGAAGATCGACACCGGCGTCTCGCGGTGCTGGTCGGCGATGCCCTGCCCCACGGCGTACACGAGGACGCCGAGCAGCATCAGCGCCGAGATGATGATCATGATCGCCGACAGCCGGTCGACCACCAGGACGATGCCGAACGGGGCGGGCCACGCCCCCACCTCGACGGCGATGCCCGAACCGGACGCGTCGACCTGGGCGAGCAGGACCACCGCGATCGTGGCGACCGCGGCGAGGACGCTCGTCGAGATCGCCATCTGCGCGCGCAGGTGACGGCCCAGGATCAGCGCGGCCGCTGCGCCGAGCATCGGCAGCAGCACCATCAGCGGGACGAGGGCGTCGGTCACCGGCGGGCCTCCTCGTCGCTCGCGTCGAGCACGTCCTGCACGGCGCGGTCGTCCTCCGCCGTGCTGCGGATGAGGTCCGCCGTCTCCTCGGCGTCCTCCTCCGTGTCCTCCTCGTCGCCGATGATGTCGCCCTCGTCGCCGAGCTGCGCCAGCCACCAGGTGCGGTAGACGAGCGCCAGCATGAAGGCCGTGAGCCCCAGGTTGATCACGATCGCGGTCAGCACGAAGGCCTGCGGCAGGGGATCGGAGATCGCCGCCGCGTCCACCCCCTCCGACAGGATCGGCGCGAGCCCGGGCGCTCCGGCCATCGAGAACATGAAGAGGTTGACCCCGTTGCCGACGAGCAGGAAGCCGATGAGCACGCGGGTGAGGCTGCGCTCGAGCATGACCGTCACGCCGGAGCCGAACAGCACGGCCGCGACGATCACGAGCGCCAGGGTCGGGGTCATGCCCGGCTCCTCTCCGGTGGGGGGAGGCTCGCCGGGCCGCCCTGCAGGGAGGGGTCCGCGGGGTCCGGGGGCACGGCGTCCTCGCCCGCCTCGTCGATCTGCCGGTCGATCTCGGCGCCGAGGGTGCGGAGGATGTCGAGCACGAGGCCCACGACGATCAGGTAGACGCCGATGTCGAACAGCGTCGACGTGCCGATCGACAGCACGCCCAGCACGGGCACCTCGGCCTCGAACCACGTCGACTCGAAGACGGTCGCGCCGAACAGCAGCGGCATGGCGGCGGTGCCCGCCGCAAGCAGGAGGCCCGCACCGAGCAGGCGCCCGGGGTCGACCGGCAGCGCCTCGCCGAGCTCGTACCGACCGCCGGCCAGGTAGCGCGCGACGAGCGCGAGGCCCGCGACGAGCCCGCCCGCGAACCCGCCGCCCGGTCCGTTGTGGCCGACGAACAGCAGGTAGACCGACACCACGATGGCGGGGTGGAAGAGGAGGCGGATGAGCACCTCGAGCAGGATGGACCGGTTGCGCGGCGAGATCGTGCGCCCCGCGAGCAGCCACGTCTGCCGGGTGGCCGCGGCGGCGGCCGCGGCATCCGTCTCCTCCGGGACCTCGGCGAGGCGCCGCCGGGGGGCCCGGATGGCGTCGGCGGGCTCCGGCAGCGGCCGCAGCCGGTCGCGCGGCGCCGCATCGTCGAGCCGCGGCGCACCGCCGGTGCGTCCGGACACGAAGATCAGGCTCGCGACGCCCGTGGCCACCGCGACGAGCACCGAGACCTCGCCCAGCGTGTCCCAGGCGCGGATGTCGACGAGCAGCGCGTTCACGACGTTCTTCGCGTGCGCCTCGATCGCGAGCGGCGGGAGGCCCTCCGCGATGGTGGCCTCCTGCCGGGAGGACAGGGCCACGATGCCCGCGACGCCCATGACCAGCCCTGCGAGCGTGCCGATCACGGCGCGCACCGGCGCGCTCACGCTCGACCGGCGGCTCTGGATGTTGCGGGGCAGGCGACGCAGCACGAGGACGAACACGACGATCGTGATCGCCTCGACGAGGCCCTGCGTGAGCGCGAGGTCCGGGGCGCCGCCGGTGCCGAACAGCACGACGAGCCCGAACCCGGTCGCGCCCGCGAGCAGCGCCGCCGCGAGCCGCTGCCGGATCAGGACGACCGCGAGCGCGGCGAGCACGATCACCAGGCCGACGACGGGCTGGGCGGGCTCGTCGGCGAAGCGCACCTCGGTCGGCCAGGTGTCGTTCACCAGTGCGGCGCCGCCGATCCCGAGCACGAAGACGCTCGCGGTCACGGCGAGGTAGCCGGGCAGGCCGCCCGACTGGATGAAGGTGGTCAGCCGCGCCGCGAAGCGGTCGACCCCGCGCACGATCCGGAGGTAGCCCCGGCCGGCCTCGAAGGTGTCGGGCACCGTCGCCTGCGCGCGCGCGACGGCGACGCGCTGCCACACCAGCACCGCGCCGAGCGCGTACACCCCGAGCGAGACCAGCAGCGCCGGCTCCAGGCCGTGCCAGAGCGCGAGGTGGTACTCGTCGGGGCCGGGGAGGCCGACGGACGCCGCCGCGATCAGCGGGTCGACCCAGGCGATCGCGAGGGCGGTCGCGAGCGACGCCACGGCGAGCAGGCCGGGCGCGGCGGCCATGAGCGGCGACTCCTCGTGCAGGGGCGGCTCGGGCACCCCGGGCTTCCGGCCGAACGCGCCCATGACGAACCGCGCGCTGTAGGCCACGGTGAGCACCGAGCCGAGGAATGCGGCGACCAGTCCGGTCCACGCCCACGCATCGCCCTCCGCGATGGCCTCGAGCTGCGCGTGGAACACCGTCTCCTTCGCCACGAACCCGAGCAGCGGCGGCAGGCCGGCCATCGACGCGGCGGCGGTGATCGCGATGGCGGCGACCCAGGGCATGCGTCGCCCGAGCCCGGACAGCTCGCGCACGTCGCGCGTGCCGGCCGCGTGGTCGACGATGCCGACCGTGAGGAACAGCGTCGCCTTGAACAGCGCGTGGGCGAGCAGCAGCGCGCCCGCGGCGAGCTGGCCGTCGCGCGTGCCGATCGACGCGACGAGCACGAGAAAGCCGAGCTGGCTCACGGTGCCGTAGGCGAGCAGCAGCTTCAGGTCGGTCTGCCGCAGCGCGCGCCATCCGCCCACCAGCATCGTGAACGCACCCAGGCCGACGAGCAGCGGATGCCACACCTCGAGCTCCGCATAGCCCGGGGCGAGTCGCATCACGAGGTACACGCCCGCCTTCACCATCGCCGCGGCGTGCAGGTACGCCGACACCGGGGTGGGCGCGGCCATCGCCGCCGGCAGCCAGAAGTGGAACGGTACGAGCGCGCTCTTCGACACCGCGCCGAGGAGCACGAGCGCGATCGCGACCTCGCCCTCGACGCCGGTGACGGGGCTCGCGACGAGCTCGGAGATCGAGGTGGTGCCGCCCGCGACCGAGAGGATCACCAGCCCCACGAGCATCGCGAGCCCGCCGAAGGTGGTGACGGTGAGCGCCTGCAGGGCGGCGCCGCGGCTCTCGCGCCGCCCGGACTCGTGCCCGATCAGCAGGTACGACAGCACGCTCGTCAGCTCCCAGAACGTGAAGAGCACGTAGACGTCGTCGGCGGTGACGAGGCCGAGCATGACGCCCGCGAACGCGAGCAGCAGCGCCGCGAATCGGCCGAGCCGCGGCTCGTCGTCGCGGAAGTACCAGGTGCAGTAGAGCAGCACGAGCGCTCCGACGCCCGTGACGATGAGCGCGAGCAGCAGCGCGAGGGGATCGAGCCGGAAGGACAGCTCGATGTCGAGCGCCGGGATCCACGGGAGGCGTTCGGTGACGACGCTGCCCCCGGACGCCGTCGGCACCTGCAGCAGCAGCCAGGCGAACACGCCCGTCGGCACGAGCGCGATGACCGGGAAGACGCGACGGCCGAGGCCCCTCGCGGCGAACGGGGTGACGACGGCCACGAGCCCGAACAGCACGAGGGAGAGGATCATCCGCCCTCCCCGTCTCGCGCCGGCCGTGGCGTCGATTCTATCGGGGCGCCTGAGCGGATGCCGGGAGCGGCCCGGCCTGCGAGGATGGCGGCATGGACGTGCTCATCGACGCCGGCGAGCTCGCCGCCCGCCTCGACGATCCGCGGACGGTCGTGCTCGACGTGCGGTGGACCCTCGCCGAGCCCGACGGACGGGACGCATACCGCGAGGGGCATGTCCCGGGTGCGGTCTACGTCGACCTCGACACCGAACTCGCCGACCACGACGCGGTCGGGGAGGGGCGCCATCCGCTGCCGTCTGAGGAGGCGTTCACGGCGGCCATGCGCCGCTGGGGGCTCCGCGACGGCGATCTCGCGGTCGTGGTCGACGACGCGGGCGGGATGTCGGCGGCGCGCGCCTGGTGGCTGCTCCGGCATGCCGGGTGGGCCGACGTGCGGCTGCTCGACGGGGGACTCGGCGCGTGGCGGGATGCCGGGCTGCCGCTCGAGTCCGGCGACGTGGTGCGGGAGCCCGGCGACGCCACGGCCCGGTTCGGCGCGATGCCCGTGGTCGACCTCGACGAGGCCGACGCGCTCGCCTCAGCGGAGTCCGGCGTGCTCCTCGACGCGCGGGCCGCCGAGCGGTACCGCGGCGAGGTCGAGCCGATCGACCCGCGCGCAGGGCACATCCCCGGCGCCGTGTCGTCGCCGACCGCCGGGAACCTCGCCGCCGACGGCCGGTTCCGTCACGCCGACGAGCTCCGCGAACGATTCGCCTCGGTCGGCGCCGACAGGCGGCATCCGGTCGCGGTCTACTGCGGGTCGGGCGTGAACGCCGCGCACGCGGTCGCCGCGCTCGGGATCGCGGGCATCGAGGCGGCGCTCTACCCGGGCTCGTACAGCCAGTGGTCGAGGCGCCCGGAGCGACCCGTCGCGACCGGGCCCGAGCCCGGCGGCGACTGAGCGCGCGTCACTCCTCCGGCCGGTGGCCGACCCCGACGAACGTGGTCAGGTCGACGGTCGACCCGCCCTGCGCCAGTCCCGCGGTGAGGCGCTCGCGAACCCCCTCGCGCTCGTCGTCGTCGAGCTCCCTGAGGAACGCGCGGAAGCCGGTGCCGGCGACCAGCCGCCACGCGAGCTCCGGATCGAGCTCGAGGTGGCGCGGGACGACCTGCGCGCGCACGTCGACGAGGCCCCGCTCGGTGAGCCAGTGCGCGAAGCTGCCGGCCGTCTCGGCCCCGACGATCGTGGCCCGCCGGCTGTCGTCGACGCTCGGCACCCGGTCGTCGTCCGGCAGCGCCGCCGCGAGCAGTTCGGCGATCCGGTCGAACGCGCCCGCGCCCCAGACCGTGATGGCCGCCCTCCCGCCGGGTCGCACGCACTCGACGAGGTGGCGGGTGCCGGCCGCCGGGTCGTCGAAGAACAGGATGCCGAGGACGCACTGCACCAGGTCGTAGCCGGTGTACGGCCAGGTGGTCGCGTCGGCGACGTGCGGCCGGAGCTGCGGCATCCGCTCGCCCGCCCGCTCGCGCATGAGGTCGACGAGCGGTTCGGCGAGGTCGACCGCGTCGACCACCCCGCCCGTGCCGACGAGCTCGGCCGTGGGCAGCGCCGACGCTCCGGCACCGGCGCACGCGTCGAGCACGCGCTCGCCGAAGCGCGGCTGCGACCGCAGCACGGTCGCCCGTGAGATGGGGTTCCACACGATCTCGTCGAGATCGGCGAAGGCCTCCCAGCCGCCCTCGAACGATGCGATGAAATCGGGCTCCGACCTGACATCCCCCATGCAGGCATTCTCGCCGTCACCAGCGGATTCGGGAAGACTCAGCCAATCGATACCTCGGGCGTGCAGACTGGAGCCTGCATTTCGCACCCGAATCGAATCGAGAACTCCCGTCATGAACCGTGCCCTGCGCCGCGGCGCGCCCATCGCGCTCGCCTCAGTGACCGCCCTCCTCCTCGCCGGCTGCGCGGGCGACCCCGCCGAACCCGAGCCCACCGCGAGCGAGGAGGCCGCTGCCTGCCTCGAGGTCGAGTCGGGCGAGCAGAGCGACGCGATCGAGGTCGAGGGCGACTTCGGCGCCGCGACGACCGCGACGTTCGACACCCCCCTCGAGAGCGACGAGCTCCAGCGCACGATCGACATCGAGGGCGACGGCGACGTGACGGCCTCGGGCGACGAGGTCTCGGTCGTCGTGACCGCGTTCAAGGGCTCCACGGGCGACCAGGTCTTCTCGCAGCCCACCTCGCTCACGATCGGCGACGGCTCGCTCTACGAGGGCTTCCTCGCGGGCGTCGACTGCGTGCCGCTCGGATCGCGCGTCGTGACCGTCGCCCCGGCGGCGTCGGTCTACGGCGACCAGGGCAACGAGTCCATCGGCGTCGAGCCCGGCGAGACCCTCGTGATCGTGACCGACGTGCAGGAGATCGTCGAGGCCGAGGACCTCCCCTCGCCGAGCGAGTGGACCGAGAACGTGCCGGAGGTCGAGTTCGGCGAGGACGGCACCCCCACGGTGACCATCCCCGACACCGAGCCGCCGGCCGACTACCAGCTGAAGGTGCTCGAGGAGGGCGACGGCGACACCGTCGCAGCCGGCGACACCGTGTCGCTCCACTACCAGGGCCTCAACTGGGAGACCAAGGAGATCTTCGACCAGAGCTTCGGCAACCCTGACCCGGCCCGCTTCGGCACGGGCGACGTCATCCCCGGCTTCGGCGGCGCACTGGTCGGCCAGAAGGTCGGCTCGAAGCTGATCGTGACCATCCCGCCGGCGCTCGGCTACGGCGAGGGCGAGTCGTCCAACGGCCTCGGCGGCCAGACGCTCGTCTTCGTCGTCGAGATCGTCGACACCGAGGGGGCGGACTCCGAGTAGCATCGGCCGTCTCCCGTCCGCCGCCCGGCGCGCGGGTGCTCGCAGCCGAGGCACAGCGATATCCCCGCGGGTATTCAGGGACGCGTCCCAGACTTGGGAATGCCCCGGTCAGGGCGAATGTTGTACCTGTATCCGGGACCGACCCGACTGACCCGGTCCCGGCGATTGGAGGACACGTGGGCATCAGCTACGTCGAGTTCGAGGACGAAGCCGGCATCCTGCGTCGCTACCGCAAGCACGTCAACGGCCGGGGCCTCGTCGCCACGACCGCCAAGGTCGATCCGACGGCGTTCGTCGACCCGACCGCCTATGTCGACCCCGGCGCGCAGGTGCAGCGCGGGGCCGTCGTCTCGCACGGCGCCTGGATCGAGCAGGACGCCATCGTCGCCGAGAAGGCGACCGTCGGCGTGAACGCGCACGTCGGGCGGGGCGCCGTGGTCGGCCGCTTCGCCGTGGTCGGCCCGTACGCCGCGATCGGCGCCGGCGCGCGGGTGCAGAACGGCGCCCGGGTGCCGCGCGAGGCGCACGTCGCCGAGGGCGCCGAGCACCGAGCGTCGGGCGACGACCTGCGCCGGCTCGGCCTCGCGGCCTGAGCCGCGGCCGCGCCGCCGTCCCGCGCGGCGCCCCGGCGCCATCCGTCGGGTTGCCGCTTTCGCCGGGAACGCGGGGCGAGTACCCGGCGCAATCGGCAATCCGATGGCAGGTCGGCGCCGCGGGGGCAACGGGATGACGTTCGCGGTCCCTGCTGGAAGGATCGAGGCATGGGGAACGAGATCGCACCCGACTGGTGGAAGTCGGCCGTCGTGTACCAGGTGTACCCGCGCAGCTTCCAGGACTCCGACGGCGACGGCGTCGGCGACCTCCGCGGCATCCTGAACCGCCTCGACCACCTCGAACGCCTCGGTGTCGACGTGGTGTGGCTGTCGCCGATCTACCGGTCGCCGCACGCCGACAACGGCTACGACATCAGCGACTACCAGGACATCGACCCGGCCTTCGGCACCCTGGCCGACTTCGACGAGCTGCTCGCGGCGATGCACTCGCGCGGCATCCGGCTCGTCATGGACCTGGTCGTGAACCACACCTCCGACGAGCACGCCTGGTTCGTCGAGTCGCGTTCGAGCCGCGACAACCCCAAGCGCGACTGGTACTGGTGGCGCCCGCCGCGCGAGGGGACGCACGGCGGCGACCCGGGCGCCGAGCCGACCAACTGGGAGTCGTTCTTCTCGGGCCCGACCTGGGAGTGGGACGAGGCGACGGGCGAGTACTACCTGCACCTGTTCGACGTGAAGCAGCCCGACCTCAACTGGGAGAACCCCGAGGTGCGGCACGCGGTGTACGGGATGATGCGGTGGTGGCTCGACCGCGGCGTCGACGGGTTCCGCATGGACGTCATCAACCTCATCTCGAAGCATCCGTCGCTGCCCGACGGGCCCGTGCGCGGTGGGCGGCGGTACGGCGACGGGGGCGCCGCGTACACGAACGGCCCGCGGTTGCACGAGTTCCTGCAGGAGATGCACCGCGAGGTGTTCGACGGCCGCGAGGGGCTCATCACCGTCGGTGAGACGCCCGGCGTCACGCTCGACGAGGCGATCCTGTTCACCGACCCGGCACGCCGCGAGGTCGACATGGTCTTCCAGTTCGAGCACGTCGGCCTCGACCACGGCGTCAGCAAGTTCCGGCCGCGGCCGCTCGAGCCCGGGGAGCTCGCCGCGTCGCTCGTCAAGTGGCAGGAGGGCCTGCACGACGTGGGCTGGAACAGCCTCTACCTCGAGAACCACGACCAGCCCCGCTCGGTCAGCCGGTTCGGGGATGCCGACGAGCACTGGTACGCGTCGGCCACGGCACTCGCGACGATGCTGCACCTCATGCGCGGCACGCCGTACGTGTACCAGGGCCAGGAGCTCGGGATGACGAACGCGCCGTTCTCGGTGATCGACGACTACCGCGACGTCGAGTCCCTGAACGCCTACGCGGAGGCGATCGGCTCCGGCACCGCCGTCGCCGACGCGCTGTACGGCCTGAGCCTGATGAGCCGCGACCACGCTCGCACGCCGGTGCAGTGGGACGCGTCGCCGAACGCCGGGTTCACCACCGGCGAGCCGTGGCTCGCGGTGAACCCGAACCACGACCGCATCAACGCGGCGGCCCAGGTCGGCGATCCCGGTTCGGTCTTCGAGTACTACCGGCAGCTGATCGCGATGCGGCACGACCGGCCGGTCGTCGCGCACGGCTCGTTCGAACGGGCGGATGCCGGCCACCCCGCGATCCTCGCCTACGAGCGTGTCCACGGTGCCGAGCGGATGCTGGTCGTGGTGAACCTCTCCTCGGTGGCGCACGAGCCGGTGTTCCGCCGGGAGCTCCTCGCGCGTTGGAGCCGGGAGCCCGGTGAGGCGGGCGACGTCCCGATCCTCACGAACACGTTGCCCGACGCGCCCGCGCCGCTCGGCGCGCCGCTGGCGCCGTGGGAGGCGCGGGTCTACGCCGACGGAGCCTGATCGCGCCGGCCGTGACGGTCGCTACGCGACGGTCCGAAGCGGCTCGAGGGCGGCCAGGATGAGGTCGAGGCCGAAGTCGAACTCGTCCGCCGGGTCGTACCCGGCGGCGAGGAGCGCCGCGGCGGATTCATTGAGGAACGGGAACTCGTCGGGGGGCAGCTGCGGCAGGTAGACGCCCTCGGTCATCTCCGCGAGTTCGGCGGCGCTGTCGAACGGCAGGCCGGCCTCCTGCAGGGCGAACCCGTACACGTAGCTGTCGAGCAGCCAGTTGGCGTGCGTCGCCATCACGACCGAGAAGCCGGCTCGCCGCAGGCAGGCCGTGACCGCTTCGTGGTGGCGCAGGTTCGCCGGCCCCGGTGAGGTCCGCGACTCCATCAGGCCGACCGCCCACGGATGGCGCGCGAGGACCTGCCTGGCGGAGACCGCCCGGCTCCGGATGGCCGTCTGCCAGTCGGTGTCGTCGGGCGGGAGTTCGATCTCCTGGAACACGACGTCGATCATCGCGTCGAGGAGTTCCTCCTTGTTCGCGACGTAGTGGTAGAGCGACATCGCACCGGCGCCGAGCGCGCCGGCGAGCCGGCGCATGCTGAGCCCGGCGACCCCTTCGCGGTCGGCGAGCCGCATCGCCTCGTCGACCACCCGCTGCGTGCTGAGGCCGACGTCCGGTCCGACTCGGCGTTCTTCGTTGGGTGTCACGGGTCTCCCTCGCTCCTCGGACGGCTTGACAATCGTACAGTGTACGTCGCATAGTACGGTGTACGACGACGACGTACGGTGTACGACGTACGGTGTACGAACAGCCGGGCGATCTGCTCGGACGGAAGGAACTCGCATGGGAATCGAACAGCGCTCGGCTGCGGAGACGGACGAGGTCTCGGGGGAGGACCCGGTCGACCGGACGACGATGCGGGCCCTCGTCCAGCACCGCTACGGCCCGCCCTCGGTGCTCGAGCCGTCTCGGGTCGCAGTCCCGTCGCCCGGTCCCGGCGACGTGCTGGTCCGCGTGGGCGCGGCCTCGATCCATCCCGGCGACTGCTTCGTGACGGCCGGCGAGCCGTACGTGGTGCGCCTGGCGTTCGGGCTCCGCCGTCCGCGCCGCGGCATCCCCGGAATGGACCTCGCCGGCGTGGTGACCGAGGTCGGATCGGAGGTGACCGCGCTCCGTCCCGGACACGAGGTGTTCGGCTGGACCGGCTCCGGCGCGCTCGCCGAGTACGCCTGCGTCCCGGCGGACCACCTCGCGACGGTGCCCGCCGGCGTGTCGGCCGTGCAGGCGGCGGCCGTGCCGACGTCGGCGATGACCGCGCTGCAGGCATTGCGAGACGTCGCGAGGGTCCGACCGGGTCAGACCGTCCTGGTCATCGGCGCGTCGGGCGGCGTCGGCTCGTACGCCGTGCAGATCGCCAAGGCGCTGGGCGCCGAGGTGACGGGCGTGTGCCGCACCCGCAACGTCGACCTGGTGCGGTCGCTCGGCGCGGACCACGTCGTCGACTCCACGACGACCGACGTCACCCGCGCCGGCAAGCGCTACGACGTCATCCTCGACAACGTCGAAGCCCAGCCCCTCGCGGCGGTCCGCCGGGCCTTGACCCCGACGGGCACCCTGATCCCCAACAGCGGACGCGGGGGCCGATGGCTCGGTCCGATCGGCCGGATCGTCGGCGCGCACGTGCGGTCCCTCTTCACCCGTCAGCGGCTGAAGCCGTTCACCTCGTTCGCGAAGCACCTCGACCTGCTCGCGCTCGCCGACCTGCTCGCGGCCGGGAAGGTCACGCCGCTCATCGACCGCACCTACCCGTTCGCCGACGCCGTCGACGCGTTCGAGCACGTCGCGGCCGGCCACAGCCGGGGGAAGGTCGTGGTCGCCGTCTGACGGCCGGCCACTCGAGCCACGAGCCCCCTCGCACCAGTCGTACCCAGACCGGCCGCCGCTCCGGCGGACGGACCGCCCCACACGAAGGAAGAACCGATGACCATCCGAACCGAGACCCCGAACGCGCTCGACAACTCGCCGATCCCGGTGCGGGCCAAGCTCGCCGCCGCCTGGACGAGCTTCATGTTCCTGTACATCTACGTGGACTACTACCACCTCTACAAGCCGGGCGTCATCGACGACCTCCTCGCGGGCGTCGTCTTCGAATTCGACATCAGCCCGGCGTTGATGACCGTGTTCCTCGCGCTCGTCACGATCCCCGCCCTGATGGTGGTGCTCTCCATGGCGCTGCCCGCCGGCCTGAACCGCGTCGTGAACCTCGTCGTGGCATCGCTGTACATCCCGGTCACCGTGTTCAACGCGGTGGGGGAGACCTGGGAATGGGCCGCGTTCTACGCGCTCTCCATCGGCGTCGAGCTGCTGCTCCTGGCCTTCATCCTGCGCTCCGCGTGGGCATGGCCTCGAGTCCCGGCCGCCTCCGACGGTTCGGTGACGGCCGAGGCCCGCGAGGAAGTCCGCAGGTAGGGCGCCGTCCGGCGTTCCGGGTGGGACCGCGCCACCTGGGGTCGCGCGAGCTGCCGACGGTGCACGCACGGTCGGGCACCCGACGCCATGCCGTCGAGCCGAGGGGAAAGGTATCCGGCGGATACCTTTCCCCTCGACCGAGCCCGGGATGTCGTGTCTCCGCCCAATCCCTCGGGCACGCCGACCGCAGCGCTCGACTTCAGAGGACGGCATCGGGCGAGGGTCGCGGCATCGCCGACGTCCCGTCCGACGCGACCGATGAACGGCCGTATGGGCGCGCCGCGATCGCGACCCGAGCGCCTCAGTGCGGCGAGCTCATCCCGCGGCCGCCGCAGGCGGGGTGAAGACGCGTCGCGTCCGCGTCCGGGCCGCGAGCACGACGACGAGCACCGCCAGGGCGACGAGCGCGGCCCCGCTCGCCGCCAGCAGGAGCGACGACCAGCCGGAGTGGTCGGTGCCCGAGATGCGGAACGCGTCGGCGAGCGCGAGGTTCGACGAGAACCCGGCGATGAAGTGGGCGGGCGCGCCCAGCACGAGGATGACGAGGTCGACCGCGGCGATCACGGCCGGAGGGGTCCGAATCGGCGCCGCCCACGCGTACGCGAGGACGCCGCCGCCGAGCACCATCCCGACCACGGCGAACACGATCGGCGCGACCGGGCTGAGCGACTCCCCGGCGTCGGCGACGGCCGCATGGATCTCGGGCAGGCTGCGTCCGGGGACGGCCGCCATCGGGTTCAGCACGATGATCTGCAGCGCGCCGAGCACGGCGTACGCGGCGATGACGGCGAAGCCGATGAGGGCGACGAGGCGGGCGGGGAACGCGTTCGGGGCGGTCACGTTCGCGACTCTAGCGGCCCGCGCCCCGCAGCGGGAGGGCAACGACCGGCTCAGGCGGCGAGTCGCCCCGCGAGCAGCTCGAGCGTGCGCTCGCGCCCGGGCGCGGCATCCGTCGGCTCGTCGGCCCGCGCGCCGGCCACGGGCGCGACCATGACCTCGTCGATGCCGTGGCGCTCCGCCAGGGCGCGCACGGCGGACGCCGCGGCATCCGCATCATCGACGACCCACCGCGGGCGCATGCGCGCGATGACCTCTTCGGCGGCGGAGTCGCGGGGAGCGGCGAGCGCCTCGTCGACGGTCTCGAGCGGGCGCATCGGGCGGTTGAGGCGCAGGCGGGCCATGGAACGCAACTGCGGGAGCGCAAGTTCGTCGGCCTCGGCGGTGGTGTCGGCGACGACCGCGTTGACGGTCAGGATCGTCTGCGGCGACGGATGCCGCTCGCTCGGCGTGTACTCGGAGCGGTAGAGCTCGAGCGCGCGCTCGAGTCCCTCGCCCGAGAAGTGGTTCGCGAAGACGTAGGGCAGGCCGAGCTCGGCCGCGAGACGCGCCGAGTAGTCGGAGCTGCCGAGCAGCCACAGCTCGGGCACCGCCGCCGCGGCGGGCGTCGCCTGGATCGGGTACTCGCGCCCGCTCGTGAGCCGAAGCGTCGCGCCGTCCGGCGAGAGCATGGCGAGGATGTCGGCGACGTGGTCGGGGAACCGGTCGACGTCGGCGGTCGGGCCCGACATCCGCAGCAACTGCGTGATCACCGGGTCGCTGCCCGGCGCACGTCCGATGCCGAGGTCGATGCGACCGGGTGCGAGCGCCTCGAGGGCCGCGAACTGCTCCGCGACGACGAGCGGGGCGTGGTTCGGCAGCATCACGCCGCCCGAGCCGACCCGGATCCGCTCGGTGCGCGCGGCCGTCGCCGCAATGAGCACGGGCGGCGCCGTCGACGCGACCGCGGGCATGTTGTGGTGCTCGGCGAACCAGTAGCGGGTGAACCCGAGGCGGTCGGCGACCCGGGCGAGGGCGACGGATGCCGCGACGGCGCCCGACGACGACTGGCCGCTGCGGACGGGGACGAGATCGAGCACGGAGAGGCGAGGGGTGGCAGGCATCCCTCGTGCCAACCGCCGTGGTCGCGGGCGTATTCCGCCCCCGAACCCGAGCACGAGGCGTGAAGCGCGGGATAACCCTGAGACGAACGCCGGGATCATCCTGATCCCCGGTTCCCGCCGCCGTCGTTGTATGGAACCCGTCGTGAGCGCCCCCGGAACCCGGGCGGACGTCGGAGAGAGTCCCTACCTCGGCCCGGCCCGCGACTCCCGCACTCGAAAGGAACCATCCGTGAACACCCTTGCCTTCGACACCGACGCGCTCTCGCTGCGCGAGGCGTTCGCCATGCTCGACGACCGCCTCGACGGCCGGCTCCACCTGCCCGGCGACGCCGACTGGGACGCCGTGCGCGCTGCCTGGAACCTCGCCGTCGACCAGCGGCCCGCCGCGGTCGTGGTCGCGGCATCCGTCGCCGACATCGCCCGCACCGTGCGCGCCGCGCGCGACCTCGGACTCGCGGTCGCACCGCAGGCCACCGGCCACAACGCCGCGCCCCTCACCGACGGCGAGGGCCTCGCCGACGCGATCCTCCTGCGCACCCACGAACTGCGTGCGGTGGAGGTGCGGCCCAACCAGCGCATCGCCCGGGTCGAGCCCGGCGCGCTCTGGGGCGACGTCGTGGCCGCGACCGCGCCGCACGGCCTGGCGGCGCTCGCCGGGTCGAGCCATGACGTCGGCGTCGTGGGCTACACGCTCGGCGGCGGGATCTCCTTCCTCGGGCGCGCGCACGGCCTCGCCGCCAACCACGTCGTGGCCGTCGAGCTCGTCACGGCCGACGGCGAGTTCCGCCGCGTCGACGCCGAGCACCACCCCGAGCTGTTCTGGGCCGTCCGCGGCGGCGGCGGCGACTTCGGCGTCGTCACCGCCCTGGAGTTCGGCCTGTTCGCCATCGACCAGGTGGTCGCCGGGGCCCTGTTCTTCCCGATCGAGCGCACCGGGGAGGTGCTCGGCGCCTGGGGCGAGTGGACGCGGTCGGTGCCCGACTCGGTCACCTCGGTCGGGCGCGTGCTCCGCTTCCCGCCGATGCCCGAGCTGCCGCCGTTCCTCTCGGGCCGCTCGTTCGTGGTCGTCGAGGCCGTGATCCAGGAGGACGCCGAGCGCGCCGAGGCACTGCTCGCGCCGCTGCGGGCGCTCGCCCCGGAGATGGACACCGTGCACCCGCAGGCCCCTGCCGAACTGCTGCAGCTGCACATGGACCCGCCCGGCCCGACCCCCGGTCACGGGGACGGCATGATGCTGGAGGACCTGCCGGCCGAGGCGGTGCGCGCCTTCGCCGCCGCCGTCGGCCCGGACGCCGAGACCGCGCTGCTCTCCGCGGAGATCCGGCACTTGGGCGGCATGTTCGAGCCGTCGGCGGCCGTGGAACTCGCCGCGGACCGGGACCTCCCGGCGCCCGGCGCGATCGCCGGCTTCGAGGGACGCTACCTCGTGTTCGGCGTCGGCATCGCCGTTCCCGAGACGATCGAGGAGGTCGTCGCCTCGCTCGGCCGGCTGCTCGCCCACGTCGAGCCCTGGCGCGCACCCGCCGAGTACCTCAACTTCACCGAGCGCCCCGTCGCCGGCGAGCGGTTCTTCGGCGACGACGGCCGCCTCGCCAGGCTGCGCGCCCTGAAGGCCGCGATCGACCCGACGGGCGTCATCCGCTCGAACCACCCGGTGCGCCGCTGAGGAGCCGCCCACCCGCACGCGCGATCGGACCCGGCCCGCCAGGCCGGGTCCGATCGCCTGCGACTGGGTCTGTCGGATCCGCCTCCGGCTTCCTAGGCTGGGAGCACGCGACGACGATGTCGTCGTCGCCGTGATCGGAGGAGGACGAATGACGGTCCACTACGAACTGCCCACGGCGAGCGACTTCCAGGCGCTGGCCGGTGAGCACCATCCGGCGGTCACGATCTACGCGTCGACGGCGCCGGTCGTGAGTGAGCGCGAGCGCGCCGAGACCGCGGTCAAGAGCGCGTTCGACGAGGCGCTCGACCGCCTGCGCGCCGACGGCGAGGACGCCTCCGCGATCGACGCGCTCAAGACGCAGCGCGAGCGGGTGCTGGCCGACAAGGAGGTCTGGAGCGCGTTGTCGCGGTCGCTCGCGGTGTTCGCGGCGCCCGGCCTCTCCGAGGTCTACGTCCTGCCGAACCGGCTCGACGACGCCACGCACGTCGGATCGCACTTCACGCTCGGGCAGCTGCTGCGCGCGCCGAGCCAGGACCAGGAGGCCTTCGCCGTCACCCTGTCGGCGAACGAGTGGGCGCTGTGGCACGCGCTGCCGACCGCGCGCGCCGAGGAGATGCCGCTCGACCCGAACCTCCCGCGCAACGCCGAGGACGCCGCGAACCGCGCACCCGGCGACGTGGGGAACCGCCGCGTCGGCGGGCACGGCGACCGCGGCATGTCCGAGGAGGACCGCCGGCCCGAGATCAACGACATCTACGCGAAGCGCGTCGCCGATGCGGTGTGGCAGGAACTCCAGGCGCACGATCCCGACGCCCGCGTGCCGCTGTTCGTCTTCGCCGCCGAGCCGCTGCTCAGCTCGTTCCTCGAGCGCGCGCACAACGGCCGCCGAGTGGTGCCCGTGCCGGGCGGCCCGGACCGGCTGAACGCCGCCGAGATCGACGACGAGTTGCGTCGGCGCCTCGCCGAGCTGAACATCGACGAGGCGAAGTCGGCGCTGCGGGGCCTCGCCGACGGCAGCGCCGGGCGTGTCGAGCGCGACCTCGCGGCGATCGGGCGGATGGCGGCCGAGGGCGGCGTCGAGACGCTCTGGTTCGACTTCACGACCTCGGTCAACGGCACGATCGACGCCGAGTCCGGAGCGATCGAGTTCGCGACGGGCAACGGCGGCGGCGACCGGCTCGCCGACGGCACGCGCGCGGGTGACATCCTCCCGCAGCTCGCGATGATGGTCCTGTCGCGCGGCGGCAAGGTCGTCACCGTCCGGGGGGACGACCTCGAGGACACCGACTGGATGGGTCCCGCGGTCGCCGAGCTCCGGTTCGCGCGAGCCTAGTCCGGGCGCGCTCGCCGGGTCGCACCCGGCGAGCGGGTCCGCGGCGTCAGATCGCGAAGGCCGGGCGCGGCATCGCGTCCGCGAGCGTGGCGAGCGCCCGCGATGCGGAATCCGTCATCGAGCGCACGAGCGACACCGCCCCGGCCATGCGCCGATGCGGATCGGGACGCGACGCCCGAGCGCTGGCGCCGAACTCGGGAACCGCCTCGAGCACGGGGACGACGACCGCGGGCTGGCATCCGAGGTGCACCTCGATCTCGCGGGTGCGGGGATCCTCGATGATCGCCTCGAAGCTGACGTGCGCGCGGCGGACGCGGCCGCGGCGACGGGGCGGGGTCGAGCGGATGCCGAGCCGGAGCCGCTCCGGGACCGGAACGCTCCCGATGGACGGGCCGGCGGGGACGAACTCCACCCGCCACAGCTCGCTCGGGCATTCGGCCACCCCGGCGACGTGGATGACGCGGACCCCGCCCGAGGTGATCGCGACCGCGGACAACTGCTCGGGGTGCACGTGCGCGTGTTCGGTGAGGTGGGTCATGCGGACGACCCTAGGGACCCCCCGAGCGGGCGGCATCAGGGCCTGCGCTGAGATGCGCGAGCGGGCGCCGACGCAACCCCCTCCGGGTTCGCCCGGAACCGGGGCGGGCCCGCCTAGGCTGTCACGATGCGATTCGGATTCTTCGTTCCCCAGGGATGGCGTCACGACCTCGTCGGCATCGAGCCGGCCGACCACTGGTCGACCATGCACGGCCTCGCCGAGCACGCCGACCGCGAGGGATCGCCGTGGGAGTCGATCTGGGTCTACGACCACTTCCACACCGTCCCGGTGGCGAGCGAGACGGAGGCGACGCACGAGGCGTGGTCGCTCATGTCGGCCTTCGCGGCGTCGACGTCGCGCGTGCGGCTCGGCCAGATGTGCACGTGCATGGCCTACCGCAACCCGGCGTACCTCGCGAAGGTCGCCGCCACCGCCGACGTCATCTCGGGCGGCCGCATCGAGATGGGCATCGGCGCCGGATGGTACGAGCACGAGTGGCGCGCGTACGGCTACGGCTTCCCCGATGCGCCCGCGCGGCTGCGGATGCTGCGCGAAGGCGTCGAGATCATGCACCAGGCCTGGACGACGGGGCGGGCGAGCCTGGACGGCGAGTTCTCCCAGGTCGACGGCGCGATCGTGCAGCCGCAGCCGCTGCAGCCCGGCGGGATCCCGATGTGGGTCGCGGGCGGCGGTGAGAAGGTGACGCTGAAGATCGCCGCGAAGTACGCGTCGTACACGAACTTCTACGGCAGCCCGGAGCAGTTCAGCCACAAGAGCGAGGTGCTCCGCGGGCACGCCGACCGGCTGGGCCGCGACTTCGACTCGATCGTGCGCAGCGCCAACTTCAACACGCTCATCGGCGAGTCCGAGTCGGAGGTCGCCCGGCGCCTCGAGGCGCTCGAGGCCCGAGTCGCCCCGTACCTCGGGCCGGAGGCGACCGAGCGGTTCATGCACGACTACCGCGGACCCGCGGCGATCGCGGTGGGCACCGTCGACCAGGTGGTCGAGCGGCTGCTCGACATGAAGGCGCGCGGGCTCGGCTACGCCATCCACTACTTCCCCGAGGCCGCGTACGACCGGAGCGGGCTCGAGCTGTACGAGCGCGAGGTGCTCCCCGCGCTCCGCTGACTCAGCCGGCGCCGGACCCGGCCAGTGCGTCGGCGTACTCGGCGAGTCGCTGGCCCTGCGCCTCGGCGGCGCCGCCGGATGCCGCGGCGAGGGCGTCGGCGTACTCGGCGAGTCGGGTGCCCTGCATCTCGAGGGCCTGCGTCCCGGCCGGCCGGGCGCGGTCCTGGTGGAGTTCCACCGACCCGGATGCGGTCCCGGCGACTCCGGCGCAACCGGCCAGCGCGATGGCGAGTGCCGCGCCGCCGAGGGCGGCCGCGGGCTTCCGGTGATCGAACATGATTCCCCCTGGCTCTCACGTGGGGCTCACGTTATGGAGCGGGGGAGGGCGCGGCATCCGGCGCGACCCCTGAGATCGAGAGGCCGGATCCTCAGATCGCGCCGGGGCGCGCGGGAGGGTCGCTCAGCGAGGGAGTGCGGCCGGGATCAGGCGGCGTCGTCCTCCCGTTCCGACTCGACCTCGTCGAGCTTCGCCGCGAGCTCGGCGTCGGTGGGCTCGGTGAAGTGGGCGCCGTCGGGGAACACGACGACGGGGATGTTCGTACGCCCGGAGATGGCCTTCGCGCGTGCCGCTCCGTCGACGACGACCTCGAGGTCGACGTAGTCGTAGTCGACGCCCCGGCGGTCGAGGAGGGCCTTCGAGCGCCGGCAATCGCCGCACCACGCTGCTCCGTACATGGTGATGCGGGCGGGGTTCGAGTCGGTGGGGCTGGTCATGCGGATACCCTACGTGGATATGCTCTGAGGTTTGCTCAGGAACCTGTGCGACGGAACCGGCCGCCTCCCGGCGTGCGAACGGCTGGGCCGCGCGTCAGCCGACGGGAGCGTCTTCGAGGCTCGGCAGCTCGACGCCGACGAGCCGCGCGAACGCGCTCAGCTGGGCCACGCCCTGCGGGGTGCGCGGCAGCACGTCCAGCAGTCCGGGCGAGTACACGAGGAACGCCGCGACCTGGGCCCGCGAGATCGCCACGTTCAGCCGGTTCTTCAGCAGGAGGAACTCGATTCCGCGAGGGGCGGCGGCGGCCGACGACGCCGCGAGCGAGACGATCGCGACCGCGGCCTCCTGCCCTTGGAACTTGTCGACGGTGCCGACCGGGACCTCTCGGAGGCCGGCCCGGTCGAGCGCCTCGCGCACGAGCGCGAGCTGGGCGTTGTACGGCGTGACGACGATCAGGTCGGACTGGGTGAGGGGTCGCGGCTCCGCCCCGACGGCGTCGGAGCCCTGCGACGCGTCGACGTACGCCCGACCGAGGAGCGAGCCCGCGATCCGCGCGACCTCCTCCGCCTCCTCCGCCGACTCCGTGGTGTTGCCCTCGTGGGCCACCGGCACCGGCGTCAGGCCCGGCTCGACGCCGTCGATCGAGCGCAGGGCGGCGCACTCGTGCGAGGCCAGCTCGCCCTCGTACGACAGGCGGGAGACCGGCGCCGCGAGCGCGGGGTGCATACGGCGGCTCTCGGCGAGGAAGTAGCCGAACTCGGGCGGCAGCACGTCGTGCCCGTCGGCGATCCACCCCAGCGCCGACATGTCGACCGGCTCGGGGTGCGTGCCCTGGCTGACCTGCGGCAGTTGCTGGGGGTCGCCGAGCAGCAGGAGGCGCCGTGCGGCGACCGATGCGGCGATCGTCGAGGCGAGCGAGAACTGCCCGGCCTCGTCGACCACCAGCAGGTCGAGTGAGCGGCGGGCGACCCGGCTCTCGTTGGCGAAGTCCCACGCGGTGCCGCCGAGCACGAATCCCGTGGTCGCGTTCGCCGCGACGTAGCTCGCGGCGCCGTCCTTCTCGATCGCGGTCCAGGGTCGCGCGCCCACGTCGTCGCGATCCTTCGGCGCCTTGGCCACCCGGGCCGGGTCGAGGCCGGCGTCGACGACTGCGTCGAGCAGGTGCTCGACGACCGCGTGCGACTGCGCGACCACGCCCACCCGCCAGGCGTGGTCGCCGACGAGGCGGGCGATGACGCGCGACGCGACGTACGTCTTCCCGGTGCCGGGCGGCCCCTGCACCGCCAGGTAGGAGTCGTCGAGGTCGCCGAGCGACCGGACGACGGCGCCCACGTACTCGTGATCGGGCAGCGGCGCGAGCGCTCCGGACCGGGTGCGCGGGGGGACCCGGCGAAGCAGGTCGGTCGCAGGGTCGGCGGGCCACTGCGGATGGCGCTCGGCGATCGGGCGCGCCCATTCGGCGATCGCGTCCTTCTGCCGGCCGGCCGGCGGCGGCGTGCCGGGAACGAGGGCGACCGGCAGCTCGCGCCAGGTCTCGCCCGCGACCGAGCGCTCCTCGATGCGGATGCCGTCGGCGGTGGCCTCGAGGACGGTGGCCCGCGTGGCGCCGCGGGAGCCCGGGCGCCGCGAGGTCGACGGGAACGGCGGCGGCCAGTCGTACAGGACGAACAGCTCGCTGCCGGGGCTGAACCGGGACCCCGGGGCGATCCGCCCCCGCAGCAGCACCTCGCGGCGGTCGTGCTGCTGGCGGCCCTCGCGGTACCAGCCCTGGACCACCACGGTGCGGGCCGGGTCGACGATGAGCACGTCGCGGTGGTCCTCCCACGACTCGAGCGGCTGCTCGACGCGGAAGAAGTGCCCCCACCAGAAGGTCTTCATCTCGCGGTCGTGGTAGTCGATGGCGGCGGCGGCCAGGGCCAGGGCGGTCCGGTCGGGGTCGTTCGCCCGCTCGTCCGCGGGGCCGGCGAGTCGCATGAGCTCGCCGGCCAGCGGGCTGGCGGCGTACTGCTTGGCGGTCGGTTCGGCGAGCAGCAGCGCGGGGACCGGTGCCACCCCGTGCGCGCGGGCGAGCCCGAGCAGCCAGTCGCGCAGTCGCAGCGTCGACACGCAGTCGTAGCGGTTGTACTCGGCGAGGTCGTCGAGCACGCGCCGGCCGGCGTCGGTCTCGCCCGTGGACAGGAGCTCCCGTGCCCGGACGTACTCGAGGATCGAGTCGCCGCCGGACTTCACGTCGGCCTCGCGGAGCTCGTCGCCCATGTAGAGCGGCTCGAGCTTCTTGATCGAGTACGACCGGCTGCCGACCCGCACCGCGCGCTTCACGATCGGGTAGAGGTCGACGAGCACGCCGTCGGCGAGCAGCTGGTCGACCTCGGCCTCGCCGACGCCGTGACGTGCCGCGATCGACGTGAGGTGCGTGCGCTCGTAGCTGGCGTAGTGGTAGATGTGCAGGCCGGGATGCCGCTCGCGCCGCTCCTTCACGAAGGCGAGGAAGCGCACGAGGGCCTCGCGCTCCTCGTCGAAGTCGTGGGCCCAGATGGGCGTGAACCGTTCCTCGACGTCGATCATGCCGAAGAGGTAGTCGAGGCCCCAGCGCGTGGCCGCGCCCTCGGTGTAGAGCGGGTCGCCCTCGAAGTCGAAGAACAGGTCGCCGGGGTCGGGTTCGGGGATCGCGGCGAGCGCGCCCGGCTCGCGCACCTCGACGGGCGGCGGGAGCGGCGGGTCGTCGGGCGAACGGGTGCCGGATGCCGCCGCATCGAGCTCCGCGGCCTCGGCCGCGAGCTGGAGGCGGGCCTGCACGCGCAACCCCTCGAGGGTGGCGTCGAGGACGCCCTCGACGGCGCCGGTCGAGGACGCGAGCTCGTCGATGGTGGAGATGCCCGCCTCGATGAAGTGGGCGCGTTGCGTGGTGCGCAGCCCGGCGACGAGGAGCAGGTCGCGATGCGCCTGCACCTCGAGGTCGCAGGTCGGGCACCGCCCGTCGAACGCGTAGCGCGGATCGCCCCATGCCACCGGGCCGTCGTCGGCCAGGCGCTCCGCGACGAGGTGCCGCAGGCGGTCGCGGCGCAGGAGGTAGACCGGCTCGATGTCGTCGAGGCGGTGCGAACTCGTGGTGCCATCGCCGAGCAGGAGCTCGACCGTGTCGGCGCGAGGGATGCCGAGCCGGTCGAGCTGGGCGGCGTAGGCGGCCAGCTGGAGGAGCGCGGTGACGCGTGCGCGCCGCGCGAGCTTGCTGTCCTGCACGAGGTAGCGTCCGTCCGGCTGCCGGACGATGAAGTCGGCGAAGCCGACGAAGCCGTCGTCGACGAAGGTGGCCTGGAACACCACCGGCGCACCCGACGCGAACGCGTCGCGCGTCGCCGCGACCGCCGCCTCGACCTGCTCGGGGTCGCGCAGGTCGGGTCGGGCGATCTCGACCACGCCCGCGCCGAACTCGTCGCGGTAGCGCTGCAGCACGCGCTCCTCGTGCTCGTCGCCCAGTCGGCCGGCGCGCTCGAGCATCGCGTCGGCGACCGGCTCGAAGAGGGCGTCGCGGCCGAGCTTGACGTCGAGCTCGCGCAGGAACGCGAACTCGCAGTCGGAGGCCTTCTTCAGGTCGCTCGCGCTCGTGACCACCGTGCCGCCGGACAGGTACATCGGGCTCCCTCCGCCGTCGTGCCTGCCACGTTAGCCGCGGCATCCGACACCGGCGAGCGCGGGGCCGGGGCGTGCGACGGTGCGGCACCCGGGGCCGGTGGCGGCGCTTCAGGCCGATCGCTCCCGCCGGCGGACCAGGCTCGCGAGGTCGATCCGATTCGCGGCGCCCGTCTTGCGCAGGAGGTTCGAGACGTGGGAGCTGACGGTCTTCTCGCTGATCGTGAGCAGCGCCGCGATCTCCGCGTAGGTCCGGCCGTCGACGATGTACGGCAAGAGCTCGCGCTCGCGTCGCGTCAGCGGGAAGTCGCTGGCCGCCTCGTCGTCGACCTCGTCGTCGCCGTGGAGGCGCACCCTCGACCAGCGGGCGAGGGACTCGAGTTCGCCGGCGAGTCGCTCGGCCTGGGTCCGTTCGGCGAGCGCCGCGCCGCGTCGGAGCAGCTCGACCGCCCGCCGCCGCGATCCGGAGTCCCGCGCGAGGCCGCGCTCCGCACCGCGCCGGCACGCGTACGCCTCCTCCCACGCGAGCTCGGCGGCGGCGGCCCGGTCGGCGGCCTCGACCCAGCGCTCGAAGGCGTCGTCGTCGTCGCGGGCGCGCGCGACCTCGGCGTCGTACAGGGCGTCGAGGGCGACGAGGTCGTGCGCGTAGGAATCGCCCATCTTCCGCGCCAGCACGTGCGGATGGGCGTCGCGGAACGCCGCGAGCTCGGCCAGCACGTCGTCCGGCGCGATCCTCCGGTCGCGCGCCGCGCCGGCGAGATCCGCCATGGCCCGGGCGGCGAGCGGAACGAGCCACTCGGTCCCGTTCGTGCCGACGTGCGTCTCGATCGCCGGCAGCAGCACGTCGAGTGCCTCCCTGGGCCGGCCCGCGACGATCCACGTCGTCGCCTCGGCGACCGCGTGGCTGGCCACGGCGTAGCTCGGGATCGTCGTGAACAGCTCGCGGAATCGCTGGAGGTGCGCCTCCGCGTCGTCGAGGCGGCCCTGCCGCGCGGCCATCAGCGCGGCGGCCGATCGCAGGCCGAGGTCGAGGTACTCGGGCGGATGCTCGGCGCGCACGAACCGGAGGGCCGCGCGCACCTCGTCGACCTCGCCGATGGTGAGCCAGCTGCTCGCCTCGGTGGCGGCGAGTGCCGCCGTGATGCGATGCGGGGCGCCCGCGCGGCCGAGTTGCGCCCGGAGCTCCCGCAGTCGGACGGCGGCACGTCGGTAGGTCGGCATCGAGTACGCCTCCCAGAAGCACGCGAGGGCGGCCGGCCAGAAGTGCCCGTTCGGCGCGGCCACCGCGAGGGTCTCGCGGGCGAGCGCGGATGCCGCCGGGAGGTTCCGGGACACCGCGGCGAGCTGGCCGGCGGCGGCGAGGGCGTAGGCGAGCGCCTCGCTGTCGCCGTTGCGCCGCGCGCGCTCGAGCGCCTCGGCCGCGTGGGCGGCGCACGCGGGATCGCCCGCGAGCATCTCGGCGTGGGCGAGCTCGCTCAGGGCGAGGGCGTACTGGCGGCCGTCCGGGTCGTTCGCGGCGTACTCGAGGGTCCGCCGGGCGTCGGCGATCGAGGCGAGCTCGCCGCCCATGCGGAACTGGAGCCGGAGTCGCCGCAGCATCAGCTCGGCGGTCTGCGACGGGTCGGCGTCGGGGTCGACCAGCTCGAGCAGCGCGCCGACCGCCCGGTACTCGTCCTCGTCCTCGCCCATCGAGGCGGCCGCCTCGGCCCAGTCGAGCAGCAGCGCGCGGCGGTCGTCGTCGTCCACGATCCCCGGCATCCGCTCGCACAGCTGCGCCGCGCGTCGCGCGAGCCGGAGCCGCGTCGGGTCGTCGACGCCCCGGAGTCGGTCGATCGCCCGGCGTCCGGCGTCGATGCATCCTGCGGCGTCGCCCGCGGCGTCGAGGTGGTCGGCGAGGTCGACGAGCAGGTCGGGATCGTCGAGGCCGCTGTCGACGGCGAGCGCGGTGCTGCGCGCGAGGGAGGCGTGCCGCTCGCGTCGCTCGAACTCCGGCACGGAGGCCACGAGCAGCTCGGCGATGAGCGGATGGTGGAACCAGAGCCGGCCGTCGCCGTCCTGGTCGAGCACGCGGAGCGCGACGGCGGGGCGCAGGTCGCGCTCGGCGTCGCGCCATGCCGGATCGATCTCGGCGATGACCGCGGGCCGCACCGGCTTGCCGTGGATCGCGAGCATGACGGTGAGCTCGCGGCTGGCCTCCGGCATCCGCGACCACGCCTGCAGGAGCGCGGTGTCCAGGTCGGGTGCTGCGGCCGGGGCGGCGGTCGCGTCGGGGCCGATGCCGGCGACGAGCAGGCGCGCGTGGTAGGGGTTCCCGCCCGTCCGCACCATGACGTCGGTCACGAGCGACTCGTGCGGAGGCGCCCCGAGCAGGGCGTCGAGCTGGTCGCGGACCCCGACGCGGTCCAGCGGCCCGACCTCGAGCGCCCTCGTGCCGGGCAGCCGCATGAGGTCGGCCCGCCATCGGTCGACGTCGCGTCCGCTTCCGGCCCGCACGGTCGCGACGATGCCGAGCGGGCGGTCCTCGGCGCCGCCGGTGAGGAACATCATGGCGTCGAGGGTGCTCGCGTCGGCCCAGTGCAGGTCGTCGATCCCGATGACGACCGGCCCCCGGTCGAGGAGCCGTTGCACGGCGTCGTCGAGCCGCACCGGTGCGGGGAGACGGACGGCCGCCGCACCGGCCCCGTGCTCGCCCTCCGCCTGCGCGAGCAGCGACCGGACCGCGAGGTTCGGCACGCGCGTCGTGAGCGGGAGGTTGCGTGCGAAGAGCACCGTGGCCCGGTCGCCGACCCGGTCGAGCGCCGCGCGCATCAGCATCGTCTTGCCGATCCCGGCCTCACCGGTCAGGACGGCCGTGCGCGACGCGCCGTGCAGCACGGCGTCGAGCTCGTGCGAGAGCACCGCGAGTTCGCGCTCCCGGCCCGCGAGGCGTGGAGCGTCGTCCCCCATGTGCACAGTGTGGCATGGAATCGAGCAATGCTCACGGAAAATCGAGGTCGCGCTCCGCATGGCGAAGGGCGCCCTCGCCCGCGCCGCGCTGCGCCTCGCGTCCGAGTGCGCCGCGCTCGAGGCCGAGCATGCCCTCGACCGCGCGATGGATCAACGATCCCCGGTCGCTCGCGTCGCCCCAGCGGACGAGCGCCTGTGCGTTGAGCCCGTCGATCATGCCGAGGAGCTGCCACGCCGTCGCGGCCGTGTCATCCGTCTCGAACCCGGCCTCGGCGACGCCCTGCGCGATCACGCCCTGCACGACCGACTGCCAGGCGTCCATCTGCTCGCGGACGGAGGCCGCGAGCGCGTCGTTGCGGCGGCCGAGCGCCCAGGCCTCGACCCACACGACGGTCACGTCGTCGCGCGTGCCGTCGAGCAGCGTGTCGAGGAGCGCGCCGAGCCGTTCGCGCGGGCCCGGGAGGCGCTCGAGCAGCCGGCCCACCTCGGCGATCTCGGCGGCGACGAGGGTGCCGAACGTACTCGCGACGAGGGCGTCCATGTTCGGCCGGTAGTGCGCGACGAGCGCCGGGGTCACGCCGGCGCGAGCCGCGACGGAGCGAAGGGTCACGGCCGCGAGGCCCTGCTCGAGCGCGATCCGGCGCGCGGCGTCCGCGATCTCGGCGGATCGCTCCGACGGGCTCTTGCGCGACGCCTTCGCGCGGGCGGATGTTGACATCGTGGAGCCAGTCTAGGTAATCTCCTGCACTATTGATCGCACGATCAATAAAGACACGAACGACGAGGTTCGCCCATGACTCCCACCAGTACCCCGCCCGCGCCCGCCGCGCCGGCGGCGTCCGGCCTCGCGGCATCCGCCACCGTCGCCCCGGCCGCCGACCGCGTCGGCCACGTCGAGCAGCACGGCACCGAGCACGTCCCCGCCTCCGAGCGCCACGGCCGCCCGTCGAGCCTCTTCTGGGTGTGGATGTCGGCGAACGTCGGCTACCTCTACTTCGTCGTCGGCGGCGTGCTGATGCTCCTCGGCCTGCCGCTGTGGGAGGCGCTCGCGATCACGGTCGTCGGCAACCTCTGGTGGGCGCTCGTCGGCTGGCTCGCCGTCAGCGGGCCGGTCTCGGGCTCGCCGAGCGTGTCGATCATGCGCGCCATGTTCGGCATCCGCGGCAACAAGGTCTTCGGCGCCGGCCTCGGCGTGCTCATCGGGCTCTTCTACGAGATCATCAACGTCGCGTTCGCCACGCTCGGGGCGATCGCGCTGCTCGCCCACTTCGGGATCGGGCTGCCGGCCGGCGGCGAGTGGGTCGTGCTGGCCGTCATCGGCGTCCTGAGCTTCGTCATCGGCGTCTACGGCCACGCGACGATCCTCGCGCTCGCGCCGTGGTTCTCGGCCGCGCTCGCCGTGGTGTTCGTCGTGCTCGCGGTGTTCGTGTTCGGCGCGGCCGACTGGACGTACGAGGTCGAGCCGCTGCCGGTCGCCGACCACTGGGCGCTCGTCATGCTCGGCCTCGCGATCGTCGCCTCGAGCCCGCTGTCGTGGGGCATCGGCGCCGACTACGCCCGCTACCTGCCGGCGGACGTCTCCAAGAAGGCCGTCGCCTGGTACACCGCCCTCGGCGGCTTCGTCCCGGCCGTGCTCATCGGTGCGCTCGGCGTCGTCGCCGGCACCGCGATCGACATGACCGACCCCGAGCTCACCATCGGCGAGATCGTGCCCGCGTGGTTCACGCCCCTCTTCCTCGGCATGATCGTGCTCTCGAGCATCACGAACAACGTGCTCGTGGCGTACTCGACCGGCTTCTACGCGCAGGCGCTCGCCGAGCGCATCTCGCGCGCCGCGACCACGATCGTCACCGGCATCGTCGCGACCGCCGCCGCGGGCTGGGTCCTGTTCCTGTCGCCGAGCTTCCTCGACGCCCTCAGCGCCTCGCTCGAGCTCGCGGTCACGGTGTTCGGCCCGCTCGTGTCGATCTACGCTATCGACATCGTGCTGCGCCGCAACCGCTACGACGGCGCCGCGCTCGACGACACGCGCCGCGGCGGCCCGTTCTGGTACCGCGGCGGCGTGTTCCCGCCCGGCGTCGTCGCGATGGTGACCGCCATCACGATCGCCGTGCTGTCGGCGAACACGACCCTCTACGTCGGCCCGATCTCGAACGCCCTCGGCGGCGCCGACCTGTCGGCCCTCGTCGGCCCGGTGCTCGGGGCCGGAATCTACGCCCTGCTGTGGCTGACCACCGACCCGTACCGCGACCCCGCGAAGCGGCCGGGTGTCGCGGCTGCCGCGCCCGCTGCCATCATCGAGACGGATGCCGCGGCATCCGCACGGACGAACGGAGACCACGCATGACCTGGCGCATGCCCGCCGAGACCGCGCCGCACGAGCGCACCTGGATGGCGTTCCCGCGCGAGGGGTTCACCCTCGGCGACTCGGCCGCCGAGCGCGAGGAGGGCTACGCGGCCTGGACCGCCGTCGCCCACGCCGTCGCGGAGTTCGAGCCCGTCACGATGCTCGTCGACCCGACCGAGCGCGACCGCGCCGCTCGCATGCTGGGCGAGGGCATCGCGCAGGTCGAGACGCCCGTCGACGAGTTCTGGATGCGCGACCACGGCCCGACCTTCGTCGTCGACGACGAGCGCCCCGGCGTGCTCGGCGCGGTCGACTGGATCTTCAACGGCTGGGGCGACCACGAGTGGTCCGACTGGCGCAGGTCGGCCGAGCACGCGCGCTTCATCGCCGGGCTCGTCGGCGCCGAGCTCGTCTCGAGCACGCTCGTGAACGAGGGGGGCGGCATCCACGTCGACGGCGAGGGCACCGTGCTGCTGACCGAGACCGTGCAGCTCGACCCGCGCCGGAACCCGTACGCCGACCGCGCCCGCGTCGAGGCCGAGATGGCCCGCACCATCGGCGCGACGAAGGCCGTCTGGCTGCCCCGCGGCCTCACGCGCGACTACGACGAGTTCGGCACCAACGGCCACGTCGACATCGTCGCGACGCTCGCCGCGCCCGGCCGCATGCTGCTGCACCGCCAGGACTCTCCCGAGCACCCCGACTTCGAGGTCACGCGCGAGCTGCGCGCGCAGCTCGCGGAGGAGACGGATGCCGCCGGCCGGCGCTTCGAGATCCTCGACCTGCCCGCCCCGGCCGAGATCCGCGAGGGCGACGGCTTCGTCGACTGGAGCTACGTCAACCACCTGGTCGTCAACGGCGGCGTCATCGCCTGCGGCTTCGGCGACGAACGGGCGGATGCCGCGGCGCGCGACATCCTCGAGGCGGCCTACCCGGGCCGGACGGCCGTGACGGTCGATGCCCGGCCGCTCTTCGCCCGTGGCGGCGGCATCCACTGCATCACGCAGCAGCAGCCGGCGGTGGCGCGATGAACGCGGCATCCGGTTCGCACTCGTTCGACGTCGTCGAGGCGACGATCGCCGACCTCCGCGACGCGCTCGAGTCCGGGCGCGCCACCGCCGTCGGGCTCGTCGAGGCGTACCTCGCGCGCATCGACGCGTACGACGGCCCCGACACGGAGACCGCCCTGAACGCGGTCGTGGTGCAGAACCCCGACGCGCTCGCCGAGGCGCGCGCGTCGGACGAGCGCCGGGCGCGCGGCGAGACCCTCGGGCCGCTCGACGGCATCCCGTACACCGCGAAGGACTCCTACCTGGTGCGGGGGCTGACCGCGGCATCCGGATCGCCGGCCTTCGCCGACCTCGTCGCGCAGCGCGACGCGTTCACGATCGAGCGCCTGCGCGGGTCGGGCGCGATCTGCCTGGGCCTCACGAACATGCCGCCCATGGCCAACGGCGGGATGCAGCGCGGCGTGTACGGCCGCGCCGAGAGCCCGTACAACGCGGAGTACCTGACCGCCGCGTTCGGCTCGGGCTCGTCGAACGGCTCCGGAACGGCGACCGCGGCCTCGTTCGCGGCGTTCGGCCTCGGCGAGGAGACCTGGTCGTCCGGCCGCGCGCCCGCCTCGAACAACGCGCTCTGCGCCTACACGCCCTCGCGCGGGGTCATCTCGACGCGGGGCAACTGGCCGCTCGTGCCGACGATGGACGTCGTCGTTCCGCAGACCCGGACCATGGCCGACCTGCTCGAGGTGCTCGACGTCATCGTCGCCGACGACGCCGAGACCCGAGGCGACTTCTGGCGCACGCAGCCGTGGATCGAGCTGCCGGCGGCATCCGCCGTGCGGCCCGCCTCGTACGCCGCGCTCGCGACCGGCGCCCCGGGTGCGCCGGCCGAGCTCGCGGGCAAGCGCATCGGCGTGCCCCGGATGTACGTGAACGCCGACCCCGAGGCCGGCACGGCCGAACCCGGCGGTACGGTCGGCATCGGCGGTCCCACGGGGCAGCGCATCGAGACGCGCGCCTCGGTGATCGAGCTGTGGGAGGCGGCACGGCGCGACCTCGAGGCGGCGGGCGCCGAGGTCGTGCTCGTCGACTTCCCCGTCGTGTCGAACTACGAGGGCGACCGTCCCGGCGCGCCCACGATCGCGACCCGCGGGCTCGTCTCGCCGGCGTACCTCAAGCGCGAGATCGTCGACCTCTCGGCGTGGGGCTGGGAGGACTTCCTGCAGGCCAACGGCGATCCCGCGCTCTCGACGCTCGCCGGCGTCGACGGCGCACGGATCTTCCCGCAGCCCGAGGGGGCCCTGCCCGACCGCTACACGGGCTTCGACGACGACATCGCGGAGTACCCCGAGTGGGTGCGCGCGCACCCGGATGCCACGTGGCGGGACATGCCCGAGCTCGAGGACGGCCTCCGCGGCCTGGAGGAGACGCGCCGCATCGACCTCGAGCAGTGGATGGACGAGCTCGGCCTCGACGCGGTCGCCTTCCCCGCGGTCGCCGACGTAGGCCCCGCCGACATGGACGTGAACCCCGCCTCGGCCGAGCTGGGCTGGCGAAACGGCGTCTGGGTCGCGAACGGCAACCTCGTGCCGCGCCACCTCGGGATCCCGACCGTGACGGTGCCGATGGGCCTCCTGGCCGACATCCGGATGCCGGTGGGCCTCACGTTCGCCGGACGCGCCTACGACGACACGGCCCTGCTGCGCCTCGGCGCCGCGTTCGAGGCCCTGGCGCCGCGTCGGGTCGCACCGCCGCGCACCCCGCCGCTCGCCTGATCCCGGCGGCCGGGCCGGCCCCGGCGGCCGGGCCGGGTCAGCGGACCTGCACGGCGCGTTCGTGCAGGCCCGTGGCGCCGTCCGGTGCGACCGGTGCGACGTCGGTCGTCTGCACCTCGCCGTCGGCCGAGACGGCGCGCACGCGGAGTGTGTGCCCGCCGGGCTCGGCATCCCACTCGTACCGCCACTGCACCCACGTGTCGCGGGAGATCGCAGTGGCGAGCGTCGCCGGCGCCCACTCGCCGTCGTCGACCTGCACCTCGACGGCGGCGACCCCGACGTGCTGCTGCCAGGCCACCCCGGCGACCACGACCGGGCCCGCGTCGACGGTCGCGCCCTGACGCGGCACGTCGATCCGGGAGGACAGCTTCACCGGCCCGCGTTCGCTCCACCCGCGATCGGACCAGTACGCACGGTCGCGGTCGAAGCGCGTGACCCGCAGTTCGGTCACCCACTTCGTCGCCGAGACGTATCCGTAGAGCCCCGGCACGACCATGCGCACGGGGAACCCGTGCTCGAGGGGCAGCGGCTCGCCGTTCATGCCCACGGCGAGGATCGCGTCGCGGTCGTCCTGCAGCACCTCGAGCGGGGTCGATGCGGTGAACCCGTCGATGCTGCGCGAGAGCACCATGTCGGCGTCGGCGGAGGGGGCCGCGCGGGCGAGCAGTTCGCGGATGGGGTGGCCGAGCCACACCGCCGTGCCGATGAGGTCGCCGCCGACCTCGTTCGACACGCACGCGAGGGTGGTGATGCTCTCCTCCAGCGGGAGGGCGAGCAGGTCGTCCCACGAGAGCTCGAGCTCGCGGTCGACCATGCCGTGGATGCGCAGGCGCCAGTCGGCGGGGTCGACCTGGGGCACGTTCAGCGCCGTGTCGATCCGGTAGAAGTCGCGGTTCGGGGTGATCACGGGCGCCAGACCCGGGATGTCGAGTTCGGCCGAGGCGGGCACGGTCGCCCGCCGGGCGGCGGCCGGAAGGCGCAGCGCGTCGCGGACGGCGACCACCGCGCGCGACCCGGCCGTGAGCGCCGTCGCCCCGATTGCGGCCAGCACGCCGAGCGCCGTCGCGCCTCCGGCCCAGGCGAGGAACCGCCGCCGGTCGAGTGCGCCCGCTCCGGCCTCCGCGGGCGCCTCGTCCGCGGGACGACGTCGCAGCAGCAGCGTGAGCGCGGCCATGGCCGCGATCGCGCCGACCGCGGCGGGCAGGATCGCGAGCATCGACGCGTTCGCCCGGGTCCCCGCGGCGACCGCCCCGAGCACGCCCGCGAACGCGAACAGCCCGCGACCCCACCGCGGATGCCGCGACTCGAGCACGCCGGCCGCGGCGCCGAGCACGGCGAGCACCACGCCGATGCCGACGAGCAGCGCGAGCTTGTCGCCGGTTCCGAACAGGGCGATCGCGGCATCCTTCGCCCAGGGCGGAGCGAGGTCGATCAGCAGCGAGCCGATCGACCCGAAGGGCGACGCCGCCGGCGCGAGGATCGCGGCGGTGAGCTCGCCCGCGCCCGCGCCGATCGCGGCCGCCCCGACGCCCGCCACCGCGGGCAGCACCCACGCGGCGGTTCCGCGTCGCACGACAGGCATGGCCTCAGGCTACGTCCGCCGGGCGCGGCGGCGCCCCGTCATCCGCGCATCGTCAGCACTCCGTAAGGAGTCGGCGCCCGGGCGGCCGGCTAGGACACGCCGGGGATCTGCCCGACCAGGACGGAGAACGCCTGCGTCATGGCGCTCGTCACCCAGCCCAGCAGCACCACGACGGCGGTGACGATCCAGCCGATCGTCTGCTCCTGCCGCGTGCCGATGACGCGACGACCCTCGTGGTCGCGCTGGGCGTTGGCGAGCGTGAGCACGAGGTCGATGAGCCACCAGATGCCGAGGCCCCCGATCGTGAGCAGCTTCAGCACGCCGGTGCCGACCTTGCCCAGGTAGAACCGGTCGACGCCGAAGACCCCGAGCAGCCAGGCGAACAGCCACGTGGCGATGAACGAGCGGTCGGAGGTCGTCGCGGCGGCCGCGCGGGCGACCTGCGGGTTCACGGTGCCCGGCGTGCCGGGCGTGTCAGCGGTCATGGTGCACCCCCTGCCCACGATGCTGCCTCGGCGGGCACGGATGTCGCGAGGCCGAAGGTCCCTCAGTGGGCCGGGCGCGGCCCGATGAAGGCCGCCACCCGCGGCGCGAGCCCGGCGCCGATCTCGGCGGCGGGGCGCCGTGCGCCCTTGACCTCGAACGAGTGGTTGGCGCCATCCACCCACTCGAGCACCGCGGCGGGGCCGATGCGCCGCACGAGCTCGTCGAGCTGCTCGTTCGGGACGGCGAACGGGTCGTTCCGGCCCTGCAGGAAGAGCATCGGCACGCCGTCGAGGTCGGCGAAGTGCTCGTCGCGGGACTTCTCCGGCTTGCCCGGCGGGTGGAGCGGGTAGCCGAGGAAGACCAGGCCCGCCGCGGGCATGCCGTCGGCGACGGCCATCGACGCCATGCGCCCGCCGTACGACTTGCCCGCGGCCCATACGCGCTCGCCCTGCGGCGCCCGGGCGGCTGCGGCATCCGCCACCGCCCGCCACGTGGCGATCGCCACCGGGGGCCGGTCGGGGAACCGGCGGCCGGCCTCGCGGTAGGGGAAGTCGAACCGCAGGGTCGCCACGCCGAGCCCGGCGAGCGCCCGGCAGAAGCCGGTGAGGAACGGGTGCTCCCGGCCGGCGCCCGCGCCGTGCGCGACGACCACGGTCGCCGTGGCGTCGTCGGGCCGCGCGAGCACGGCCGAGACCGTGCCGATGCCGTCGCCCACGTCGACCGTGAGCGGCTCCTCCTCGACGTCCATCACCCCATGGTGCCCCAACGCGGAGGAACCGGGGCGACCCGAATGCGCCCCGGCCCCTCGTGCTGCGCCCCCGCGCAGCGTCTCCCGGTCATGCCGCGGCGTCGGCCCCCACCGAGTCGCCCGCACGTGCGGATCGCATCGCGGCGATCCGCGCACCGAGAGTCACGACGACGACGACCGCGACGGCGATGATCGCGGCGATCCCGGTCGTCGTCGATTCGGGCTGGTCGGTCAGTCGCGCGACGGCGACCCACGCCAGGCCCCAGCACAACGACAGCATCGGGGCGATCCGGCCGCGCCCCCACAGCGCGAGCCCGACGCCGACCGCGGCGGCCGCGGCGACGACGATGACCGCCCACGTCTCGTCGGCGAGGCCCCAGCCCGAGAAGTCTGCGGCGGCCAGCACGGCCGTCGCGTTCGCGGCGGTCGCCACCACGACCCAGCCGAGGTACAGCCCGATCGAGCCGTCGGTGACGACGGCGTCGACGAGGTTCTTCGGCGGCATCCGCCGCAGCTGCACGAACAGCCACGCGAGCACCGCGAGCAGCACGACGATGACGGGCAGGCTCATGCCGAGCAGGTCGAGCTGCACCACGCCGATCCAGACGGCGTTGAGCACGAGCGAGGCGGCGACGGCGTAGCCGATGCGGCGGTGCCGCGCGTCGGCGCGCTGCGCGGGCAGCAGCTGCCAGATCGCGTAGGCGAGCATCCCCGTGTAGATGACGCTCCAGATCGAGAACGCCGAGCGGCCCGGCGCGATCAGCGTCGAGTCGGCGTCGAGCCATCCGCCGGCGGCCTCCTGGATCGGCGTGCCGACGACGGCGCCCGACCCGATGAACGCGGCGACGATGGCGAGCAGGCTCGTTACGAGCACGACCACCTGCCGGACGGTGTCGGCCGCGCCCCCGGAAGCGGCGTGCGTCCGCTCGGGCGCGGTGGTGTGCGTGGTGCTCATCGGATCTCCTCGGGTCGGATCGTCGGTCGATCTGGTGCGCTGACCTCCACGCTAGGCGGGCCGCCGGGTGGGCGCCTCAACCGTTCGGTTGAATCAGCGGATGCCGCCGGCGAGTCAGCGGATGCCGCCGGCGAGGCGGCGCACGCCGGCCTCCGGTGCTCCCGCCCGGCCGGTCGCGGCGGCGAACCGACGGGTCCGCGGCACCGCCGTGATCGTCGCGGCGTAGAGCCGTCGCAGCGCGGGGACGCCGCCCCGCCGCCAGGCGGCGACCTGGCGTGCGGCGCCCGTGCCGTCCAGCAGCAGCCGCTCGATCAGCTCGTGCACGACCGCGCGGTCGCCGGTTCGCTCGAGCGGCTCGGCGAGGTGCCGCTCGAGGCGGCGCACGAGGTCCGGGGCGGGCACGAGGCATCCGGTCGCCGGGTCGAACACGTCGCCGGCGAGCCCGGAGTGGGCGGAGTGGACCGTCGCCGCGCTCAGCAGCTCGGGCGGCACGTCGAGGTCGGGCTCGTCGGCCGGCCGGACCGGCCGGACCCCCGCGGCGGCGGCGAACCCGTCGCGGTCGACCGCGTCGACGGCTCGCAGCACGAGGGCGCGGCAGAGCGCCGCGACGAGCAGGGTGTCGTCGGCGGTGAGCTGGGCGTCGGCGAACCGGAACTCGATGGTCGGCAGGTGCTCCGACAGGCGCACGTTCCAAGCGATGAGCGCGAGGTCGGCCATGCCGCCCATGCCGATCAACTGCCGGATGCGGCGGTCGTAGTCGGCGGCGTCGACGAAGCGCGGCGGGCACCCGGCGGTCGTCCACCGCCGGAGCTGGATGGTGCGCCAGCTCTCGTATCCCGTGTCGTAGCCGCGCCAGAGCGGCGAGTTGCCCGTCATGGCCGTGAGCAGCGGCAGCCAGGGCCGGACGGCGTTCATCGCCGCCACGCCGTGCTCGCGGCCGGGGATGCCGACGTGCACGTGCAGGCCGCTCATCTGGTGGTCGGCGATGACGCCGGCCATGTCGCGGACCACGCGGTGATACCGATCCACGTCGGTGATGGACGGGAACGCGTGCGCGTCGGGCGTGGTGCCGACGCTCGCGACGCAGAGGGCGTGCCGGCCCGCGTCGGCGTCGACCTCGCGGCGGAAGGCGAGCAGCGCCTCGCCCGCCTCGCCCAGGTCGGTGTGCACGTCGGTCGCGTGCTCCACCTGCGAGGCGAGGAACTCGCGGTGCACGCGCGGAGCCCACTCGGGATCGTCGGCGAGGCGCGCGACCACGTCCTCCGCGATGTTCGCTGGCAGCATCTCGTCAGGTGTGAGGAAGAAGAACTCCTCCTCGATGCCGAACGTCGTCATCGTCGCCCCCACGCGCACGGGGGGTTACGGGCCCCCGACCGCTTGCTTGCAGGCTCCGCCGCGCCGACGGCGCTGTCAACCCCTACCGCGGAGGGCGCGGACGTGCTGCGCGGAGCCCGCGCGGTGGGGTCCGAGCGCCCCGCGGCATCCGCTCACCAGCCCTCGGAGAGCACCCGGTCGAGCATCGCGACGAAGAAGTCGGCGCTCTCGCGCGTGACGACCAGCGGCGGCTTCACCTTGAGCACGTTCTGGTGGTCGCCGGTCGGCTGCATGATCACGCCGAGTGTCAGCAGCCGGTCGCAGATCGCCGCGGTCTCCTCGGTCGCGGGTTCCAGCGTGGCGCGATCGCGCACGAACTCGACGCCGAGGTAGAGCCCGAACCCGTGCACCATGCCGATGAGCGGATGCCGCTCCGCGAGCGCCTCGAGCCGCGCCTTGAGGTGCGCCCCGGTCTCGGCCGCGTTCCGCTGGAGCCCCTCGTCGCGGAACGCGTCGAGCACGGTGAGCCCGGCGACGCTCGACGCCGGGCTGCCTCCCGTCGAGGAGAAGAAGTAGCCGCCGGTGCGGTAGCGGGCCGCGATCTCGCGGGTCGTGATGACGGCGCCGAGCGGGTAGCCGTTGCCCGCGGCCTTCGCGACGGCGATGACGTCGGGCACGACGCCCTGCTGCTCGAAGCCCCAGAACCACTCGCCGAGGCGGCCGTACCCGGCCTGCACCTCGTCGGAGATCGCCAGGCCGCCGACCTCGCGCACGGCCGCGTACACGTCGGCGAGGTAGCCGTCCGGCAGGGGGATGCCGCCGGCGTTGCCGGCGAAGCTCTCCGAGATGAACGCCGCGGGCGGCCGACCGGATGCCGCGAGCTCGCGGATCCTCGCCGCGGCCTCGGGGCCGTACCGCCCGGCGTCCTCGCCGCGGTGCACGCCGCGGAACGGGTTCGGCGCGTCGACGGGGTGCACCCAGTCGGGCCGGGTGGCGAGCGCGTTCGGGTTGTCGGCGACCGACGTGCTCACCGCGTCGGAGGCGTACGTCCACCCGTGGTACGCCTCGAGCAGCGAGACGAGGTCGCGGCGGCCGGTCGCCGCCATGGCGACGCGGATCGCGAGGTCGGTGGCTTCCGAGCCGGAATTGACGAGGAACACGGTGTCGAGCGGGTCGGGCGCGAGCGCGGCGAGCCGTTCCGAGAACTCCACGACCGCGCCGTAGTTGAAGCGCGAGTTCGTGTTCAGGGTGCGCAGCTGCTTCGCCACGTCGGCCGCGAGCGCCGGGTGCCCGTGGCCGAGCGGGGTCACGTTGTTGACCATGTCGAGGTACGCGCGCCCGTCGGTGCCGACGAGGTGCTCGCGCCATCCACGTTCGATGCGCGGCGGAGCGTCGTAGTAGTGCTCCTGCACGTCGGCGAACGCGCGGTCGCGGCGGGCGATGAGGCGCGCGGCGTCGTCGGCGGCGTGGGCGCCGTCGGCGAGGGCCGATTCGGGCGCGGCGTCGCCCAGGCCCAGCGCGAGCCCTGGGTCGGCCGTGAGTCGCAGCCACCCGACGGCGTACTCGGGTCGCACGAGGTGCGGGACGCGCGGGCCGTCGGCGGACTCGAGCCGCAGCCGCGCCCGCGTGCGGGCGGGCACGCTGCCGTCGAGGATGATCGCGCCGTCGGCGCCCTCGACGACGAGCCGGAGGTCGCCCTGCGCCGCCTCGACGCGCTGCGATTCGGCGAACCACACGTCGACGCCCGTGGGGATGGTCCCGGGCGAGGCGGCGGAGCGGATGCGCGACTCGGTGAGCCGCGGCGTGCCGCGTTCGAGCCACGCGGCCGGTGCGCCCGCGTCGAGCGCGGCGAGCGCGAGGCGCTCCTCGAGGTCGGGATCGAGCCAGGCGCCGGCGTCGACCGCGTCGGACGTGATCGACACGTCGAGGCGGACGGCGGCGTGCGAGGCGATCCCGGGGGTGAGCGAGAGGCGTGCGCCGTACGACGGGGCGGGCTCGCCGAGGTCGACGCCGAGGTCGTCGGCGATCACGGCCGTCATCACCTCGGCGGGCACCGAGGCGGCCTGCTCGAAGATCCGCCACTCGCGTTCGACGCCCGCCGCGGCGTACTCGTTCGCGCCGCCGTCGATCTGCACCTGCTGCTCGCCGCTGACGACGAGCACGGCCCCGCGCAGCACGACGAGCGGCCAGAGCGCGCGCACCTCGGCGGGCGAGAGCGGCCGCAGCGCGTGGAACGCGCGCACCGCGGGCAGCACCGACGCAGGCTCGGCCCCGTCGTGGTGCAGCACCGACGAGATCGTGATCGCGAGCTCGGAGACCGCCCAGCTCGCGGTGACGTCGCCGAAGTCGATCATGCCGTCGGGCGTGCGGATGCCGCGCTCGGTCGTGCACACCACGTTGTCGTCGGTGAGGTCGAGGTGCACGGCCTGCACGGGGAGGTCGGCCGCGACGACCTGCACGTCGGCCCAGGCGCGCGTCGCGGCATCCGCCACCTGCGCCCGCTTGGCGGGGTCGGGGTGGTAGCCGGCGAGCAGTCCGACCACGCGGTCGGCGTGCCGGAGGTCCCACTGCAGCACGCGGTCGAGGCCGGGGTGCTCGAACCCGGCGAGCGCGAGGCTCGCGTGCGCCGCGAGTTCGCCCATGCGCGCGACGACGGCGGGGGAGAGGTGCGCCGAACCGTTGAGCGTGCCGCCCGGCAGGTACTCGAGCAGCCGGATGGCGAGCGGTCCCTCGCTGGTGTCGGCGGTGACCGAGCGCGGGGTGCCGTCGTCGGCGAGGGTCGTCGTCGCGATGCGCAGGTGCGGCGCGGCGGCCGCGATGCGCGAGGCGGCGTGGTCCTGCGCGTCGAGCTCGGCGGCGGTGAACGCGGGGTTGGTGATCTTCACGACGCCGACCGGCTCGCCGGACCCGTCGCGGGCGAAGAAGTTCTGGTCCTGCTGGCTGCCGAGCGGGTCGAGCCCGAGCTCGAGGCCCCAGCGCGCGCGGGCGATCCCGGCGACCTCGTCGGCGGACAGGTTCGGCGCCGGCAGTTCGCCGGCGTGGAAGAAGTCGAATCCGCTCGGGTTCGCGGGCTGGGTCATGGCGCACCCCTTTCCGCCTCGACCCTAGCCAGAGCGGATGTCGCCGCCGAGCGCCGCCGTGGCGACCTGCGGGCCGTTCGTCCGCCGCGCGGGCGACGCGCGGGCCCGGCGCCCGTGGATGTCGGAGGCCGGACGTACCGTGCTGGCATGACGAACCAGACGCATCCGACGCTCGAGCCGAACGTGCTCGACGAGCCCTGCCTGCGCTGCGGCTCCGCCGCGGTGCGCGTGATCGTGTACGGCCCGCTCGACTTCGAGGTCGAGGCGACGGAGGCCGCGCGCGCCGCCGACGCCGCGCCGATCTTCGACTGCCGCGACTGCGGCTTCGAGTGGGGCGAGTCGGTCCGCGACCTCATGGCCTGATCCGTCGGCAGGCGTAGGGGTCCTCGCCCACGTACTTCAGGCCGGTGTCGCACGAGATCGTCACGACCCGGTGCCCCTCGCCGAGCTCCACCGCGAGGTCGATCGCGCCGCTGACGTTGAGTCCCGTCGAGCCGCCGCCGAAGACGCCCTCCGACCGCGCCAGGCGGCGGCACGTCTCGAACGCCCGCTCCTGGGCGACGACCCGCACGTCGGTGAGCACCGACCGGTCGAGGAACGGCGGGTCGGGGAACACCGCGACCCCCTCCACGTGGTGCGCCCCGCTGACGCCGGCGGTCAGCAGCGGCGCCTCGGCCGGTTCCACCGTCACCACCGCGGGGTCCGCGCCCGCCCGCCGCAGGCCGTCGAGGGCTCCCATCAGGGCGCCGCCCGTGCCCACTGCGGTGCAGAACACGTCGATGTCGCCATCGAGCGACTCGGCGATCTCCGCGCCCATGGGGGCGTACCCGAGGAGCACGTCGGGTGAACCGAACTGGTCGGCGTAGTAGGAACCGGGTCGCGCGGCGAGCTCGTGCGCTCGCCGTCGCATCCGCTCCGCGAGCTCGGTGGTGATCATCCCGTCGACACTCGGCTCGATGAGCACCGTGGCGCCGAACGCCTCCATCGCCTGGCGCTTGCTGTCGGAGAACGCGTCGGAGAACACGGCCGTGAACCGGAGTCCGAGCACCCCGGCGACGAAGGCGAGCGCGGTGCCGGTGCTCCCCCCGGTGAACTCGACGACGGTGTCGCCCGGCGAGACATCCCCGCGGCGCAATGCGCTGGCGAGGAGCGAGACCGCCATCCGGTCCTTGTACGATCCCGTCGGGTTCCCGCCCTCGAGCTTGACCCAGACCTCCGCGGCGCCCTCGGGGACGATCGCCCCGAGGCGCACGAGCGGGGTGCGCCCGATCGCCCCCAGCCCGCCGGCCCGCGGCTGCGCCGCGCGCTCCGGATCAGCGGTCGAGCCGTCGGCGTCGCTCATATGAGGAACCCCCTCTTCGCGCACCCTATCCCCGCCGGTCCATGGACGGGCACGATCGTGGTCGAGTGGCCGCGACCCGTCACGGCGGCACGCAGTTGCCCGTTTCCCCTCGCGTCGACGCTTCCGACGCTTCCGACGCTTCCGGCGCTTCCGGCGCCTCCGGCGCCTCCGACGGCTCTGGCGTCTCCGGCGTCGGCGGGCCGACCTCTCGCTCGTCCTCCCGGCTCCAGCGCGCCGCGAACGACGGGTACGGTGCGTTCGACGCGACGACGTGGGCGAACTCGCCCAGGATCTCGAGCGCGACGGTGACGAGCTCGAACACGGGTGACCGGTCGGGATCGTCCAGGTCGACGAGGATCACCGTCGATCCCTTCTCGTGGCCGAACGCCCGCGGATCGACGAGCCGCGGGTTCCGTGCGCCGCGCTCGCCGAACGCGCGCTCGAGTTCCGGGCGGCGGACCTCGAGTCGCTCATGGACCGAGAGCAGGTGGTAGGTCGACTCCGACACCCTGCCCGCGCCGATCCTCGACCGCTCCGCGCGTTCCGCCGCCGAGGTGGCGAGGTCGCCTGCCGTGACGCGACCGAGGTGCCGGGCGTTCGCAAGGGCGATGCGATCGCTCGCGGCGGCCGCCCCTTCGTCGAGCGCCGCTTCACGCCACGTCGCGAACGCGTTGACCGCGTCGCGCACGACCTCGCGTCGGCTCCGTCCCAGCAGGTGCGCGAGGTCGCCGATGAGCCGGTGCGTCTCCTCGTCGACCTTCACCGTCGTCAGCCCCACGTGGGCCATCCGACCCGGCCGCGCGGAGCCGCGCAGCGCGCGCAGAGGATGGTTTCCCGTTCGGTCATGGGGGAAAGGTATCCGCCGGATACCTTTCCCCCAGCTCCGCGGGAGAAACCGTCGTCGGGTTCGCCGCGGCACCGGGCGGGGGAGGAGTGGTGGGATTCGATTTCCGGTGCGTCGTCGCCTCCCGGTGGCGTCAGCGCGGGTGCGGCCGCCACGGGGCGGAGGTGTGCGCCAGCCACACCTCCACGGGATCGAGCGCACGGATGAGGCGCTGGCCCTCGGTGCTCGGCTCGTCGAGCTCGCCGAACCAGACCGCGGTGTCGCCGGCGACGACGACGGGTCGCGCTCCGGTCTCGATCACGACGATCTGCGATCCCGGCGTGTGACCGGGCGCGGGCACGAGACGGAGGCCCGGGAGCAGCTCGACCTCGCCGTCGACGGGCACGTACGTCACTCCGGGCGGGTCGACCCATTCACGGATGGTGTAGTCGCCCAGGGTGCGGGCGTCGTCGAGTTCGCGACGCTGGACGTGGATCGGGGTGCCCGCGAAGAGGTGGTTGCCGCCGCAGTGATCGAAGTGCAGGTGCGTGTTGACGACGAGGTCGATCCCCGCGAGGTCGAGGTCGTGGGTGTCGAGCGGGTACAGGCGGGGATCGAGGTCGGCCACCGCCGGGTGCAGTCGGGTCAGGCCGGTGTCGACCAGCACGCGACCGTCGGGGTGGTCGATGAGGTGCACGCAGACCGGCATCCGCTCGCCCTCGACGGCGAGGTCGGCGACCAGCAGCGGCGTGACCGTCGTCGTCCGGGTCATGGTCAGAACCCCGCCGCGTCCGGCGGCACCTCGTCGACGAGCAGCTCCTCGCGGATTCGGCGCAGGTCCTCCATGAGGGAGCCGACCAGGATCCAGTGGTCGGACTTGGGAGCCGCGATGACGAGCGGGGCGGTCAGCGCCGGCACCGCCGAGGTGAGCGGCTGCGGCTCCACGTCGGCGAGGTGCACCGCGAGCCGCACGTCGTGCGCCACGCGGCGCAGCTGCTCGGCGATGGCGCGCACGGTCGGCTCGTCGTGCAGCCCGTCGTCGTAGTGGTCGACGTAGGCGCGCGACATCCCGACCACCTGCGTCACGATCGGGCTGAGCCGGTTCAGCAGCCGGCGCTGCTCGGCCAGGTCGCCGCGGTGGGCTGAGCGGCGGGGATTCAGGGTCAGCGACTCCTCGGCCTCGGCGATGGCGGCATCCGCGGCGTCGCGCATCGGGCGCATGAGCCGCGCCTCGAGCATCAGCCCCGTCAGGTCCGCGGAGCGCTGGGGCGTCTCGAGCGCGGTCGCGAGCCGGTCGACGGATGCCGCGAGCTCGCCGCCGAGCCGCGCGAGCGCGTCGCGCGACGGCGCCACGAGCACCGGCGGCACGATGAGCACGTTGACGACGATGCCGATCGCCGCACCGATCAGCGTCTCGATGACGCGGTCGAGGGCGTACTCCGGCGACGTGCCGCCGAGGGCGAGCACCAGCATCGCGCTGATCGCGACCTGGTTCGACGTGCCCGTCGTCATGCGCAGCGCCCAGGCGATGAGGATCGCGGCCACGATCGCGACGAGCACCACCCACCCGGCCTCGCCGAACGCGAGCCCCAGCCCCGACGCGATCACGACGCCCGCGATCACGCCCACGCTGCGCTCCACCGCCTTGCCGAGCGACTGGTTCACGCTCGGCTGCACCACGAGCAGGGCTGCGATCGCGGCGAACACCGGCAGCGGGCCGGGGATGAGCCACCCGGCGATCAGCCACGCGGCGACCGTCGCGACCGCCGACTTCAGGACCTGCAGCAGGGGCGCACGCCTCGTGGCCCGGAACCGCTCCGACACGCGGAATCGCTCCGGGAGCCGCCACGAGAACCGCATGCGCCCCACGCTAGCGGGGCGTCAGCCCGCCTGAGCCGTGTCGCGCTTCGGCAGCGTCCAGTTCGGCCGCACGAAGTGGCACGTGTAGCCCCACGGGATGCGCTGCAGGTAGTCCTGGTGCTCCGGCTCGGCCTCCCAGAACGCGCCCGCCGGGGCGACCTCGGTCACCACCGGGCCGGGCCAGATGCCCGACGCGTCGACATCCGCGATCGTGTCGATCGCCGTGTCGTGCTGCTCGGCGCTCGTCGGGTAGATCGCCGAGCGGTAGCTGGTGCCGATGTCGTTGCCCTGGCGGTTCCTCGTGGTCGGGTCGTGGATCTGGAAGAAGAACTCCAGCAGCTCCCGATAGGTGAGCTTGGTCGGGTCGAAGACGATCTCGATCGCCTCGGCATGGGTGCCGTGGTTGCGGTACGTCGCGTTCGGCACGTCGCCGCCCGTGTACCCGACGCGCGTCGCGAGCACGCCCGGACGCTTGCGGATCAGCTCCTCCATGCCCCAGAAGCAGCCGCCCGCGAGGACGGCGGTCTCGGTGCCGGGAACGGTGGTGATGGCGCCGGGGGTGGTCATGCGGTCTCCTCGTCGGTGGTGGTGAACAGGTGGCGGTACTCGCCGTAGCCCTCGGCCTCGAGGTCGTCGAGGTGCACGAAGCGCAGCGCCGCGGAGTTGATGCAGTAGCGCAGGCCGCCGGCCTCCGCCGGGCCGTCGTCGAAGACGTGGCCGAGGTGGCTGTCGGCGCCCGCCGAGCGCACCTCGACGCGCTTCATGAACAGCGAGCGGTCGACGTGCTCGGTGACGGCGGCGTCGTCGATCGGACGGGTGAAGCTCGGCCAGCCCGAGCGGCTGTCGTACTTGTGCACGCTCGCGAACAGCGGCTGACCCGACACGACGTCGACGTACAGCCCCGGCTCGTGGTGGTTCCAGTACTCGTTGCGGAACGCCGGCTCGGTGGCATCCTGCTGGGTGACCTTGCGCTGCAAGGGGGTGAGGCGGTCGATCGCCTCGGCGGTGGGTCGGTACTCCTGTGACACGGTGCCTCCTCCTGGACGCCATGGTCGCCGCCGGCTGCGGCGCCCCCACGCGACACCGGATGGCGCGGTGTCGTGGCGTCATCCGGAACAACCCCCGAGCGTGCGGGGCTGTTCCGTGATTCGAGCGCCCGCGGCTGTGGGTTCGCTGTGACCCGTCGGTCGGCGGGAGGTGGGAGGATCGGCGCATGACCGACCGCCTCATGCTGCTCGACACCGCGTCGCTGTACTTCCGAGCGTTCTACGGGGTGCCCGACTCCCTGAAGCGGGCGGACGGCACGTCCGTGAACGCGGTGCGCGGGCTGCTCGACATGATCGCGAAGCTCGTGGCCGACTTCGAGCCCACGCACCTCGTCGCGTGCTGGGACGACGACTGGCGACCGCAGTGGCGCGTCGACCTCATCCCGAGCTACAAGGCGCACCGGGTCGAGCAGGTCGTGCCGGGCGGTCCCGACATCGAGGAGGTGCCCGACCCGCTCGAGGAGCAGGTGCCGATGATCCGCGAGGTGCTGGGCCTGCTCGGCATCCCCGTCGTCGGCGTCGCCGAGCACGAGGCCGACGACGTCATCGGCTCGCTCGCCGTGCAGGCGACCATGCCCGTCGACGTCGTCACGGGCGACCGCGACCTGTTCCAGCTGGTCGACGACGACCGCGGCGTGCGGGTGATCTACACCGCGCGGGGCATGCGCCGGCTCGAACTCGTCACCGACGAGTGGGTCGTCGCCAAGTACGGCGTCGAGCCGTCGCAGTACGCCGACTTCGCGACGCTGCGCGGTGACACCTCCGACGGGCTGCCGGGCGTCGCGGGCATCGGCGAGAAGACCGCCGCGGGCCTGCTCGGCGAATTCGGTTCGCTCGACGCGATGCTCGCCGTCGCGTCCGGCGACCCCGACGCGGCCGAGGCGGCCCCGCGGCTGTCGGCGACCATGCGCGCCCGGCTCACCGGTGCGCACGACTACCTCGAGGTCGCGCCGCGGGTCGTGAACGTGGTGCGCGACCTCGACCTGCCCTCGGCCGACGACCTGGGCGCGAGGCTCGCGCCCGTCGCCGACGGCCGCCGCGACGCACTGGAGGCGCTGGTCGACGAGTGGAACCTGGGCGGGACGGTGGCGCGCGTGCTCGCCGCGCTCGATGCGCGCTGAGGGCGCGCCGTGCCGCGCTGGCGGACGAGGCGGGGTTAGCCTCCGAGCATGCGCACGATCTCGCGAGACGTCACGGCCGCAGCCGCCCTCCTGACCGTCGTCGCCGCCCTGCTCTCCGGATGCGCAGCGGAGGAGCCCGGACCCACGGCCGGCCCGACGGCCGGCCCGTCGGCGACGACGCCGTCGCCGACGCCGAGCGCGGCACCCGAGACGACGGCTCCGGCGACGGAGGAACCGCCCGCCGCGCGGGGCCCCGGCGCACCGCTCGAGGCGGTCGACGCGTACGCGCTCTGCCGCGCGCAGACGCTCATGTACCACCCGGGCGACCCGACGCGCGTCGAGTACGCCCCGTTCGAGGAGGCGACGGTCCTGCTCCGCGACGACGGCGACTGGTTCGTCTACATGGACGTCGACGACGGCAACCGCGAACCCGAACTCGTCGAGGTCGGCGGGGTCGAATGCATCGTGGGCGGCACCATCGGCGAGCCCGATTGGCAGCGGTTCGGTGCGATCACCCGCGACATCGCCGACGAGGCGATCGCGAACTACAACGAGCCGGAGGCCGGGGCCTGACCCGTCAGGTCCGCACCCCCGGCACGACCGGCGTCGGGGGCAGCCAGTATTCGGGCGCCGGCAGGACCGTCCCGCCGGATGCCGCGACGATCACGACGAACGCGTACGCGGCGACGAGGATCGCGAGGCCGCCCAGCAGCATCGCCGCCGGGACCGCCCACGACACCCGCACGCCCTCGCGCCGGTAGCGCGGCGCCGCCATGCCCGCGACCCAGATGGCGGCCGTGCCGAAGCCCGCGATCCATACGGTGCGCAGGGCGTCGCCTTCGAGCGGCGCGAGCACCCCGATGCCGAGGGCGCCGACGCCCATCAGGAGCGCGGCCCAGGCGAACAGGCGCGCCATGCCGATGCCGCCGACATCCGTCTGGTCCTGGAACCACGGGGTCGGCGCGGCGCCGGACGGGACCGGCTGCGGCGAATCGGGCTCGCCCGACGGCCGGTCGTCGCGCGGGTCGCGATCGGAGGGATGGCGGTCGGACGGGTCGCTCATGCGTCGATCGTACGGCTCGCGCCTGATGCGCCACCGCCGCGGGCCCGGGTGGACGGGGCCGGGCCGCCCGCGCAGAATGGGCGGGACCCGTCGGCACCCTGCCGCGGGCGAGGGGAGTGGGATGTCGAAGCGGATCTGCGTCACCGGAGCGTCGGGCCTGGCCGGGAGGGCGGTCGTCGCCGACCTGCTCGAGCACGGGTACGAGGTGCTCGCGACCGACGTGGTGCCGCCGTCGCCGGAGCTGCCCGCGAGGTGGTCCCGCCCCGACCTCACGTACACGCAGGCCGACCTGACCGACTTCGGCGACGCGTTCGAGGTGATCGCCGGCGTCGACGCCGTCGCGCACCTCGCGGCGATCCCGGCGCCGACGATCTTCACGCCGGCTCGCACGCTGAACGTGAACAACGCGATGAACTCGAACGTCTTCCTCGCCGCGGCCCAGGCGGGCGTGGAGCGGGTCGTCTGGGCGTCGAGCGAGACGACACTCGGCCTCGACTTCTCGAAGGAGAACCCGCCGGAGTACCTGCCGCTCGACGAGGACCACTTCCCGAAGCCGACGTCCACCTACTCCCTGTCGAAGGTGCTCGGCGAGACGATGGCCGAGCACATCTCCGCGTGGTCGGGCATCCCGTTCATCGCGCTGCGGTTCTCGAACGTGATCGACCCCGCGCGCTACGGCGAGTTCGCCGCGTTCGAGGAGGCGCCGGAGTCGCGCCTGTTCAACGCGTTCGGCTACATCGACGTGCGCGACGCCGCCGCGTCGGTCCGGGCGGGGCTCGAGGCGGACGTCTCGGGCGCGCGCGCCTACGTCATCGCCAACGCCGACACCGTCATGTCGCGCCCGACCGCGGCGCTGATCGACGAGTTCTTCCCCGGTGCCGAGCTGCGGCGGGAGTTCGGCGAGCACGACTCGCTGTTCTCGATCGAGCGTGCCCGCGCCGAGCTCGGCTTCGAGCCGCGGCACGGCTGGCGCGACGCGTAGCCGGCCCGGCGTGCGCTCAGCCGACCTCGGCGTCGGGCGGCGGCGCGAGCGGGCCGGCGCGATCGAGCTCGACCACGGGGCGCCACCCCGGATGGCGTTCGAGGAGCGCGACGGCGACCGGCATCGACTGGCAGTCGGCGACGACGAGCGTCGCCGCCTCGGGCAGGGCGACCGGAGCCGGGCGTCCGAGGTTCGGCAGCTCGCGCCGCATCGCTCCCAGCCCTGCGCGCAGTCCGCGCGACCGCGTCGCCCCGACCACGGATGCCGCGACCCGTCGGGCGCGGACGGGGAACGATCCGGGGCCGGCCGGGTCGACCGCCGCGGGCCGTACGACCGACACCTCGGGCGCGTCGCTCGCCGCCGCGAGCGAGGCGATCGCGGGGTCGGCGGTCACGAGCTGCGTCGGCACGTCCAGCCGGCGGGCCGCGTCGAGCTCCGACTCGACGTGGAAGCGCCGCCAGCCCGAGAGGGCCGCGAGGACGATCCGCTCGGGCGCGTCGGATGCCGCGTGCCCGGCGGCGACGCCGGCGAGATCCGTCGCCGCATCGTCGACCCCGTAGGCCTGCGCCATCCGCCGCCGCACCGCGTCGAGCCCGTACCGCGCGTCGAGTTCGTCGCGTGCGCCGTCGAGGTCGAGCCGGTCGAGTCCCGCCGAGAGGTCGCGCCACGCGTCGACGAGCTGGTCGGGGGCCTCCTCGACGTCGACGAACCGGCCGACGCGGTCCTCGACGCCCGCGAGCGCCTCCTCGGGGCCGCCGCTCCGGGTCACGATGACGGGCAGGCCGGCGGCGACCGCCTCGGGCACGGCGAGGTGGAAGGTCTCGTAGGTGCTCGGCGCGAAGAGCACGTCGTACCCGGGCAGCCGGGCCAGGAGCTCGCGGTGGCCGAGCACGCCGTGCAGGTGCAGCCGGTCGGCGACGCCCGCCTCCCGCGCGATCTCGACGATGCGGTCGCGCAGCGGGCCGGTGCCGTACATCGACAGGGTTGCCTCGGGGTGCTCGCGCGCGACGATCGCGAACGCCCGCGCGAGGCGCAGCACGCCCTTGCGTTCGGTGAGCCCGCCGATGAACACCCACCGGTGCAGGGCGGTCGGCGGGGCGACCCGCCGGCCCGCGCCGGCGAAGTCGACCGGGTTCGCGAGCACCTGCACGCGGCCGTGCGGGTCGTCGACGCGGTCGAGCACCTGCCGGCGCACGAGATCGCTCACGCAGAAGACGGCGTGGGCGCGCTCTACGAGCTCGGCGTAGTGGTCGCGGGCCTGCGACTGGGCGAGCACGTCGACGAGGGCGGTGGAGTGCTCGGTCGCGACGACGCGGGCGCCGGGATCGGCGAGGCGCGCCGCGAGGAGGCCGCCGAGGTAGCCGACGTGGCCGTGCACCACCGGTGAGGCGAACTCGCCCACGGCGCGCCGCACGTCGCGCACGAGCGCCTCGCCGCGCCGACCCCAGTCGTCGCCGGACACGGTGAACACGGGCACCCGGTGCACCGGGCCGACCGCGCCGGCGACCCGCATCCCGCCGCTGCGCCGCAGGGCATCCAGTGTCGCGTCGAAGGCCGGGCGCAGGCGCGCCGCCTCGTCCGCCGCGCCGGCACCCCACTCCTCGCCGTGCACGACCTGCACGCCGCCGGCGGAGCGGACCGCGTCGAGCCCCGCGGCCAGGCGGGACTGCTCGGCGACGAAGGAGCCCGCCATCCGCTGGTGGTTCGTCGGGTACCAGGGCGTGGCGACGGTCAGGCCGAAGCGCGGATCGGAGGGGGCGTCGGAGGTCACGTGGTCACGATACCCAGCGGGCGACGGGTCAGGAGCGGACGAGCCCCAACTCGATGAGGCTCCGCGCCGACGCGAGCACGGCCTCCTCGCGGGAGCGCGGCGTCCACCCGAGCACGCGCGTCGCCTTCTCGTGCGACGCGTCGACGCGCCGGCCGAGCTCGGCCGCGATGGTGCGCGCCTCGGCGACGAACGGCGCCGCGGCGCGCACGACCCAGTCGGGCAGCACGCGGGTCGTCGCCCGTCGTCCCCGCTCGCCGAGCTCGGCGCGCATCAGGCGCGACAGTTCGACGTACTCGAACGGGTCGCCCGACACGGCGAGGAATCGCTCGCCCGCGGCATCCGGATGGCGCATCGCGCGCAGGTGCAGGTCGGCGACGTCGCGCACGTCGACCGCGTTGACCATGCCGTGCGGCACCGCCGGGTAGCGCCCGTTGAGCAGCGCGAGCAGCAGTTCGAGCGACGCCGAGAGATCGGGGCCGAGTGCCGGGCCGAAGACCGCGACCGGGTTCACCGTCGTCAGTTGGAGGTCGCCGCCCTCGCGGCCGACGAAGTCCCAGGCGGCGCGCTCGGCGAGCGTCTTCGACCGCACGTACGCGGTGACGTGGGGCGACTCGGGGTCGGTCCAGTCGGCCTCGGTGTACGGGCGGCCCGGGTGCGGTCGGCCGTACCCGATCGCGGCGAACGACGAGGTCTGCACCACGCGCCGCACGCCCGCGTCGCGCGCGGCGCGCAGTACCCGCAGCGCCCCGTCGCGGGCGGGGGCGATGAGCTCGTCCTCGTCCTCCGGCTGGCGGGCCGGGAACGGCGAGGCCACGTGCAGCACGTGCGTCGCCCCTTCGACGGCGGCGGGCCAGCCGCCGTCGTCGAGCAGGTCGGCCGCCGCGATCTCGAGCCCGTCGGGGTCGGCGCCGCCGCTCCGCACGAGCGCGCGCACCTGATCGGCGCGCTCGAGCCCTCGCACGGTGGTGCGCACCCGCGTGCCCTCTCCGAGCAGCCGGACGATGCAGTGCAGGGCGATGAAGCCCGTTCCCCCTGTGACCAGGACCAGTTCGTCGTCCATCCCCACCTCCGCTCTCCCGGACTCTACCCTCCGCACCTCGCGACGCGGCCGTGCGCGATCCTTGCGACCAGTGGCATTCTTGCCGGATGACGCAACCGAACCATCGGGTGGCCGTGCTCGTGCTCGAGGGCGCGAAGCCGCTCGACGTCGGCATCCCCGCGCAGACGTTCACGACCCGCGCGAGCATGCCCTACGAGGTGCGCGTGTGCGGCGCCCGGCCCGGCCCGGTCACGGGTGGCGACGGGCTCTCGTACCACGTCGCCCATGGGCTGGACGCGTTCGAATGGGCCGAGACGATCTTCATCCCCGGGTACCGGCACCCCGACCGCGAGGACCCGCCTGCGGAGGTCGTCGAGTCGCTCCGCGCCGCCCACGAGCGGGGCGCGCGCCTCGCGGCGATCTCGACCGGCGCGTTCGCGCTCGCGGCGACCGGGCTGCTCGACGGGCGGCGCGCCACGACGCACTGGCACTACACCCGGGCGCTCCGGGCGCGGCATCCGCGGGTCGACGTCGACGAGAACGTGCTGTTCGTCGACGAGGGGCAGGTGCTCACCTCGGCCGGCGCGGCCTCGGGCATCGACCTCTGCCTGCACCTGGTGCGCCGCGACCACGGGGTCGCGGTGTCGAACCACGCCGCGCGACGGCTCGTCGCGGCGCCCTACCGCAGCGGCGGCCAGGCGCAGTACGTGCCGCGGGCGCTGCCCGAGCCGCTCGGCGACGTGTTCGCGGCGACCCGCCAGTGGGCGCTCGAGCACCTGCACGAACCGCTCACCCTCGACGACCTCGCGCGAAACGCGACGGTCTCGCCGCGCACCTTCTCGCGCCGGTTCGTGGACGACACGGGCTACACGCCGATGCAGTGGATCCTGCGGGCGCGCATCGACCTCGCGCGCGAGTTGCTCGAGCGCACCGACCTCGGCGTCGAGCAGGTCGCCGACCGCGTGGGGCTCGGCACCGGTGCGAACCTGCGCCTGCACTTCCACCGCATCCTCGGCACGTCGCCGTCGGAGTACCGCCACACCTTCGCGGCCTGACTCGGCCGCGCACGACCGAGCGGATGCCGCGGGGCCGGCCCGCCGCCGGTCAGGAGGTGCGCTGCGCGCGGGACCGGGCTTGCGTCGTCTCGCCGCGCCGGGCGAGCGCGACGAGCGCGGCGACGCCGCGCGCGACCAGCACGCCGAGCAGCGCGCCGCCGGCGTTCGCGACCACGTCGCGCGGGTCGGAGATGCGATCGACCATGGGGATCTGGGCGAGCTCGATGAGCACGCCGAGGCCGACGGCGACCGCCGTGACCCAGAGGACGGGCAGCCGGCGCAGGGTGAGCGCGAGCAGGACGCCGAGCGGCACGAACATCAGCACGTTGAGCACGAACTCGGTGCCCGTCCCCATGGCCCACGTCTCCGCGTCGAGCCAGCTGCCGAGGTCGAGGACGCCGTCACGGGACTGGTAGCTCGGCCCGGCCCAGGGCACCGGTCCGAGGGTCGCCCAGAGCACGAGCCCGACGTAGAGGACGAGCAGCACGGGTGCCAGTCGTATGGGACGCATTCCAGACATCCTTCCCACCCTGCCTGAGACCATCCTCAAAGCGGCCCCGGTGGCGCCGGTGCGCCGCCTGTCGGTCCGATGATTGGCGAGATCCTTTCGCTCACTGTCGTGCGAGCCACTCCCGCGAGCGGATGGCGGCCGCCAGAGTGGTCGCGGAAACTTCGTGGTGCGCCTGCCGCGAGACGAGAAAGGAACCTCCCGCATGACCCGCATCGCCGTGAACGGCTTCGGACGCATCGGCCGCAACGTCGTGCGCGCGCTCGTCGAGCGCGACGCCGACTTCGAGCTCGTCGCCGTGAACGACCTGACCGACCCCGCCGCGCTCGCGCGCCTCCTGAAGTACGACACGGTCGGCGGCCGCTTCGCCGGCACCGTCGAGGTCGACGGCGACGTGCTCGTGATCAACGGACGGCGCGTGAAGGTCCTCGCCGAGCGCGACCCGGCGAACCTCCCCTGGGGCGAGCTCGGCGTCGACCTCGTGCTCGAGTCGACGGGCCGCTTCACCGACGCCGAGGCGGCGCGCGCGCATCTCGCCGCCGGCGCGAAGAAGGTGCTCGTGAGCGCGCCGTCGAAGGGCGCCGACGTCACCCTCGCGTACGGCGTGAACACCGACGCGTACGACGCATCCGCCCACACCGTGGTCTCGAACGCGTCGTGCACCACCAACGCGCTCGCCCCGCTCGCGAAGGTGCTCGACGACCTCGCCGGCATCGAGCACGGCTTCATGACCACCATCCACGCGTACACGCAGGACCAGAACCTGCAGGACGCCCCGCACTCCGACGCGCGCCGCTCCCGCGCCGCCGCCGAGAACATCGTGCCCTCGTCGACCGGTGCCGCGAAGGCGATCGGCCTGGTGCTGCCGGGCCTCGACGGCAAGCTCAACGGCGACTCGATGCGCGTGCCCGTGCCGGTCGGCTCGATCGTCGAGCTCAACGCGACCGTGTCGAAGGAGGTCACGCGCGACGAGGTGCTCGCCGCCTACCGTGCCGCGGCCGAGGGCGAGCTCGCGGGCGTGCTCGAGTACTCCGAGGAGCCGCTGGTGTCGAGCGACATCGTCGGCAACCCGCACTCGTCGATCTTCGACGCAGAGCTCACCCGCGTCGACGGCAAGCACGTGAAGGTCGTCGCCTGGTACGACAACGAGTGGGGCTTCTCGAACCGCGTGATCGACACGCTCGGACTCCTCGCGAAGGGCTGACGCACGGCCTGATCGCGAGAACGGATGTCGCGCCGGCGGGGGAGTGGAGCCCTCGCCGGCGCGATTCTCGTCTCCGCACTCCCGCTCGCAATCCCGCTCGCAATCCCGCTCGCTCTCCGCACTCCCGCTCGCTCTCCGCACTCCCGCTCGCTCTCCGCGCTCCCGCTCGCACTCCGCACTCCCGCTCCGCACTCGCGCTCCCACTCGCCCTCGCGCTCGCGCTCCGCACTCGCGCTCGCACTCGGCAGCCCGACTCCGATCGCCCCATGCGCAGCGACCGAGTGTTTCCTCGAAGAAGGCGGTGGAAAGGTATCCGGCGGATACCTTTCCACCGCCATCGTGTCCGAGGCCATCGTGTCGACGTGTCTCGACGTCTCGGGTCTCGGGTCTCGGTGCCTGGGTGTCCCGGTGTCTCGGCGGCTTGCACCCCGATGCAGTCCCGCTCGAAGGCTCGATCCGGAATTCGACAAGCCGTGTCGATCGGCCGTGTTCCCGTTCGACGTGAAGAATGAGGGCGGACGGACCGCCCGAACCGATCCGGACTGGAGCAACCCATGCGCACCCTCATCGTGACCGAGTTCATCACCCTCGACGGCATCATCGACTCGCCCGGCGGCGGCGACCACCCGCGTGCCGGCTGGACCTTCAAGGAGGTCCCGTTCGTCGAGGAGGCCTACGAGATCAAGGGGCGCGAGCAGCTCGAGGCCGGCGCGATGCTCATGGGCCGCGTCAGCTACGACGAGTTCGCGCCGATCTGGCCGAAGATGACCGACGAGTTCCCGCAGTACAACGCCATGCCGAAGTACGTGGTGTCGTCGACGCTCACCGACCCGCAATGGCAGGGCACGACCGTCCTCCGCACCCTCGACGAGGTCGCGGCCCTCAAGGAGGGCGAGGGCGACCCGATCATCGTGCACGGCAGTGCCACGCTCGCGCAGGGACTCGCCGAGGCCGGCCTGGTCGACCGTTACCACCTGCTCGTCTTCCCGGTCGCGCTCGGCGACGGCAAGCGCCTCTTCAACGGCCGCGAGCAGGGGTCGCTGAAGCTCGTCGAGCACGAGGCGTACTCGAACGGCGTGCTCAAGCAGGTCTTCGACGTGGTGCGCTGAGCATGCGGATGCCCCAGCCCGACTCGGATTCCGTGTCCGCCCCCTCCGATGACGCCGTGCGCGAAGCCCGCCGCCGAACACCGTGGTGGCGCCGACGCCCGCCGGTTTCCCACACGCGCTTCGCGCGCGGCGTGTGGTGGACCGGGCACGTGCAGCTTCCGACCTCGCTCGTGCTCTTCGTCGTCTGCTTGCCCGTGCTTCTCGCGGTGACGCGCCCCGCGCTCGGCTTCGCGTTCCCTGCATGGTTCGGCGTCGACAACTCGGCGGGAGCTCCGGCCTGGATCGGCCTCGCGATGGCCGGACCGTTCGCGCTGTCCGGGCTGATGCTCAGGGCCAGCAGCCACTGGCGGCTCTACCGGGATGAGCCCGTCGGCGGCGGTCTCGCCGCACGGCTGCTCGGGCTGGTCGCGACGATCGTCGGGATCGCCATCGTGTCGATCCTGCTCACGATCGCCGCCGCGTTCCTGATCCTCATCGCGGGGTCGTGGGCGCTCGGGGCCGCCTGAGCACGCTGGACATCGCGGGTTTCGGACGCGAACGCCCGGGGCATACGTTGGTCGTCAGCATTACCGCTCTCGGAATCATCGGAGCAGGTGACGTCGGCAACCAGGAGGGCGACCCGATCATGTACTCGAACGGCGTGGTCGTGCAGGTCCCCGACGTGGTTCGATGAGCCCGCGGACGCCGCAGGCCCAGCCGGACGGCGACGCCGTGCCGTCCGACGCCGCGTCCTCCGGCGACGCGCCGCATCGGGCCCCACGTCGGCGGTGGTGGTGGCGCCGGCGCCCGCCCGCATCGCACACGCGCTTCGCGCGCGGTGTGTGGTGGGCCGGGCACCTGCAGCTCCCGATCTCGCTCGTCCTGTTCGTCGTGTGCCTGCCGCTCCTCGTCGCCACGACGGAGCCCGCCCTCGGGTTCGACTTCCCGGCGTGGTTCGGCGTAGTCGGCACCGGCGTCGACGTCGCCTGGATCGGGCTTGCCATGGCCGGGCCGTTCGCGCTGTCCGGCCTGATGCTGCGCGCCAGCAGCCATCAGGACCTCTACGCCGAGCCGCCCGTCGGCGGCAGGCTCATCGCCCGGGTGCTCGGGCTCGCGGCGACGGTCGCCGGGATCGCGGTCGTGTCGATACTGCTCACGATCGTGGCCGCGTACCTGCTCCTGTTCATCTTCTCGGCGGTGCTCGCGAGCTGAGCGCCCGCTGGGGATCCGAATCCGGCGGGAAGGTCTGCGGCGCGGCCTCCGTTGCCACACACCATGACCACTCTCGGAATCATCGGAGCAGGCAACATCGGCAGCCAGGTCGCGCGTGCGGCCGTGGCCAACGGATACGACGTCGTGATCGCGAACTCGCGCGAGCCGGAGACGCTCGCAGGCCTCGTCGCGGAGCTCGGCCCGCGCGCGCGGGCGGCGACCGCCGTCGAGGCGGGCGAGGCCGGCGACGTCATCGTGGTGACGGTGCCGCTGAAGGCGTACCGCGACATCCCGGTCGCCCCGCTCGCCGGCAAGATCGTGATCGACACGAACAACTACTACTGGGAGCGCGACGGCCGCATCGGCGCGCTCGAGGAGGGCCGCGCGACGGTCTCCGGGCTGCTGCAGGAGCACCTGCCGGACAGCCGCGTCGTGAAGGGCTTCAACCACATCATGGCGAAGGACATCACCACGGATGGCGCCCCCGCGGGCACGCCCGGGCGCCGGGCGCTCGCCACGTCGAGCGACCACGACGACGCGATCGCGTTCGTCACCGAGCTGTACGACCGGTTCGGGTTCGACACCGTGAACGTCGGGCCGCTCGCCGAGAGCTGGCGCGTCGAGCGCGACCAGCCCGCGTACGTCGTCGCGCAGACGCAGGACGAGCTCGTCGCGAACCTCGCGCTGGCAGAGCGCACCGCGGCCTGACGCGGAGCGCGGCTGCGGAGCACCGCTCACCTGCGCGACGGGGAAAGGTATCCGCCGGATACCTTTCCCCCGGAAGTCGAGGGGAGCCCCACTCCGCGGCGGCGCGGTCAACGGTCGCCGCAGGCCCGGACGGGTAGCGTCGGAGCGTGGACGAGCCGGGGGACGACGAGCGCCGCAGCGCGGGCGCCCTGGCATCCCGTGCAGTCGGCGAGCATGGGCTGAGCCGCAGCATCGGACCCGTCCCTTCCATCGCCTCGGACCCGTCCGGCGCCGAGGGGGTTCCGTCGACGCGGGACGGGGACCAGCAGCGAGGCAGGTGGTGGCGTGAGCGGCCGCCGCGCGGACTCAGCCGGTTCGGACGGGCCGTGTGGTGGGCCGGGCACGTTCAGCTGCCCCTCGCGCTCGCGCTCCTGCTGACCTGCCTGCCGATCTTCGTCGCGAACGCGACCTTGCCGAGGTTCGCGGGGGCGGCGTGGCTGGGGCTCGCGATGTCGGCGCCGTTCGCGGTGTCGGGGCTGATGCTGCGGTCGAGCAGCGAATGGCAGGTGTACCGGGAAGGGCCGGCCGGCTCCGGCGCCATCACGCGCACCGTCGCGCTGGTCGCGACCGTCGCGGGGATCGCGGTCCTGTCGATCGCGCTCACCATCTTCGCCGGCTATCTCCTGTTCTTCATGATGGCGGCGATCGCGCAGATGACCTGAACCTGCTTGGCAGGTTCGCGCCGACGCGGTATGTTCTCCTCTCACCGGTTGACGACGACGTCATGATCGCTCCGCGACCGAGAAGAGGAGACCATGATCTACGAAGACCGGGACCGCCTGAAGCGCGCCCTGCAGGCCAGCGCCGACGGACGGCATCGCGAAGTCGAGCTCGACGAGGCCGCGCGCGAGTGCGCCGAGGCCCTGCTCACGGGGTCGATCGACATCGCCCAGGTGCACGCGCAGCGCTACTCCGAGCTGAAGGGCGAGCCCGCGACCGCCTGAGCGGCATGATGGTCGGATGAACGGTTCCGTCCGGCTCGACGACATCCGCGCCCTGCTCGTGTGCCACGTCGACCACGGCGGGGTCTCGCGCGTGAAGGTGCTGCCGAAGCGGCGCCTGCTCGCGGCGAGCACGCACGGCGCGACCATCTCGCACAGCGTCGGCCTGCTGTTCTCGGTCGACGACCACCTCAACGCCACCGCCGACCTCGACCCCGTCGTCGGCGACCTCCGCGGCATCGCCGACCTGTCGGCCATGGCGATCGTCGACGCCGCGGCCGGCCTGGCCTGGGCGCCCGCCGACCTGTACTCGCTCGACGGCACGTCGCATCCGTCGTGCCAGCGCACCGCGCTCCGGCGCGTGGCGGACGACGCGGCCGACGCCGGCCTGGCCTTCCGGGTCGGGTTCGAGCTCGAGTGCACGGTGTTCCGTGCGGGGTCGAGCGGCGCCCGGGACGACCGCGACGCGGCATCCGCCGACCGGCCGGCGACGTCGGCGCCCGGCTACTCGACCCGCGCCGTGCTCGAGGTGGAGGCCTTCGCGCTCGACGCGCTCGCCGCGCTCGAGGCCGCGGGCGTGCCCGTCGACCAGATGCACCCCGAGTTCGGCCCGGGCCAGCTCGAGTTCGCCTTCGCCCCGCGCGACCCGATCACCGCCGTCGACCACCTCGCCCTCGCGCGCGTCGTGCTCGCCCGCGTCGCGACCGCGCACGGCCTGCTCGTGTCGTTCGCGCCCGTGCCCGTCGTGGGCGGCGCGACGAACGGATGCCACCTGCACCTGTCGGCCACGCGCGACGGGCGCAACGTCTTCGCCCCCGACCCGTCCGCGCCGCACGGTGTCGGCGCGGACGGCGGCCGCATGATCGCCGGCATCCTCGATCGCCTCGACGAGGGCATCGCGCTGCTCGGTGGCAGCGTGCTCTCGTTCGCGCGGCTCCGCCCGCACACCTGGGCGGGCGCCGACGTGTGCTGGGGGCCGGCCAACCGCGAGGCGGCGCTGCGGTATGTCCCCGGGCAGGCCGGCATGGGCGCCGAGCAGGCGAACGTCGAGGTCAAGCCGGTGGATGCCGCGGCGAACCCGTACCTCGCGACCGCAGCGGTGATCGCGGCTGCGGTCGACGGGCTCGCGCGCGACGCGGTCCCGCCGGCTCCGGTCGTGGTCGACCCGGGCACGCTGGGGGAGCCCGAGCGGGAGGCCGCCGGCATCCGCGCGCTTCCGGGCGACCTCGGCGCGGCGCTCGAGCGGCTCGCGACGAGCTCGTTCTTCCGCGGCGTGTTCGGTGACGTGCTGCTCGACGCCTACCTCGCCGTGCGCCGGCACGAGTGGGAGGCGTACGGCCACGCCGACCCGGCCGAGGTGGCCGAGCTGGTGCGCTGGCGGTACTGAGCCGACGGCGCCAGCCGCTTGCCGGTGACGGCGGCGACCGCCAGCATGGGCGGATGGACGACGCACCCGAGCCGACCGCGCCCGAGCCGATCAGCCCGCAGCAGTTCCACGACGCCGACGGGGTCGACGACTGGCGGGTGCTGTACTGGGGCGCGCACGCGTTCTTCCGGGCTCCGTCGTACGCCGCCGGCGCCCGGTTCGTCGCGGCGATCACCGAACTCGCCGACGTCGTCCGGCACGAGCCCGACATCGACCTGCGGCACGAGGGGGTCGCCGTCAAGCTCATCAGCCGCGACCTGCGCGACCTCAGCACCCGCGACCTCGACGTGGCACGGCGCATCTCGGCGGTCGCCCGCGAGCACGGCCTGGCCGCGGATGCCGCCGCGCTCCAGGTCGTGCAGACCGCGGTCGCGTCGCCCGAGTCCGCCGACGTGACCCCGTTCTGGCAGGCCGTGCTGGGCTACGTGCGACCGAACGACACGCACCTCGTCGATCCGCTGCGGCGCGGCTCGTCGGTGTTCCTGCAGCCGACCGACGCCGTGGCCGAGGGGCGCGGCCGGATGCACGTCGACGTGTGCGTGCCGCACGACCAGGTGCACGCGCGCATCGAGGCGGCGCTCGCCGCGGGCGGGCGGATGGTCGACGACGCGTTCGCGCCCGAGTGGTGGACCCTCGCCGACGCCGAGAACCACAAGGTCGACCTCACGACCTGGTGGGGCCGCGAGTCGACGCGGCTGGAGGAGGAACGGCCCGCCTGACCGGTGGAATCCGCTCGCCGGGCCGGCGCCGCGGAGATCGCGGCGTGCCGATCCGCGATGGCACGCCGGCCGGGAAACGTCGTAGCATCGCTCCAGCGCGGGCCCCACCCGCCGATCCCCGTCCGCCCCCGACCCCCACCACTGCTCGAACCCGGCCCGCCCCGCCGCGGACCGCCTCCCACCCAGGAGTCCGGTTGACCGCCCCCCTCGACGACGACGCCTCGCAGGCGCCCGCCCCGCAGGCGTCCGCCCTGCCGGGCGCTGCCGCCGCGTCGCAGGCGGTCGAGGCGCCGGCGCCCGCCGACGGACGCTCCGGGGCGCACGCCCAGCCCATCGACGTGCCCGACGTGCCCGCCCGGCCGTCGATCGCCGACCGTCGGCGCTACTTCCTGAGCAGCCAAGAGCCCAGCGGCGACTTCGAGGCGGTGATCGTGGCGGTGACGGATGCCGGCCGCCGGCGCTACTTCACGACGCGCGACGGCGCTCGCCTCACCGAGGTCGACCACGACTGGTTCGACCGCCGCAGCTCGGACGGCGGGCGATCGCTGCTCGAACTCGACGAGCGCGAACTCGGCGAGCTCGAGGCCGAACTCGAGTTCGTGCGCCCGGTGCGCGGGCGCGACCCGATCGCCGAGGCGGCCGACGCACCGAGCGCGCCCGCGACTGCGAGCGACGCCGATGCCGGATCCGATGTCGCCGCCGGATCCGAGGACGACCTGCCGGCCGGCGCCGACACGGAAACCGACCCCGAGCCCGAGCCCGAGCCCGAGCCCGACGCGGATGTCGCGCCCGGTCCCGCCATCCACGAGGAGCAGCACCACATGACGGATGCCACCCCCGCCCACACGCCCGCCGGCCCCGCCGACGACGAACTCGACCCCGTCACGCAGGAGTTCGAGGCGATCGTGCTGGAGGCCCGCCGCGCCACGTTCGTGCAGGGCGGCGGCGCCGCTGCGACGGAGTCGGACCGGCCCACGTCGGCGCCGGCGGCATCCGCACCCGTTGCCGGGGCGCCTGCGGCATCCGCCCCCGGCTCGCCGTTCGACCGCTCGCCCGACGGCGGCGCCATCGAGCAGGTCGCGCTGGCCAAGGGCATCGCGTTCATCGCGCACCGCGGACGGCTCGACCGCAGCGGTGCGCCGTACATCGACCACCCGGGCCGCATCGCCGAGCGGTTCGACGCGGTGTCCGAGCCCGTCGCGGCGGCGGCGGCGTGGCTGCACGACGTACTCGAGGACACCGACATCACCGCCGAGGAGCTCTTCGAGGCCGGCGTCGTGCCCGAGGTCATCGAGGTCGTGCGGCTGCTGACGCGCACGCCGGAGGTCGCCGCCGACGAGTACTACGCGCGCCTGCGCTCCCACCCGATCGCCCGTCGCGTGAAGCTCGCCGACATCGACGACAACACGGCGCGCTGGCGACTTCGCCGGCTCGACTACGAGACGCAGGTGCGCCTGGTCGAGAAGTACCGCGTGGCACGCCTGGCGCTCGCCGACTGACGACCCCGAGTTCGACGAGCGTCGCCGCCGCGTCAGCCCTCCGGGGGTGCGGCCCGCCTGTCGCTGATCGTCGCTGACCCTCCCGCAGGCCCGTCGAGCGACAGCTTGAAGTGCTCGCCATCGGCCCTCGTCTCGTAGGTCACGCGAGTGTAGGGAGGCAGCTTGGCGAGTACGTCGCCGTCGAGGGTGAGCAGCAGGTCCTGGTCGGTCGACACGGCCAGCTGGGGCGGGTAGACCGCGGTCCCGTGCGAGACGTCCGCGCGCGCATCGCTGGCGTTCAAGGCGACCAGCCGAGCGCCGGCGAGCGCGGCGACCCGGCCCAGATCCTCGTCCTCCTCCGCGAGCGCGATCGCTGCCTCCTCGGGCGTGGGCCCGAGCGGCTCGGCCAGCACGAGGATCAGCAAAGTCGGAATCACGCCGAGGACCAGGGCGACCGCGCCCAGCCAGACGCCGGCGACCGCCATCGGCGACATCCGCCGCTGCGCTCGGCGCGACCAGCGACGGGCGATCCAGCCGAGAACGATAGCGGCGATGCCGGCGACCACGATCAGAATCGCGATCGATGGGCCGCGGAACGGATTGGTGACCAGCATGAGGGCAGCCAGCACGCCGAGCAGCACCGACAGCACCGCGGCGAGCCTCGGTCCGGTGGGTTCGGGCGATGCGGGCGGCGGCGGGTCGGGCGTCGCGGGCGCGTCGTCGGTCGGCGGCGGCGGCGTCGGCGAGCCGGGCGGGAGGTTCGGGACGGACATCGGAGTGCACCCCCAATCGGGTCGTCCGGGCGACCCGAGCACATCCTCCCGCGACGGCGGTCTCGGACGCGACCGACCTGTGGTTGCGGTTCGGTCACGGCGGTTGCGGTTCGGTTACGACGGGGCCAGCCCTCGATGCGCACGCCGGATATTGCGCCGGGTCGAGAAGTACCGCGTCGCGCGCCGGGCGCTCGCCGACTGAGCCGGCCTCACTCGGCCGGGGGCGTCGCGGCGGTCGTGTCGTCGATCCGCGCCGAGGCGCCGAGCGTTCCCGTGAGCCCTAGGGCGAAGTGCATGCCGTCGCCCCAGGACTCGTAGCGCACCTGCGTTCCCTCGGGGAGCTCGACGAGCTCGTCGCCGTCGACGGTGAGGAGCCGGTCGCCGTCGGTGGTGACCGCGAGCTCGGCCGGGAAGCGGCCCGCCGTCCGGTTCGGGCCGGCCGCGTCGTCGGTGGCGGCGTCGTCCGCGCGGAGGAGGATGAGGCGGTCGGCCGCGAGGTACACGGCGCGGTCGAGCTCCTCCTCCTCGGCGGCGATCGCGCTCATCCGCTGCTCCGATGATTCGGGCGCGGGCTCGGCTTCGCCGAGCGGCTCGGCGAGCAGGCTGATCAGCAGGAAGGGAATCGAGCCGAGGACCACCGAGACCGCTCCCATCCAGAGGCCGGCGATCGCCATCGGCGACGTCCGGCGCTGCGCCCGGCGCGACCAGCGCCACGCGACGATGCCCAGCACCACCGCCGCGACGCCCGGGAGCGCGAACAGGACGGAGGAAGGGGACAACACGGCGAGCGGAGCGCCGATGAGCAGGAGCGCGGCGAGCGCGCCGAGCAGCATGGACAGTACGGCGGCGAGCCGCACCCCGGTCGGCTCGGGGCCCTCGGGGGCCCCGACCGCGGGAGCGGCCGGCGCGGGCGGTGACGGGTCGAGCGTCGCCGGCATCTCATCGCCCGTCGGCGTCGGCGTCGGGCCGGGCGGATGGTTCGGGACGGACATCGCAGAGCACCCCCGATCGGGTCGTCCGGGCGACCCGAGGCCATCCTCCCGCGGCCGGCTCAGCGGCAGGACGCGCGACCGGTTGCGGTTCGGTCACGACGGTTGCAGTTCGGTCACGGCGGGTCGAGCGCCGCCGGCCGCGCGGCGGACCCGACCTCGGCCGGGGCGCGGCGGCTCAGCGGGGCAGCGGGTTCGGCCCGGTCGCGGTGACGAGCCGCTGCGGCATCCATCCCTCGACGTGCTGGATTCCCTCGAAGGTGCGACCCTGCAGTTCGAGGACCTCCTTCAGCGCACGTCGGTGGAACTTCATGTGCGTGAAGTCCTCGAAGAGCACGTAGTAGGGCTCGTTGAGGTGGTTCTGGAACTGCTGCCCGGTCAGCACCTCGCGGTGACGGCGGGCGAACTCGTCGACCTCCTCGCCGACGACCACGCCGATGTGCTCCATCCCCATCTTGTAGGTGCGCTGGTGCACGGGCGGGATCAGCTCGATGAGCGGGATCTCCTTGTCGCCCAGCACGCGGAGCGGTTCCTCGAGCAGGATCATCGACATCGGCCGCCCGTTCCAGACGTTCTCGGTGCTCGCCCGCGCGTGGCGTTCGAGCATGCCGCGCAGGTGCACGTACCAGTCCCACTCGGGCACGCGGAACGCGAGGTGGCCGAGCGGGTACGGCGCGATGTCGATGCCCCGCTCGAGCAGGCGGTCGTTCTGCTGCGCCGCGAAGGCGCGGTAGTCCCCGATGATGTCGCCGACCGGATCGGACATGTGCTCATCCTCCTCTCGGCCGCGAGCCCGGCGGGGCCGCGGCACGGTGCGGGTACTGCGCGTCGCCGCGCGTCAGACGACGATCGCGAGCGCGACGCCGTCCCATCCCTTCGCGCCGACCGTCTGCAGGGCGGTCGCGTCGAACCGAGGGTCCGAGCCGAGCAGGTCGAGGGCGCGCTGCGAGCCGATCACCATCGAGTCGGTCGCGTCGGCGTCGGCGACCTCGCCGGCCCGGACGACGTTGTCGACCACGACGACCGTGCCCGGGTGCCCGAGCCTGGCCGCCCAGTCGAGGTAGGTCGCGCCCGACTCCTTGTCGGCGTCGATGAAGACGAGGTCGAACGGCTCCTCGCCGCGTTCGCCCATGCGCGCGAGCGACTCTGCGGCGGGGCCCACGCGGATCTCGACCTTCTCGGCGACGCCGGCCCGTTCGAGGTTCGCGCGCGCCACCTCGGCGTGGTGCGGCTCGAGCTCGAGGGTGACGACCCGGCCGTCGTCCGGGATGCCGCGCGCGAGCCACGTCGTCGAGTACCCGCCGAGCGTGCTGATCTCGAGCACGCGTCGCGCCCCCGTCATCCGCGCGAGCAGGTGCAGGAACTTGCCGCCGAGCGGCGTGACCTCGATCGAGGGGAGCCCCGCCGCCGCGGCATCCGCCAGCCCCTGTCGCAGCGCGACATCGTCGTCGACCAGGGTCTCGGCGAGGTAGTCGTCGACGCGTCGCTGGTTCTCCGGGATGAGCTCGGCCATGGGCTCAGCCTCCGCCTGCGCGGCGCCCGCGTCAATGCCCCGAGCGGGTGGATCCGCCGGTCGTCAGTCGGCGGCGCCCGCCCGCTTCTCGAGCTCGTGGGCGTAGTCGGGCACCGAGTTGGTCCACTGCCGGGGCGGCCGCTCGTATCCGGTCGACGGCGGACGCTCGGGGATCTCGATCTGCTCGTGCGGCACCTTCTCCCACGGCACCTTCGAGAGGATGTGCGCCATCACGTTGATGCGCGAGCGCCGCTTGTCGTCGCTCTCGATCTCGAACCAGGGCGCCTCGGCGATGTCGGTGTGCAGGAACATCGTGTCCTTCGCGCGGGAGTAGTCCTCCCACCTCGTGATCGAGCTGAGGTCGGTGGGGCTGAGCTTCCAGCGGCGCATCGGGTCCTCGAGCCGCGAGCGGAAGCGCTCCTCCTGCACGACGTCGGACACGCTGAACCAGTACTTCAGCAGGATGATGCCGTCCTCCACGAGCATCCGCTCGAAGATGGGCGCCTGGTGCAGGAACCGCTGGTACTCCTCGTTCGTGCAGTACCCCATCACGCGCTCGACGCCGGCGCGGTTGTACCAGGAGCGGTCCATCAGCACGATCTCGCCCGCGGCCGGCAGGTGCGGCACGTACCGCTGGAAGTACCACCGGGTCTTGTCGCGCTCGCTCGGCGCCGGCAGCGCGACGATGCGCGTGACGCGCGGGCTGAGGTACTCCGACACCCGCTTGATCGCGGAGCCCTTGCCCGCGGCATCCCGCCCCTCGAAGATCACGACGACGCGCGCGCCCGACTGCTGCACCCACGCCTGCATCTCGACGAGCTTCGCCTGCAGCGACTTCAGCTCCTGCTTGTACAGCGGCTTCGGCATCCTCTTGCCCATCGCGGCACCCCTGCACCGAAGCCTAGAGCGGATGCCGCGCTCCGCGGCCGAGTTCCGCGTTGAGTCGGGCCGCCTGACGGGTGAGGTGGTCGCGTTCGGGGATGGTCGGGGCCGACCGGGCCGCGTCCGCGTACAGGCGCGCGGCGGTCGCGCGGTCGCCGTCGCGCTCGTGGAGGTACGCGGCGACGGCGTCGTAACGGGGGAGGGCGGGGTCGAGCTCGGCGAGGGCCGCGAGGCCGGCGCGCGCGCCATCCGCCTGCCCCACCGCGACCGCGCGGTTCAGGCGCGCGACCGGGCTGTCGGTGAGGCGGACGAGCTCGTCGTACCACTCGACGACCTGCACCCAGTCGGTCTCGGCGGCGGTGGGGGCGTCGGCGTGCAGCGCGGCGATCGCGGCCTGCGCCTGGTACTCGCCGAGGCGGTCGCGGGCGAGCGCGGCCTGCAGGATCGCGACGCCCTCGGCGATCAGGCGCGTGTCCCAGCGCGAGCGGTCCTGCTCCTCGAGCGGCACGAGGCGGCCCTCGGGCGTCGTGCGCGCCGCGCGCCTCGCGTGGTGCAGGAGCATGAGGGCGAGCAGCCCTGAGACCTCCTCGTCGTCGGTCATCGCGGCGAGCTGCCGGGTGAGCCGGATCGCCTCGACGGCCAGGTCGACCTCGCCCGAGTAGCCCTCGTTGAACACGAGGTAGAGCACGCGCAGCACCGTCGCGAGATCCCCAGGCTCGTCGAGCCGCGCCCCCGAGACCGTGCGCTTGGCGCGGCTGATGCGCTGGGCCATGGTCGCCTCGGGCACGAGGTACGCGCGGGCGATCTGCTGCGTGGTGAGGCCGCCGACGGCGCGGAGCGTGAGCGCGACGGCCGACGCCGGCGTGAGCGACGGGTGCGCGCAGAGGAAGTACAGCTGCAGCGTGTCATCCGTCGCCGGGACCGGACCGGGCGGCGGCTCGCGGTCGACGAGCGCCTCGCGATCGCGGCGGGATGCCTCGGCGCGAGCGCCGTCGAGGAACTTCCGCCACGCGACGGTGACGAGCCACCCCTTCGGGTCCCTCGGCGGGTCGTCGGGCCAGACGCGGATGGCGCTGACGAGCGCCTCCTGCACGGCGTCCTCCGCCGCCGGGAAGTCGGCTCCCCGGCGGCGGAGCACGGCGATCACCTCGGGGATGAGGCCGCGCAGGAGCGCGTCGTCCACCGCGTCACTCCGTGACGGCCGGGGCGTGGTCGTCGAGGAACGGGCGCAGTTCGAGCCACTCGTGGATGGGACGGCCGCCGGCGCCCGGCGCTGCTGAGAGCTCGCCGGCCAGCTCGACCGCGCGCTCGTGCGAGTCGACGTCGATCACCATCCACCCGGCGATGAGGTCCTTCGTCTCGGCGAACGGGCCGTCGGTCACCGGCGGGCGGCCGGGGCCGTCGGAGCGCACCCACTCGCCCTTCGGGGCGAGGGCCTGCGCGTCGACGAACTCGCCGGTGCGCTCGAGCCGGGTCATGAAGTCGCGCATGTACTGCATGTGCGCCTCGAACTCCTCCGGCGCCCACTGTTCGATGGGCACGTCGTTCACCGCCTCGGGTGCGCCGCGGTAGTGCTTGAGCAGCAGGTACTTCGCCATCGTGTCCTCCTTCTCGCCCTCCGGCCATTGTGGCCGGATCGGGGGCGTTCACGTCTGGGACGGAGCGGGGGTTGCGTTCTCGACATCCGTCGGGCGCTTCGTTTCGCGTGGCGCGCCTGCCGCGCCCGCCCCGCCCCGCCCGCCGCACCCGCCGCACCCGCCCGCTCTCCCGCGACTCGCTCCGCTGGGCCCGCGGGTTGCCATTTCCGCCGGGAACGCCCCCTACGCTCGCCTCCCTGGACCCGCAGGTTGCCGTTTCCGCCGGAAATGCCCCCACTGCCGTCCCGTCCACGCTGGCGGGTTGCCGATTTCGCCGGGAACGCCCGCCGGATTCCCGGCGAAAACGGCAACCCGAGGCGATTCGGCGGAGAGGGGGCGGGGCGGGGTGCGCGTCGTGCGAGGGACGGGCGGCGCGGCAGGAGTACGCTCGCGGCCAGCGGCAGCGACACGGCGGATGGCGCGGCCGGGCCGGCGAGGAGGCGGACATGGTTCCCGAGATCAACTACTGGGCGGTGCTGCTGGCGACGCTCTCGACGATGGTGGTCGGCACGGTCTGGTACACGCCGAAGGTGTTCGGCACGCGATGGGCGACGCTGGCGAAGGTCGACATGGATCGCCCGGCGGCGACCGCGATCGGGCCGATCGTGGTGACGGTGATCGTGAGCTTCGTGACGGCGTGGGTGCTCGCGGGCGCGTCGACGATCGCATGGCACTTCTACGGCGGCGGCTATCTGGTGGCGGCGCTCTTCACGGGGCTGATCCTCTGGGCCGGGTTCACCGCGGCGCGCATCATCACGCACGACGCGTTCGAGGGGCGCCCGTCGTCGCTGACCATCCTGAACCTCGCTCATGAGCTCGTCACCGTGATCGTGATGGCCGTCATCATCGGGGTCTGGCCGCCGGCCGGCACCGTCTGATCGGGCGGCCTCCGCCCGGCCCCGCTCGGCCGGGCCGGGCACCGTCCGAGTCGAACGACGGATGCCGCCCCGGTAAATCCTCCGCTCCGCCGACCGTAGGATCGACGCATGGCCGGGTTCTGGGGCAGGCGCACGCGCGACGACGAGGTGATCCAGGCGCAGGACGCCGACCTGGCGAAGCGCGCCGGCACGGCGCTGGTCGCGGCCGACGAGCGCATCCGCGTCACCACCGACGAGCTGCACTTCGCCGAGGCCGAGCTCGGCTCCGACGCCGTCGCCGACCTGCGCGTCGCGCTCGCCGCGGTGCGCGAGCACCTCGGCGAGGCGTTCCGCCTGAACCAGCTGAACCACGACCACATCCCCGACACCCCGGAGGAGCTGCGCACGCGCAACGCGCGCATCGTGCAGCTCTGCGAGTGGGCGGAGGAGGTGCTCGACGAGCGGACGTCGACGCTCGCCGAGCGCATCGCGCGGGCGCGGCGGGCGCCGGAGATCATCGCCGGCATCCGGGGCGACGTGGCACTGCTCCGCGCCCGCATCCCGGATGCGCGCGAAACCGTCGAGCGGCTCGGCAAGCGCTACGCGCCGGCCGCCCTCGCCCAGGTCGAGGCGAACCCCGCCGAGGCCGACCAGCTCCTCGGCTTCGCCGAGCACGGCGCCGGCGTCGCCGAGCGGCGGCGGGCGGCGGGGCAGAAGGAGCAGGCGAACCTCGCGCTCGAGGCATCCGCTGAATCGGTGCGGCGGGCGGCGACGCTGCTCGACGCCGTGGAGACGTTCGAGATCGAGGCGCTGCGCGCCGAGGCGACGCTCGCGGCGATCGTCGAGGACTCGCGCGGCGACCTCGCCGTCGCGCTCCGCGAGCCGCATTCGGCGGGGGTGACGAAGGCCATCGGCGACCTCCAGGCCGCGCTCGCGAGCCTGCCGCCGGCGGGGGTCAACACCGACCCGTTCAGCCACCTCGATCGCCTGCGCGAGGCGAATGCGGGGCTGGATGCCGCGATCGCCGCCGCCCGCGAACGCGCTGCGCGCCCGATCCCGCCGTTCGAGCACGTGCGGCACGCGATCGACGACGCCGACCGGCACCTCGCGGTCGCCCGCGACGTGATCGCCGGGCACCGCGGCTGGATCGGCGCCGACGCCCGCACCCGTCTCGCCGAGGCGGAGCGCACCCGCCTCGACCTCGACCAGCTGCTGGGCACGTCGGCGTCGACCGCCACCGCGATCGACGAGGACCACCGCGAGCAGGCGATGGCGATGGCCCGCCGCGCCGCCTACCTCGCCGCGGATGCGCTGCAGCTCGCCCGGCGCGACATCGACTCGTCGCGACCGCCCGGCCCCGGCCAGTGGGGCGGCCCCGGGTGGGGCGGCGGCGGGCGGCGCGGCGGCGGGTCCGACGTGATGGGCGGCATCCTCGGCGGGCTGGTCATCGGCAGCATCCTCGACGGCATCTTCGACTGAGCGTCGCGAGCGGATGGCGCGGGGCGTGCCATCCGCTGGGGTGCGGTGCCGGATGGCGCGGGGCGTGCCATCCGCTCGGGCGCGGTGCCGGATGACGCTCGGCGTCGACTCGCAGCGGACGCATGGCGGGCGCTCACGGGGCGCTCGTAGGATCGGGGCATGGCCGGGTTCAGGGCCGGGCGCCGCCGCGGCGCCGGGGGAGCCGAGGCCCGCGACGCCCTGCCGGCGTCGGGGGTCGGGTCGGCGCTGCTCTCGGCCGACGAGCGCATCCGGGCGGCCGTCGAGGCGCTCGACTTCGCCGACGCCGAGCTCGGCGCCGAGGCGACCGCGCGACTGCGCACGGCGATCGACGCCGCCCGCGGTCACCTCGGCGAGGCGTTCCGCCTGAACCGGCGCAACCAGGAGCCCGACCCCCGCACCGCCGACGAGGTGCGTGCCCGCGCGGCGCGCATCGTCGAGCTGTGCGAGACCATCGAGCGCGTGCTCGACGAGCAGACCGCCGCGCTCGCCGACCGGATCGAACGCGCACGGCGGGCCCCGGAGACCATGGCGCGCCTGCCCGCCGACATCGACCGGCTGCGCGGCCGGCTGCCCGACGCGCGCGAGACCGTCGAGCGGCTCAGCATCCGCTACGCGCGGGAGGCGCTCGCCGCGGTCGACGGCCACCTCGCCGAGGCCGACCAGCTGCTCGGGTTCGCCGACCACAGCCTGCGGGTCGCCGAGCGGCGGCGGGCGGCGGGGCAGCTCGAGCACGCGGATGTCGCGCTCGCCGCATCCGCCGCCGCGGTGCGCCGCGCCGCGACCCTGCTCGAGGAGGTCGAGGCGTTCGAGGTCGATGCGCTGCGGGCGGAGTCGACGCTCGCGCTCGTCGTCGAGGCGTCGCGGCGCGACCTCGCGGCCGCGCTCGAGGAGGCGGGGGCCGGCGCGGGGGCCGGGCTCGGATCGCGCGGGGTGGCGAACGCGGTCGCCGAACTGCAGGCGGCGCTCGCCGCCCTGCCCGCGATCGGCGTCAACACCGACCCGTTCGCGCACCTGAACCGGGTGCGCGAGGCGACCGCGGTGCTGGATGCCGCGACGACGGCCGCGCGCGAGCGCGCCGCCCGCCCCGTCCCGCCGGTCGACCGGGTCGAGCGCGCCATCCGCGAGGCCGACCGACGGCTCGAGGCCGCGCGCGACGAGGTCGCGACCCACCCCGGCTGGGTCGGCTCGGAGGCGCTCGCGCGCCTGGCCGAGGCCGAGCGCGTGCGCCTCGACCTGACCCGCTCGCTGGGCGGCGCCGCGACCGACGCCGACGCGGTCGCGGCGGCCGACCACGAGCAGCGCGAGCGGGCGATCGCGCTCGCGGCGCGGGCGTCGGAGCTCGCGGCGGAGGCGGTGCGGTTGGCGCGGCGGGATGTCGGGGCGGTCAGGGCGTCGCAGCGGTCGGGGTGAGTGGGTCGGCGCGCGGCGCGCCGTCGGCCCGTCGGCCCGCCGGGACTCCGAGCCGATGATCCCCCGTGCGCGCTCGCGGCCGCCGGCGCTACTCCGTGTCGATCCTGGGCACGAAGCATCCGCCCTCCTGCCAGCCGCGCTGCTCGAACTGACCGGTGCTGCAGACCACGCTGTTCACCGGGTAGTACTCGCCCAGCGTGCCGAAGGCCGACGTCCAGGCGCCGTCCCGCGGAACGTCGGGCACGGCGGTGGTGAAGTCGTCGGCGACGACCATGTGGCGCATGATCATCGCGGCGGGGATGCCGGCCTCGACCCGCAGCACGGTGGCGTCGCCCACGTTCGGGCTGTCGCTCAGGTCGGCGGAGGTCACGATGACCGTCCAGTAGCCGTCCTCGCCGACGGCGAGCTGGGTGAGGCCGTCGGGGTTCGTGTCCGGATCGTAGACGCCGCTGCCGAACGAGCCGTTCGCGCACGACCAGTTCGCATCCTGCGCCGGATACGGCCACACCTTCCGGTCGAGGCACAGCGAGAAGTAGCGCATGTCGTAGTCCGCGGGCGCGTTGCCGTTCCAGGGCACCGGGCTCGCGCCTTGCGGGGTGCGGGGCGCCTTCCCGCGGAAGACGTAGACCTCCCCGGGTGCGGGGATGAACCCGGCGGCGAGGTAGCCGGCGACCGGGTTGGACCACACGCTGTTCTGGGCTGCCGCCGTCGGGGCGACGAACATCAGCGGCGTGGAGCACGGGGTGAGATCGGCCCCGACGTAGGCGCAGGCGTTCGAGGCGCGCGGCACGCTCGCGTCGGCGGCGTCGCCGAAGAAGTCGCCCTGCATCAGCCCCGGCGCCGGGCGCGCCGCGGTGGTCTCCGTCGGCGGGTAGCCCGTGCCGGTCACCTGCAGCGGCAGGACGTTGTAGTCGTAGTCCTGTCCGTCGACCGGCGTGCTGGCGTGCCGGCCCGGACCGCCGCCGCTGCAGCCGGTGCCGACCGGGTCGGGGTCGAGCGTGATCGTGTAGGTGTCGTCGTACGCGGTGCTCTCCTCCATCCAGGGGTTCACCGAACCGGCGTCGGGCCTGATCTGGAAGTCGGTGTTGTACGACTGGCAGTAGATCGCGGGCGACGTCTCGGTCGCCTCGGCGCTCAGGTAGTGGTAGAAGTCCATCGAGCGGTCGTAGACCACGTACGACATGAACAACTGCTCCTGGTACTTCCCGGTGATGTCGATGTGGTCGAGCACGAGGCCGTTCCGGTCGGGTGCGGTGCTCGCGTCGAACGGGACGGCCCAGTAGGTGGCATCCGAATCGGGCAGGAAGATGTCCATGCCGTCCTGCACCGGCGTCGTGGTCTTGGTGTAGTCGCGGGTGTCGTACACCTTCGTGTTGATGCGCGCCCACCAGCTGCAGAACGGGAAGGTCAGCCGTCCGCGCACGAGGTCCTGCTTCTTGAACCCGAGGTCCAGCGCCATGTCGCGGAACAGTTCCTCGACCGTCTCGCTCGTGCTGTCGGTGAAGAGGTCGGTCACGGCGCCCGCGTCGGTGACGCGCGTGGGGCAGTCCGGCAGCGGGAACTCCGTGAGCTCGCCGTTCGACGGGTCGCGCTTGACGACCGTGATGCTGGGCGGGTCGGCGTCGATCGACATGCGCCCGTCCGCGGGCACGTACGACCGCAGCAGCATGATCCGGAGATCGTCCGCGAGGTTCTCCGTGCCCTCCGGGACCTTGGCGGATGACGCGGGGCTCGCCGGGGCCGGGGGGGCCGCCGACGGCGCCGGCGGCTCCGCGAACCTGGCGCCGGCGCCCACGGCCGCGGTCGTCAGCACGAGTGCGGCGACCGCCACCTGGGCGATGCGATCTGCGGACGGGATCTTCATGGGGATCACCTCTCTCGCCGCGGCTCAGCGCGGCTGGATCGCCGGCGGAAGGTACTTGTCCTTCGCGATCAGGCTCTTCGCGACGACGCCGTAGACCCGGAGCATCACGTTGAACTCCCGGTCCCCGACGGGCAGCCAGTTGGCTTCGGCGACGCCGTCGGGCTTCGTCTCGGCGATGTGGATCGAGATCGAGCCGTCGGGGTTCGTCACGAGCCCCGGCGTGTAGCTCGCGACGAGGTACTTGTCGAGCTCGTTCGGGATCGGCTGGATGGCGTCCGGGGTGTATGCGGTCAGCGACCAGAACCGGGACGCCTCCGGGATCGATCCGGCGGGGAACGTCAGGACGTACCCGTCCGGGTTGCGCCCGTCGAGGGCGGCGCCATCCGCATCGAGGAACGCGTGGTAGTAGGCCGCGGTCTCGCGCGTGTTGCAGTACTGGCAGAACTCGGTGATCGACGCCCGGTCGAGCACCTTCTTCTTCCACTCGCCGATGTTCGTGAAGTGGACCCAGTTCGTCTCACCCCGGTGATCGAGGTAGTTCGCGATGATGGCGTCGTGGGCGGCCTGGGCTCCCTGCGCGAACGCCGTCGCCTGCGACGGGCTCAGGCCGGAGCCGTCGCCGAAGAGCGCGTCGAAGTCGTCGGACAGCTTCTGGTCCTGCTGCGTCAGCTCCGGCGTCCAGTCGCGGTCGCCCAGGGCGACCTGCAGTTGCCGCAGGAACTCGATCGGCTCCTCGCGGATGAGCAGGTCGGCGGTGGTCTTCACCGGCGCGGCGAACTCGTCGACGGACTTGATGGACGTGGCTGCGCCGTTCACCGTGAGCGCATTGCGGAACGCCGCGGCTGCGGCGGTGTCGTCGACGCCGTTGCTGTACTTGTCGACCCGGAAGATCAGGATCATGCGATCCAGCGGCAGCTGGACCACGTCGGGCGTGATCTCGCCGGCATACCCGGGTCCGACGAGCGTGTATGTCGTGGTCGGGGTCGCGACGCCGGCCGGCTTGGAGGGCACGCCCGACGGGTGCACGTTGCCGTACGGGTCGAGGAGCAGGACGGAGTAGCCTGCGCTCGTCTCCGGGACCTCGAGCTCGACCGCGGGGCCGCTCACGTCGATGGGCGAGCTGGCGTAGAGGGTGTCGTCGTTGATGGCGACGACGGCCTGGTACACGGGCGAGATCTCATCGGGGCCGATCAGCATGTTCGCCGGCACGGGGAGGATCTGCGTCTGGAAGTGCGTGAACCAGATCGGGTAGAAGGTCGTCACGTAGTTCTCCGTCGTCGAGACCACGTCCTTGCCTCCGTTGCCGCCGTTCGGGCCCTGGGCGGCGTTCACGGCGCCGACCGGGAGGGCAAGCGTCAGCAGAGTCGCGATCGCGGCCGAGATCGCGAGCCGCAGTGGGATTCGTGTGCGCATTCGTCCGTCTCCTTCTCGTGTCGTCATCGTCCGTCGGCGCGGTCCGCGCCCGGGTCGAGCGAGGTCGTCCGGTCCGTCGCCGCGAGCGGCTGCCAGAACCGCGTCCAGCGATCGCGGTCGACGAAGCCGTAGTGGCCGGCTCCCGGCCAGACGTGCAGGGTCGCGTTCGGCAGGCGCTCGGCGACATGCTCGGGCATCTGCGGGTCGATGATCTGGTCGGCGTCGCCGTAGAAGACGTCGAACGGCTGCGGCACGTCTTCGAGTTCGAAGCCCCAGTTCCACAGCGCCATGGTCATCTCGTAGAGCCCTTCCTCGTCCTGGATCATGCCCGCGGCGAAGTTCTCCTCGAACATGTCCCGCTGCGACGGATCGGAGAGGAAGGTCTGCGCGTCGGACGGATCGTCCTCGGCCATCGCCTCGACGAACGCGCCGATGTCGAGCTTCGCCTTCTTGACGTCGGACCGGTACGCCCAGCGGATCACCTGATGCAGGTGGCGCAGCTTCACGACCAGCTTCAGGTCGCGCATGACGAGCATCTTCGCGAACCCGTCCTGGTCGAACGGCCCGACGGGCGAGGCGAGGACCCCTCGCACGACGCGATCCGGCAGGTGGGCGGCGATCGCCAACGCGTGCGGGCCGCCGCCGGAATGCCCGGCGACGGCGAAGCGGTCGAAGCCGACGTGGTCGGCGAGCTGCTCCATGTCGGGCCCCCAGTCGGCCATGGTCCGGCCCTTCTGGGGCGTCGAGGCGCCGACGCCGGGCTGGTCGGCGACGACGACGCGCACGCCGAGCGACTCGTTCAACGCGCGATCGGGGTTCCGGATCAACCGCGAGTCCGAGAGGCCGTGGGAGAAGACCACGGGCGCGCCATCCGGGTCGCCCCACTCGTCGTAGGAGAGTTCGCGGCCGTCGGCGAGGGTCATCGTCTGCATGCGCCCGTCCTCACATCCCGGGCGCCCACCCGTCGCCCATCGTGCACGACGCTATGGCGGCCGAACGCGACGCCGTTGCACGTGAGTCTCAACTTCGGCTTGATGCGCCGACCGGATCGGTTGCAGACTGTGGGCATGGGTGGGGGGACCCCGGACGGCGACGTGCCCGTCATCACGTTCGACGCGCGGTCGGCTCCGGCCGACCACCAGTTCGAGCTCTTCCACGACACGACAGCGCCCGTGTTCGACACGCTGCCGTCGGACAGCCCTGCCGATTTCGCCGCCGAGGCGACCGACTACCTCGTCGGCGACCTGCTGGTCAGCCGGATCGCGCACTCGCCGCAGCGCATGCGGCGAAGCCCGCGCCACGTGCGATGCGGCGGCGAGGACGCGGTGGCGCTCTTGGTCTACCGCCGCGGGATCGCCGGCCTGCGCTTCGACCGGGTCGAACTGCGCCTCGACGAGCAGCATGTCGGGGTCATCGACCTCGCCCAGCCGTTCTACGCGACCTGCACCGACGTCGACTCGGTCTGGGTCGTGATCCCGCGCGACCGGCTGCCGCGTTCGGCACTGACCGGCCCGTGCGCGCGCTTCCACCGCGACTCGCCGCGCGGCCGGGTGCTGCGCAGCGCCGTCCTCTCGGTCTGGGCGAGGCTCCCGTCGGCTCGCGCGGCAGACGCGCCGCAGCTCGCGCAGGGCATCGTCGACGCCGCGGAGGCGGTGCTCGCGACCGGGGACTTCGCGCCATCCGACCCCGCCCTCGCAACGGCGATGCGCGATTTCGTGGGCTCGCACCTCGACGACCTCGACCTCGACGCGCCGACGATCGCCCGCACGTTCCACTGCTCGCGCTCGACCCTGTTCCGGATCTTCGCGCCGTTCGGGGGCGTCGACGCCTACATCCGCGACAAGCGGCTGGAACGCTGCCTCGACGACCTGCTCGAACCCGAGACGGCGACGCGAGCCGTCAACCTGATCGCCACCAGGTGGGGGTTCGAGAATCCCAGCCACTTCTCCCGGCTGTTCTCGGCTCGCTTCGGACTCGCGCCGTCGGTCGCGCACCGCAGCGCTCGGCGCACGAGCGACGGCTACGATCCGAGCACGAGCCGCAAGATCAGCACCTTCCACGAGTGGGCGGCGGCCCGCTGACGGTCCGCGCGGTGACTACGGCGCGTTCGTGAAGGTCGCGCTCGGGTACAGCGGGTGGGGCGCCGCATCCACCGTCAGCGAGCCGGGGTCGTCGACCGACCAGGCGACCCTCCACGTGATCGACTCGCCCGGCTCGATGACGGCGGTCGGGGGGAAGCCGACATCGTCGGCGGTGCCCAGCAGGTCGTCGCCGAGGTCGACGATGCGTCGCACGTCCTGATCGCCCGCCGACAACGTCGGCAACGGCAGCGGCTGGAGGGCCTCGGCGGAACCGTTCGTGAGCGTGAGCGTGAAGACGACGTGGTTGGCTCGCGTCGCACCGACCGCCAGGTCGCTCGGCGTGTACGGCTCGGGCGCGGAGACCGTGAGCGCGACGCCGTCGTCCCAGGTCATGGTCTCGCCGAACGCGAGGGCGGCGGCGGCGTCGGCGTCGGTTCCGGCCTCCGATCGCTCGGGCGCGGGGTCGGCGGCGGGGTCCTCCAGGCCCGGCACCGGGATTGCGGGGATGTCGGGGATCGCCTCGTCGAGCTCGTCGAACGCGGTGCCGATCGACGCCACGACGAAGGCGACGAACATCACGACGCCGACGACCACGGCGATGACCGACGTGACGAGTGCCACGACCGCCGGCCACTTCGCGCCGCGAACCGACAGCCCGATGATCGAGAGCACGAACGCGACGGGCACGAGCATCCACGCGTACCCGCTCAGGGCGGGGATGAACGCGAACACGAGCCCCACGATGGCGACCCCGAGCGCGATGACGCCCACCGCGTTCAGGTCGCGGCGGGACCGCTCGGGGAACGACGGCTCGGTCAGCGCCGGTTCGGTCAGCGGATGCCGCGGCAGCACCATCGTGGTGGCGGCACCGTAGTCCTCGGTCGGCGCATCGCGGTTCACCGCGGCGGCGGCGCTGTGTTGACCGGACGGGTCGTGCCGTTCCGCCGATCCGGTCGCGCCGGCGTGGTCGCCGGGACCTGCGGCATCCGGTCGGCCTGCGCCGCGGGAGCCCCACACGAAGGGAATCGTCGGGCCGTCGGCGGCGGGCTCTGGGGCTGGGACCGCGGTCGTCGACGGCTCGGGTGACACCTGCGTCGGCGGCATGGATTCGGGCCCGGGTGCGCGGAGGTCGGTCCAGGCGTCGCCGTCCCAGTAGCGTCGTCCGCCGGAGCCGTCCTCGTACCATCCGACGGGCGCCCTCGTCGGGTCGCTCATCTCTCGATGGTGACAGAGCCGGCGCCCCGGCGCACGGGTCGGCCGTCTTCGGGCGGGCGCCGGGGCGGCGCGAGGCCGTGGCAGCGCCCACCTCCGGCATCAGGGTTCGTCGGTGTCGTGCAGCCGATCTGCGGGGCTCACGGCACCAGCATCGCGGCCAAGACCGCAGGCAGCGCGGTGAAGACCGTGGGGCCCGCCGCGATCACCCCGACCACGATCACCAGCGCCCACCCCTGCCGACGTCGTCGCGCCCGGCTGATGGCTGCATGAAGCCGGTCGAACGCGGCGTGGTCGACGGGCTCGGTCGTCGCCATCCGCTGCCATGCCGCGGGTTGCGCGGCGATGGTCGCCAGATTCCGCACCTGGTCGGGCGTGAGCGCAGTCGGGCGGCGCTGCAGCCACCGAACCAACTGGTACTCGTGCAGCACGACCACGTCGTGCGGGCGCTCGCGCACCGTCACCTGCTTCGCCCCGACGACCACGATGATCGGGGTGACATCGACAAGCGTGCGCGCGGCGACCGACAGGAGCTTCGAGGTGCGCAGGGCCTCATGGCGCGCGTTGCGCAGGTGGTCGGTACGCTGCCCGCCCACGAGGATGCGCCTCGCGCCCACCCACACGCGCTGCCCGCGGTGGTGCTTCGTGTTGATCGTGTACACGCCCGCCGGCCCGATGACGACGTGGTCGAGGTCGCTCGCGCCGGAGCCGACCGGCACCGAGTGCAGCACGACCCAGCCGGGCCCGAGCGCGGCGAGCCGCCGCGCGACCTCGAGCTCACCGAGCGCGCCGACGTACCAGGCTTCGGCCTCGCGTCCGAGCGGGGAGACGCCGAAGAACCGCTGCACTGCGGTGTTCGGCGGCACGGTCGCCTGCACGCGCAGGCACTCGGCGATGACGGATGCCGCGGGGCGGCGGTCGGCGAGAGAGTCGGCGGTGACCGCGTCGGAAGCGTGCTGGTGCGAGGAGGTCATCGATCACGCTTTCGGGTCGTGGCAGGGTCGCTCGATCGTTCCAGCGCAGCGGAAGCGGAGGAAATCCCCCGAAGAGGGGTGACGCATCAGCCAGGGCGAGGCGCTGTTCGTGCTTTCGCGCCGGTAGCTTCGGAGAATGACGGGAGACCCGGTGCACACCATCGACGGATCGCCGCGTTCTGCCGTGCCGATGACCGTCTCCCGGTCGCCGGACGCGCTCCGTCGCCTTCGGCGCTGGAGCCGGCTGAGACCCGATCTGGTTTTCACCGCCGAGCACCTCGAGCACCTTCACGATCAGCTCGACTTCATCGATGCGAGCTGCGACCGATTCGATGCGGGCGTGCACGCGGAGGCGAAGCGGCTCGCGATCGCGGTGCGTGTCCTCGCGTACGACACCACCGTGAGCACGGGCCTGATGACACGCATGGGCGTGACCCAGTTGCTGCCCTGGGCGGACGGCACGATCCCGGGCGGGCCGCGCGTCGTTCGGATGGCGAAGGAGCTCGGCGTTGCGCCGGTCGGCTCTCTCCTCACCGTGATCCCGAGTGAGACGGATGCCACGTGGGCGCCGGCCTTCACGCAAGTGCCGCTGGGACCACACCGCGTCGGCTTCAACTACTGGTGGCACGTACCGAGGATCTTCGACAACTAGGGCACGGAGGCGTCGCGCCGCGATGTCGTGCTGTGGCTCGCCCACCACGACGGCGGCGCCCACGTCGACACCCTCCCGGAGGCCTACCGAGCGATCGCCCACGGCAGCAGCGTCGGCGACTTCTTCAGCCGTTTGGGTCGGTCCACGCGAGATGACTCGCCGGTCCCGGCGGCGATGCGTCAGATCGCGGAGGAAGTGCGATTCACGATTCGATCCGCGCTCGCGGAGTCGCTCGGCTGACTCAGGAGCGGCTTGAGCGCACCGTCCCGCAGCCGGCTGGTCACGCGAACCGCTAGGTCCACGCGACCGGCGGTTGGTGGCTGCAGCGGGGATCGATCGACCGCGAGTCGACTGCGGCCACAACGCATGCGCCGTGCCGCCCCGCCACCCGCCGCGACCCTAGAGTGGCCGGGTGACTCAGCAGGCATGGCAGAAGCTCGTCGAATGGCCGCTCGTCGTGGCGGCGCTCGTCTTCCTCGTCGCGTACTCGTGGCAGGTGATCGGTGACCTGCAGGGTCTGGAGGGCGCGCTCGCCGAGACCGTCATCTGGTTCACTTGGGCTCTGTTCCTGACCGACTACCTCGTCAACCTCGTCCTGGCGCCGAACCGTGGCCGCTGGTTTGTTACGCACCCGTTCGACCTCGCAATCGTGGTGCTGCCGATGCTGCGGCCGCTGCGGTTGCTCCGACTCGTCACGATCCTCGCCCTGCTGCACCGAACGGCTGGCGCGGCGCTCCGGGGTCGGGTCCTCCTCTACGCGGCAGGTGCCTCGCTGCTGCTGGTCTACCTCGCGGCGCTCGCCATGCTCGATGCCGAGCGGGGCGAGCCTGGTGCCATTCAGACGTTCGGCGAGGGCCTGTGGTGGGCGTTCGTGACCATCACCACCGTCGGGTACGGCGACTACTTCCCCGTGACGCCGACCGGGCAGCTCGTGGCGGTTGCCATCATGATCGGCGGCATCGCGCTCATCGGCGTGGTGACCGCGACGCTGGCCTCGTGGATCGTCGAGAAGGTGGGCGAGGCGAACGACGCGGAGCAGGCGGCGACGAAGGCCCACCTCGACGAGCTGCTCGCGGAGGTTCGGGCGCTGCGCGAAGAGGTGACGAACCGCCGTTGAGGGTGGCGCCGCCCGCCGCCCGCCGCCCGCCGCCCGCGATTGTGGCGGAACGCGCTACGGCATTGCCGTCTCGATCACGCCGGCCGATGAGACGTAGGTTGCCGTGACACCGGAGTGGCCGATCATGGTGAGGGAGTACTCGGTGCGGTCCGACGAGGTCGAGTAGAGCACCTCAGCACCTGGCGGGATCGGCGCGAGGATGATGCCGTCCGGCGACATGAGCGTCGTGCCATCCGTGGTGATCGCCAGATACGCGGGCCAGGTGCCGTCAGGCGACACAGTCTGCCTGAGGACAAAGGTCGCCGTTCCGAGCGATTGGGCCAGCTCGAGGCGCTCCGACTCGAGCGGGTCGAGCGCAGCGGCCTCCTCGGCTGCAGGTGCCGTGCCACCATTTCCGGGTGCCGGCGCGTCGAGGGCGGTCGTCTCCCGTCCGGGCGCGGCATCCACTGCCGTCGTCGGGACGCCCGGCGATTCGCCCACCATGCCGACCCAATGCGCCGGAGCGGGAAGCGCCATGGTGGTCGGCGCGAGGACGATCGCCGTGAACGCGTAGGCCATGGTGGCGATCGTTGCGATACCCGCGGTGATGCCGGTGATGGCGAGCGGGGAGCGGCCGCGGCCGGAGCGGCGGTACCGCGGGATCGCCATGAGACCGGCCCACACCGCTACGGCGCCGAAGCCTGTGATCCAGACCACCCGGGCGGGATCCGCGGCGAGGGGAGCTGCGAGCCCGATGACGAAGGCGGCGATGCCGATGACGAGGCTCGTCCAGCCGAAGGTGACGGCCCACGCGTGGCCGTCGGCGTGCCCGGCGCCGCGAATGGGGCGCTGGCCGGGCCGGGCAGTTCGCCAGATCGAGTCGTCGTCGGGCGGGGACCAGTCTCGAGGACCGGGCGGAGGTGGGGTCACGTCGCGTCGCTTGCTTCGGCGGGTAGGGTCGCCCGATCTTCGCAGCCGCGCTGAGCCGGAGGGGAGTCCCCGAATGCGGGGTTGCGCGGCGACCCACGTCTCGGGCGCGGCCGGCAGGGGGGTTCTGGTGACGCTGGCGGCCACTAGGCTCCGCCTATGGTTCGAATGTGGGTTGTCCTCTTGGTGTTCGGCATTCCGGCGCTCGCCGTCTGCATCGCCGCGCTCATCCACATCGGTCGAGCCCAGCTGAACGACACCGCCCGGGCCGTCTGGGCCCTGGTCGTGCTCCTGTTCCCGTTTGTAGGCGGCATCGTCTGGTGGTCGGTGGGAGCGCGCGGACTGTCAACGCGAGGCTGAGGCTCCGCATTGCCGCTTAGCGTGTGACGAGGAGTCCCGGACTCGTTCTGACCGCCAGCCGCGCGACGATGATTCTCGCCCACCCGCGCCCGCAAGACCGGGTTCGGGCCAGGGATGGGCGGTTTCGAAGGCCTCAAGAACGTGACACTTCAAGCGGTCGAACAGAAGTGAGCAAGCCGCGGGGAGGGGGCGTTGCGTTTCTCTGGAGACTGACCTCAGCCCCAAGCGGACCGTGAAGGGTGAAGCGCCGATGCGGCGCGACAGGACCTACCTCCCGAGACCCGCCAGAAATAGGTCAACGACCATGGCCCGGAGATCTCGATCGTGAACGGGATACTCGGACATCAGATCGGTGACCCGGCCGCGAAAGTACAGGCGGCCCTCGGAGGAGAGTAGAGCGAGCGGTTGATTTTGCCGGAGCAGGGCCCAGAAGTGAGCTTCCCGGTTGCCAAGGTCCCAGGGTTCGCTACGAATGGCCCGAGCATCGGCCCGCGCGTCCGGGAAGGCTTCCAGGTAATCTAGAGGCCCCGTGCCGTACCCAGCCGTGTCGTAGTAGCAGTTTCTGCAGTCCCAGGGATGGCGGTCGTTGAGCATCATTGTGAGTGCGCTGCTGATAAAGCGATACGCCAACGATCGTCCTGTGCTTGACGGAGCCGGATCGGTCAGACTGAGGTTGGCGGCAGCTTCGATCTGCTTCAGGAGATGATGCGGGTCCGCAGCCGCGAGCGCATCAGCTAGGTGTGCGACGGCACCTTCAACGTGCGCATTGTCGTCGCGGTGGGTCACCACACGAATGGTCCCGCCGCGATTGATACGGATCCACCTGTCCCCGTCAGTTAGGCGGCCCGCTGGGCGGACCCAAAGTTCGTCGCCGAGCCCACCACCAGGATGCGCTTCATAGACGATATGGGTGGGATGCCGACGCGCGAGCTCCGATGCAATCCACCAACTCTGCTCGATCTGGAACCGACTCGCTGGCTGCACGTATCCCCAAGGGACTTCGTCACCCATGTCTCCTGCCTCCGGATCGCGAGCTCACGCCGCCACCGCGCTCGCCGCAAGGTACAGCTCCATTGGCATCTGATACTTGAGCCGCCAGGTGAACGCAATCGGCCGACCGCCCTCATGTGAGACATACTCCGCGGGCCCAAGAAACACATACGGAGAAGTGCCGAGGTCGTTGTCTTTCGTCTCGCGGACGAAGATCAACACGTTCGTTCCGCGTTCACGGTGATTGATGTACCGCTGGCCGGTCTTCGAATCGACGGAGGTTGTCGATTGTGACTCCCAATGGAACAGCGTCGGGCTCAGGGCATAGTCGCGGTACAACGTGGTTGCCGAGTACTCGCGCTCCGACTTCTTCAACGTCACGAAGAACGCGTCGGACTGCAGCTCGTCGATCCAGACCACACCTTCGCGGAAGTTGTTCGGCGTTCGGCCGTTCCGCACCCATCCGAGTGCCGCCAGAATCTCTTCGCGCTGATACTGCGCGTGGACTCGGAGAGGCGTGCCCGGCAGCTCTGCAGGAACGCGGGTCAGCCGACCAGTTTGGTCCATGCTGAGCTCGACGACCTCTGCGATTTCAGCGCGCGCTGCAGGCTCCCCCTGAAGCGCCTCCAACCCTGCCGCAGCGTCAGCGAAGCCTCCACCAGAAGGCCAGATCGAGGAGAAGAGCATCTGAGCGTGCGCGTCCTGCAGCGGAGAAAGCGTGCCAGGCGAGAGCTGCCCACGCAGCAGCCGCACATAGGTGTCCGCCCGTTCCGGATCATCAACGTGCGCGAGCGCACGAACGCGCTTCAACACCGTCGACTCAATCGGGCCAGGAGGCGGCGTCGGGATGCCCGCGTCGCGCTTGATCGTGGTCCAGGTGCGCGGCGGCGTGCCCGACCGCAAGATGTCACTGAGCTCCAGACCGTTTACTCTGAGAAACTCCCGGAGGCCGTCGCGATCAGTCGATCGCGCCTCCGAGACGAGCTCTCGTGTCGAGAGTGACAGTTGATTGCGGATGCTGTGAAGGACGAGTTCCCGGCTCACCCGATCGAGCATGACTTGGGAGCCGGCGGGCAAGAAAGGGAATCCAGCTTCGACCTGCTGCCGGATGCCCGTCCTGCTGGCGCCGGTGAGCGCCCGGAACCGCTTGTCGAAGCGGAATTCCTTGCGATGCATCCCGACGAAGTCCAGCGCCGTCAGCACGGCCTTCGACTCGCTATGACGGAGCCCGCGACCCAACTGCTGAATGAACAGGGTCGCGCTCTCCGTGGGGCGCAGGAAGAGGACGGTGTCGATCTCAGGGATGTCGAGACCTTCGTTGAGCACATCAACGGCGAAGACCGCGCTGAGCTTCCCGTCGCGGAGGTGCTGCAGGATCGAGGCCCGCTCCTCAGCAGGAGTGTCTCCGGTCAGGGCTGCAGAAGGAATGCCTGCGTCGCGGAAGACCCGCGCCATGTAGCGCGCGTGATCGACGCTCACGCAGAAGCCCACGGCACGCATCGCGTCGAGATCCCCAACCTTGTCGCGGACTTGGTTCAACACGATTCGAGCGCGAGCGTCATTGCCAGTGAACAGGTTGCTCAGTTGGGCTTGGTCGTAGCGTCCGCGCTTCCATTCGATCCGTGTGAGGTCAGTCTCGTCCGCAATCCCGAAGTAGTGAAACGGCACCAGTAAGTCGGCGTCGAGCGCATCCCATACTCGGAGCTCATGAGCGCTGCGGCCCCCGAAGAACTGCCGAACGTCGTAGCCGTCGGTTCGTTCGGGTGTCGCCGTGAGCCCCAGCAACTCCTTGGGTCGGAAATGATCGAGCAGTCGTCGGTACGTCGGAGCGGCTGCGTGGTGGAATTCGTCGATCACGATGACGTCATACGCGTCCGGCCGGATCTTCGTCAGATCGAGCCGAGCGAGAGACTGCACCGATGCGAACACGTGGCCCCAGCGTGATGGGACGTCGCCGGTGTGATACGACTCCCCGAAGCTGCCGTCGGAGAGAACCTCGCGGTAGGTGCGCAGCGATTGGGTGAGGATCTCGCCGCGATGAGCAACGAACAAGAGGCTGAGGTCCCGCCCTCCTGCCTGCTCCCGCAGTCGGCGATAATCCAGAGCCGCGACTACGGTCTTTCCCGTCCCCGTGGCCGCAACCAGGAGGTTCTGGTGGCGATCGTGTACCGTCCGCTCGGCGTCGAGGGCTTCGAGCATCTCAACTTGGTGGGGGTATGGGCGCACATCCAGTCCGGAGAGCGAAACTGTCACTCGGTCTGTCGTTCGCCGACCTGACGCCTCCGCGAGCGCGTCCTTGAGACGGTCCTCGTCTCGGTCTGGGTCGTATGGCTCGAACGACTCGTCCGCCCAGTAGCTGTCGAAGGTGGCACGAAACTTCGAGATCAGGGCCGGCGTCGCGACGCTCGAGAGCCGGACGTTCCACTCGAGTCCTTCAAGCAACGCCGCTTTCGAAAGGTTCGACGACCCGACATATGCCGTGTCGAAGCCCGTGTTGCGATGGAAGAGCCAGGCCTTCGCATGAAGTCGCGTGCGTCGGATGTCGTACTGGACCTTCACCTCTGCGCCGAATTGCTCGACCAACCGCCGTAGCGCGTGCGGGTCAGTTGCGCCGATGTACGTTGTGGTCACGACGCGCAGTGCAGCGCCGCGTTCGCGCAGTCGCCCCAGTTGTTCCTCGAGCACCCGCAACCCATGCCACTTCACGAAGGCGCAGAGCAGATCGACCTTGTCGGAGGTGTCGATCTCTGCCCGCAGTTCATGCCCAAGCTGCGGTTCATCTCGCGCATTGGTGAGCAGAGCCGTCTCGCCGAGGGGGATTGCGGGACGCACGTCAGGGTAGGTGATCACGCCTGGCCCTGAATCGGGCGCGAGGCGCTGGAGGATCTTCAGCTCGGGTTCGAGCATTTCATCGAGGACACCCAGCTCGTGAAGAAGCCGGTTGACCACGCCCACGCGTTCGCCAGTGTCGTGCAGGTCGATGAGCGCGCGCTGGGTTGCGCGAGTGACGTGCTGCACCAACAGATCCGGCTCAGCCGCCTCGGACACACGCGACAGCCGCTGCTGTGACGGCGGGAGTGAGTCCAGCACATGCCGAAGCCGAACGGTGAGAGGGCTTTCGTAGAGGCCGTCACGCATTCGCGACGCATTATCGAGCTCTGGTAGCTGGGCGGCCTCATCATCGGAGCCGGTGCTCATTGGCGATCGGACCTCTCGACGAGGGCGGAGACCGCGGGCAGATCAGGTGCTGCCCAACCAAGGTCGGCAAGTTCGTCGATCCGAAGCCAGGCGAGCTTGTCGTGGTCAGTACTCCCTTCGGGTCGCGGGCCAAGGAGCGTCGCGTCGTAGGTCGCGAGGTCGATCACCAGGTCCCCGACCTGGGTTCGCGATCGGTCCACGAGTTCGCCCACCTGAATGTCGACACCAAGCTCCTCGAGGAGCTCTCTCCGCAGCGCAGCGCGCGGATCCTCACCGCCCTCGACTTTGCCGCCCGGGAACTCCCACTTTCCCGCAGCTGCCTTGCCCTCGGCGCGTCGGCACGCAAGCACGGTTCCGTCATCAAAGATGGCCGCCGCGACCACTTCCAACTCCGCGCTGGCAATCCCAAGTTCCGTCGTCACGTGTCGAACCTATCGACGGCCGCCGACGTGGCGCTATGCCGACGGCGGGGTCGCACGGTTCGCGCTCTGCTCCATAGCTCCTTCGAGGTCCAAGATCGCCACCCCAAACGGCGCGGTTCGCGCTCGCCGGCGTCCTGTGCTTGGTCTAGCGCTCGACCGCGTGGACAAGGGCGCTCACTTGGGTCGCGGTGGCAGCCCAGAGGCTATCGCGCGATTCCACGGCGTGAGTAGAGCTCGCTACCGTCACCCACAGGGGGTCGACATGCGCGCGCAGCCACTCGCCACGGCGCGAAGCCGTCGCGAAGCTGCGCGAACTCGTCGCTGAGGCGAAGGGTGGCGACGCGCTTGCGCCGGTGACGATCATCGTGCGCGACAACATCGCTGCGCTCGCCGTGCGTCGGTCGCTCGCGCACGGCATCGGTGGGCGGCGCGGCGTTGCGGTGATTAACGTGAGAGCACCCGAGCTACGGTGTGCTGCGGGAGCATCACGCACGACACGTGACCCCAGAACGGGGGCCGCGCGGCCTCCGAAATCAGCGCGCGGTCATGAACCGCGCGGGAATGACGTCGCTGACCTGCCTCCCGATTCTCCGGTGCTCGTCGGAAAGCCGGCCCACGATCACGTGTGAGGCGATACCGCCGATACGATCGTCAGCTATGGCCGAGAGCAAAGAAGTTGAGAGTCCTGGATCGCGATTCACACAGGTCCTGGACGCCTCGGCGAAGCTACCCGGAGTCCGAATCGATCGAGCAAGCTACCTGCGCGCAGCGCTGAAGCGTTACTGCTCCGAGGAGCAGATCGACGCCGCGATTGCTGAGACACCCGCGGCGGCTGGCGTTCCTTTCGAGGTAATCACTGAGGTCGCCAACACTTCGATCAGGTTCGAGACAAGCAAGGTGACCGGGATCTCCACGCTGGCTGGAATTCCGGGTGGGTTCGCGATGGTGGGCACCATCCCCGCCGACCTTGTCCAGTATTTCGGTCACGTGCTCCGCATCGCTCAGAAGCTGGCCTATGTCTACGGCTGGCCCGACCTCTTCGCCGATGATGGCGAAGAACTCGATGAGGCCACCGAAAGCATGCTCACCCTGTTCGTAGGGGTGATGTTCGGAGTTCAGATGGCTCAGGCTGGGGTGACCAGAGTGTCGGCGATGATCGCCGGACAAGTCCTCAAGAAGCTGCCGCAACAAGCCCTGACAAAGGGGGCGATCTACCCTGTCGTGAAAAAGGTTGCGGCCTACCTCGGCATCCGACTGACGAAACAGCTCTTTGCCGGTGGTGTAGCGAAGCTCGTCCCGGTCGCGGGAGCCGTGTTCTCCGGTGGACTCACTCTTGTGACCTTCCTTCCGATGTCGAAGCGTTTGCAGAAGCACCTCGCAAGCCTCGAGCTCACGAAGCCGGGGCACCGAGTGAACGAAGCGAGCGTCGGCGCAGAGGATGTCGAAGGCGTCGCCTAGGCGATGGCCGTGACGCCATGCCGCTTCTTGCCGCCCCGATCCAGGGCACGCCGCCCCAGCACGGGTAGTGACCCTCGTCAGGCCCATGGTGCGTCACTTGCCGCGAGATCCGCTCATGCGGTGCCCAGCACCGGATCGCCCCACCCGCTGGCTAGGCTCAAGTCAGGCCTAGTCGAGGTGTGCCAGAGGTTGGCATGCGCCAATCCGCCCAACTCCGCTAAGCTGCTCCACTTGCCATTTCCAGGCGAGCGAACCGAACAACGCTGGAGGTGTGCGTCGATGTCGCAGTACCGGCTGTCGTTCACATCGGGGCGCCTGTACGTCACTGAACTCGCGCTCGTTGCGGCCGAGCTTGACTCCGTCGCCGGCGACCCGGTTCGGGCTCGCCGGCGGCTCGAGACACAGCGTCTGCTGCCGGGCCGCACAGATGCTTCGATAGCTCGCCTGACACGCGAGCTCGTCGATCGCACATCACGGTTGTCTTCCGCTGAGCGTGACCTCCTCCAACATGGCAACGACGAGGAGCGGGCTCAGCTCGCGTGGATCGCCCTGACGCGCCAGTACGAATTCGTCGCAGACTTCGCGCGCGACATCGTTCGGGAGAAGTTCCTCGCCTTGGATCTCGACCTTGATGCGGACGACTTCGATCGCTTTCTCCGCAGGCAAGCTGAGTGGCACCCGGAACTCGAGGCTCTGGCGCCATCGACGGTAGCGAAGCTCCGTCAGAACCTGATGAGGATGCTTCGCGAGGCACGCATCGTGAACGATGACGGTGTCATCGAGTCTGCGATGCCGAGCGATCGAGTGGTCGCCGTGCTCAGCCATGCGACAGCGAGGCGCGATCTCTCCGTCTTTCCCCTGCACGACGATGTGATCGCTGGAGCCGCCCGCGCATGAACACCCGAACCGCGCTTCCGCAGCAAGAGGAGCACCTTTTTCGCGTGATGAGCAGCCCGCGCTTCCTTGCGATGGAAGGGCTGAACAACGAGATTCCCGTCTACATCTATCCCTATGACGCGTCGAAGCATCGCGACGTGGAGGAGGGAACGAAGAGGCTCAAGCGGCGGCTTGCTGAGATTGGTGTCACTGCGCTTGAAATCAATCTGCATGAGCTGGCCGTCGATCTGCTCCGTGAGCGGGGCTTCCTCGAGGCCGTCGCGGCGACGGAGCCACAGGTCGCGCGCGAGCACTTTCTTGAGGATCTGAGGTCCATGCTGGACCCGCGTGAACACCTCGTTCCGGCGATCCGCCGTCGATTGGCCGAGTCCACGGCGCGGGTCGTCATCCTCACCGGTGTCGGCGGAATCTATCCCGTCATCCGGTCTCACGTGGTGCTTGAGAACATTCATGAGATCGCGCGCTCGATCCCGGTCGTGATGTTCTTCCCCGGCAGCTACACCCACTCGGCCGGTCTCGGCTCGACCTTGTCTCTCTTCGACCGCCTCCATGACGATCGCTACTATCGCGCTCGCAACATTCTCGACACGGAAGTCTGAACATGCCCGAACAGCTCAAGCTTGCCGAACTCTTTGTAAAGGACATCGCTCGCCCCATCGATGGGGTGATCCGTGCGAGCGATGCCAGTCATTTGCGTACTGAGATTGACGAGTACGTCCTAACCAACGAGATCGAGAAGTACCTCTCGAAGGTACTCGAGGCGTACATCGACTATCAGACCGCCAACGGCGTGTGGATTTCGGGATTCTTCGGCTCTGGCAAGTCCCACATGCTGAAGATGCTGTCTCATCTGCTCGGCGATGTCGCCCGGCAGGAGTTCCCGCGAGCCGAAGTTGCGACCAGTTTCGAGACGAAGACTGATGACGCGTTCCTCCGCGGGTTGATCGCGAAGTCCGCCAAGATCCCGGGAACGAGCTTGCTCTTCAACATCGCTGAGGAGGCTACGAACAAGGATCAAGGGGATGTCATCCTTCGCGCGTTCGCACGCGTCTTCAACGAAGCGCGGGGGTACGAGGGCAAGCAGCCGTACGTTGCGCGCTTCGAGCGGGATCTGGACCGTGAAGGAAAGCTCGAGGCGTTCAAGGAGGCGTTCCAGGCGCGGGCGAACGCGAAGTGGGAAGATCGCCGCGACGCTGGTGTCTTCGCCGAAATGTGGGCTGCGCCGGCCTTCGCTGAAGTCACCGGGGCAGGGGACGATGCGCCGAAGAACATCCTCGCCTCGTACCGCGAGACATACTCCTTGTCGGTCGGCGACTTCGCCGAAGAGGTGCTCGACTGGCTGAATGCGCAGGAGAGCACGCAGCACCGTCTCGCCTTCTTCGTGGACGAGATCGGTCAGTTCATCGGCTCGAATGTGGGCCTGATGCTTGAGCTGCAGACCATCGCGGAGGCGCTGAACACGACCTGTCAAGGCCGCGCGTGGGTGTTCGTCACCTCTCAGGAGGACATGGAGAAGGTCGTCGGCGACCGCACGCGCGAGCAGAGCCAGGACTTCTCGAAGATCCGTGACCGCTTCAAGACGCGCGTGAATCTGACGAGCCACGATGTCGAGGAGGTCATCCGAAAGCGCCTCCTGCTGAAGACTACGGTCGCGGCCGACGCGCTTGAGGTGCTGTTCGAAGAGGAGCACGCGAACTTCAAGACCTTCTTCGAATTCGGCGACAACGCGAAGACCTTCCGCAATTACCCGAACGTCGAGAGCTTCGTCGGCACGTACCCGTTCGTGAACTTCCAGTTCGGGATGTTCCATCTCGCGATGATCGGCCTGTCGGAGCACAACGCGTTCGAGGGTCGGAACGCGGCAGTCGGCGAGCGCTCGATGCTCGCGGCGGTGCAGCAGGTCGCGATGCGGTTCGGCGACCGGCAGGTGGGCTCGCTCGCTCCGTTCGACAGCTTCTACGACGGGCTCGAAGCGGACATCAAGGCTGCGGCGAAGGGTCAGATCGAGATCGCGCGCCGAAACCTCGGCGACGATTTCGCGGTGCGGGTCCTCAAGGCGCTGTTCCTGGTGAAGTACGTCGAGGGCTTCAAGGAGCACACGACCGTTCGCAACATCGGAATCCTGCTCTTCGACGACTTCGAGCAGAACATCGCGAAGCTGCACCTCGACATCAAGGCTGCTCTCGACCTTCTTGAAGCGCAGACGTACATCCAGCGCAACGGCGACGTCTACTCGTACTTGACCAACGACGAGCAGGTGATGGAAGGCGAGATCAAGAACGTTCCCGTGGACTCGAGTGAGGTCAGCCGGAAGCTGCACGAGCTGCTCTCCGGAGACGTCATGCGGCCGACCAAGATCACCTACAAGAAGACCGGACAGGACTTTGCCTTTGGGTGGATGATCGACGACCAGGTCCACGGCGCGCAACGTTCGCTCACGATTCATGTCATCACGCCCAACAACCCGCATGCGGAATCCGATCTGCGTCTCCAGAGTGCTGGGCGCGACGAGCTTCGGGTGATCCTGGCGGCCGATGATCGGTTGCTGCCCGACCTTACGCTGTTGCTGAAGACCGACAAGTACGTCAAGCAGAAGAACACCCCGTCGTTGTCGGCGGCGGAGCAGAGCATCCTGCTCTCGAAGCGCGCGATGAACGATGCGCGTCGGAAGGAGCTGATCGAACGACTCCGCCGTGCGGTCGGTGCCGCGACGCTCATCGTCAACGCGCAGGATGTCGCGTCGAGCACGCAGGACGCACAGGGCAAGCTCGACGAGGGGCTGCAGGCTCTCGTCGGCAAGGTTTACCCGAGCCTGAACCTGCTTGGGGGAGTGGTGTTTAGCGAGTCGGATGTCGCGAGCTATGCCCGCGGCGATGGGGAGACTCTGGATGCCGCGATCGAATACACAAAGCTCAAGCCGGTCACCGACGAGGTGTTCAATCGTGTCGCGCTGGTCGCCCGGCAGGGGGGCCAGGCGACGGTGAAGACCCTGGTCGACCACTTCGAGGCGAAGCCCTACGGGTGGCCGCTCGCCGCGACGCTCTCGGGTCTCGCCCGACTCATCGCGACTGCGGAGCTCACGGCGTCTGTTGACGGCAACGTCGTCAAGCAGCCCGACCTTGCCTCGACGCTGAGGAACACCGCGCGTCAGGCACAGACCGTCGTGAAGGTGACGGAGGTCATCGACCCCGCCAAGGTGCAGCGGTTGCGGCGCTTCTGTACGGACTATTTCAATGAGCCGACGACACTCGCTGATCCGGGCGAGCTTGCGCGCCACGTACGGGACCGTCTCGTCGGTGAGCGCGACCTTGTCGTGGCTCTGCGGGGCACGGCGTACCCGTTCGCGTCCGAACTGGATGAGCCGCTTCAGCTGCTGAATCGCGCGGCGGGGCAGACCGAGGATTGGTTCTTCGACGGCTTTGTTGAGGTCGCCGATCTCCTCCTCGAGGCGAAGGAGAGCGTCATTGCGCCCGTACAGTCATTTCTCGCCGGCGACCAGAAAGCGATCTTCGATGAGGCGCAGGCACTGCTCGACCGTCAGATCGGCAACATTGCGTTTGTCGACGACGATCAGGTGAATCCGGTCCGCGAGGCGCTCGCCGACCCGGGAATCTTCCGCGGGGCGAAGACCGCGAAGCTCAAGCAGGCCGCGAACCTGCTGCGTTCGGCCATCGAAGACGCGGTCGATCAGGAACGTGAGCGTGAGATGGGGGTGATCGACGAACGGATTGCGCAGGTGCGCGCGTCCGCCCAGTTCCAGGCCGCCGACGACGACACGCAGGAGCGCGCAATCCGTGTGCTCGAAGTCGCCCGTGCCCCGCTCGAGGCAGTGCAGTTCGTGGCCGAGATTCGACAGCTCGGAGACCGGTTCGAAGAGAAGGCCCTGCCGGAGGCATTCGACCTCCTAAACGTCACCGATGAAGTGGTAACGGTGTCGCTCGGCTCGATCGACATTCCGAAGAACGTCGTGGTCATCGATTCGGAGCTGGCACTTGACCGGTATCTCGCCGACGTGCGCGCCGCGATCTTTGCCGCGCTTGAGGACGGAAAGCAGGTCACCCTCTGATGGAGACGTCGGGTTTGCGTTCGTTTGCGGGGTGGGCGCGTCGGGGGTTGGTTGC